>NZ_JARBAX010000001.1:0-300000 GCF_028807635.1 Streptomyces spiramyceticus
CAGGTCGCGCCAGGTTACGGGCCGCTCGTAGGCGTCGGGGGCGGCCCCGCGCGCGAGGAGCTCCAGGTACGGCGCTTCGCTGCTGCTCTGCGGGCGATCGCGACGAGCGGGATGACCGGGATGATCCGGGCGGTCGGGTTGATCGGGGCGGGCGGGTTGATCGGGGGACATGGGCACACTCAACCAGCTAGTGAGCGGTCCAGCCGCCGTCGAGGGGCAGTGAAATTCCGGTGATGAACGACGCCTGGGCGCCGCACAGGTAGGCGACCGCTTCGGCGACCTCGTCCGGTTCGATCAGGCGCTTCAGCGCGGAGTCCTGGAGCAGGACGTCGGCCAGGACGCGTTCCTCCGGCAGTCCGTGGGCGGCCGCCTGATCGGCGAGCTGGCGCTCGACGAGCGGGGTGCGGACGTAGCCGGGGCTGACGCAGTTCGATGTGACGCCGTGCTCGGCGCCTTCGAGAGCGGCGGTCTTGGAGAGCCCTTCGAGGCCGTGCTTGGCCGCGACGTACGCCGATTTGTACGCGGAGGCACGCAGTCCGTGCACGGAGGAGATATTGACGATACGGCCCCACCGCTGCCCGTACATGTGCGGCAGCGCACCCCTGATCAGCCGGAACGGCGCTTCGAGCATCACGGTGAGGACGGTGTGGAAGACGTCGGGCGGGAATGCCTCGATGGGGCGGACCAGTTGCAGCCCGGCGTTGTTGACGAGGATGTCCGTGCCGGCCGCCGCCTGCTCGGCCGCGTCGAGGTCGGTGAGGTCGAGGGGGTGCGCTTCCACGGCGCCCGTCAGGCCCGCAAGTCCCGCCGCCTGCCCGACGAGGGCGTCGAGCCCCGCCGCGTCCCGGTCCACCGCTCTGACCTTGGCTCCGGCGGCTGCGAGCCGCAGCGCGCAGGCGCGGCCGATGCCGCCCGCCGCGCCGGTGACGAGCGCGGTACGGCCGCCGAGGTCGAGTGCTGCGGCATGGCGTGGGGGTGTGGTGGGCGCGGTCATGCCCACGACCCTAGGCAGCGCTCCGCGCACGACCCATGTGGCCAGCACCCATACTTCAGGGCTGGGGGGTGGGCTCGAACCATGTGGGTGCGTCGGTGAGCGCCTGCTTGATCCTCAGGTACCCGAACTCGTGGAGTTCCGGGAGTGCGTCCACCGAGAACCAGCCGACTTCCAGCGACTCGTCGTCGTTGACGCGCGCCTCACCGCCGACGGCCCGGCACCGAAAGGTGATGTCCATGTACTGGCACTGGTCGCCGTTCGAGTACTGGACCGGCTGGAGCCCCTGGACGAGGACGACCCGCTCGGCCACGCACCGTACGGCCGTCTCCTCGTACACCTCGCGCTCGGCGGTCGCCGCAGGCTGCTCCCCCGGCTCCGGAATCCCGCCGATGACCGACCATTTGCCGGTGTCGGCGCGACGCCCCAGCAGCACTCTCCCCTCGTCGTCGAAGACGATGGCGCTGACGCCCGGCAGGAAGAGGAGCTGGTGGCCTGCGGTGGCACGGATCTCGCGGATGAACTCAGGGGTTGACATGGCCCGACCCTAACGGCCCGTCCGTCATGCGGACGTACGCCGACGGGCCCGTGCCCCGAGCAGGACGGCCCAGCCGAGACCGGCCCCGGCGAGCAGTGCCAGTGCCCCTTCGGGGATCGTGCCGAGGCGCGTCGCGGGCGTCAGCGAGGAGCGCAGCGGCACCTCGGCGACCAGCGCGTCGGGCGTGAAGATCTGCGACTTCTGCACGACGTCGCCGTCCGGCTGGATGACGGCGCTGACCCCGCTGGTGACGGGAACGAGGACGGCCCTGCCGTGCTCGACGGCACGGACCCGGTCCATCGCCAGCTGCTGGTACGTCATCTCGCTGCGCCCGAAGGTGGCGTTGTTGCTGGGCACCGAGATGACCTGGGCGCCGCCCATGACGGCGTCCCGCACCGCCCAGTCGAAGGCCGCCTCGTAGCAGGTGGCCAGGCCCACTTTGGTGCCGGCCATGTCGAACACACCCGGCTTGGTGCCGCGTCCGAAGTCCCGGCGGACCATGTCGACGTAGCTCTCGCTGAAGAACCGCACGACGGGCCGCAGCGGGATGTATTCGCCGAAGGGCTGGATCTGCCGCTTGTCGTACGTGTCCTGAGGGCCGCGCTCGGGGTCCCACAGAATCTGCGTGTTGCGCAGCGGCCCGGTGTCTGGGGCGACGACCGCGCCGACGGCGATCGGCACGCCGATGGCCTTGGCCGCGTTGTCGATGACCGAGCGGCCGTCGGCGTTGCGGTAGGGGTCGATGTCCGAGGAGTTCTCCGGCCACAGGACGAAGTCCGGCTTCGCCTCCTTGCCCGCCTTGACGTCGTCGGCGAGCTCGACCGTACGCCGCGCGTGGTTGTCGAGGACCGCGCGGCGCTGGGCGTTGAAGTCGAGTCCCATGCGCGGCACATTGCCCTGGATCACCGCTGCGGTGGCGGTCCCGTCCTCGGCCGTGTCGGTGACCAGCGGGCGCGCGGCGAGGGCCGCCGTCACGGGGACGAGGACGGTCAGCGCCGCGAGGGCGGCGGTCCGGCGGGGCAGTTGACCGGTGCTCCGGTACGTACGGGCCTGGCGCACCAGTTCGTAGAGGCCGAAGCCGCACAGGGCGACCGCGAACCCGAGTAGGGGGGTGCCGCCCAGCGCCGCGAGCGGCAGGAAGGCGCTGTCCGCCTGGCCGAAGGCGATCTTGCCCCAGGGGAAACCGCCGAAGGGCACCCGGGCGCGGACCGCCTCGCCCAGGACCCACACCGCGGCGGCCCACAGCGGCCAGGCCGCCAGCCGGGTCACGGCGGCGATGCCCACACAGCACAGTGCGACGAAGACCGCCTCCACTGCGGCGAGCGCCAGCCACGGTCCCGGGCCGACCTCTTCGCCCGTCCAGACAAGGAGGGGAAGGAGGAAGCCGAGCCCGGCCAGGTAGCCGAGTCCGAACGCGGCCCGCAGGCCTCGCCCGTACAGGCACCAGGCGAGCAGGGCGAAGCCGGGCAGTACCAGCCACCAGAGCGGGCGGGGCGGGAAGCTCGCGTACAGGAGCAGGCCGGACAGTGCGGCGGCCGACGCAGCCACGAGCCGACGCAGCATTGTTCTCCCGCGGTGGGTGGGGGCGGACTGCGGGGCCAGCTGTGCCGGCTCGTCTACGGCGGTGCGGGTGGCGCTCACGCCGGGGAGTCTACGGTGGCCGGGCGGGGCACCGGGAGTCCGGTCACGGCGGCTGAGGCAACGTTCCTGCGCAATCCGTACACAAACCCGTGTCCCTACCGTTACGGTGTGCGCCAGTCCCTGCCGCCCGGCCCGATCCAGCCGCGGTGAACGGGGCCCGTCACATGTCGGGGGGTCGACGGGGATGGCCGCACCGGCCGTACGGTCCGTCGCGCGCGAACGCGGCGGCATCACCGATGCCGCCGGCGTCGTGATCCTGGGCGGCTGCGCCGTCTGGCCGCTGATCGCCGCCACGGGCCGGGACGCCAGGCCCGAGGGCGTCCTGCTCGCCGTGCTGGCCGTCGCCGGGGCTTATGCGTGCGGCCGGATCTGCGGCTCACTGCTGCCGGTCGCCGCCGCGTCGGCCGCTTCCCTCGCCGCACTCGGCCTGGCCGGCGCCTCGCAGCCCGCATCCGGAATGGCCGGCGCGGACGCCGTCACCGTTCCCGGGAGTACCGGCGCGACCGCCGCGCTGCTGGCTCTGGCCTCGGGCGCCGCGTGCTGTGCGGCCTGGGCGGCGCGGCCGTATCCGCTGCGGCTGGGGCTTCGGCTGCTGGCCCTCGGCATCGCGGTCACGGCGCTGCTGCTCGGCTCCGCCGCCGGGTTCGCGGCGGCGCTCGGCGTACTCCTCTGTTCCCTCGCGGCGGGCCGGGCGCATCGCAGGGCGGCGGGGCT
Source organism: Streptomyces spiramyceticus (assembly GCF_028807635.1). Taxonomy (NCBI): domain Bacteria; kingdom Bacillati; phylum Actinomycetota; class Actinomycetes; order Kitasatosporales; family Streptomycetaceae; genus Streptomyces; species Streptomyces spiramyceticus. The sequence continues at coordinate 3,885 of NZ_JARBAX010000001.1, forward strand.
GGCGGGGCTGGCGCTGGCGGCGGGGCTCGTGGTGGGGGGTTCATGGGCGGTGGCGGAGGACGCGCTGCCCGACGGGCTGACCGTCTCGCTGGAGGGTCGGCTGACCACGAACCGGGTGCTGCTGTGGCGGGACGCGATCGCTCTGGCCAAGGAGAATCCGGCGCGCGGCACGGGCCCCGACCGGTTCGGCAGGCTGAGCCCGACCGCCCGGCAGACGCCCGGCTCCGACGGCAAACCCCACTCGGCGCCGTTGCAGCAGGCCGCCGAACAGGGGATCCCGGGGGTCGTGCTGCTGGGCGCCGCATTCGCCTGGATGCTGTACGGGCTGTGGCGCTCGCCCCGGTCCACACCGGTGGCCCTGACGGCCGCGGCGGCGCTGACCGCCCTGGCGGCCCTCGCGGGCATCGGCAACGCGCTGAGCTTTACGCAGGTGACGGCGGGCGCCGGTCTGCTGGCCGGTCTGGCGACCGCGCGCCGGCTGGGCGAGGACGGGGCGGATACGGTCGCCGCATCCGGGGCGGGGGCGCGGCCGCGCAGCCGTCAGACGTAGGGGCGTACAGGTTCTTACAGGTCTGTTTCTTACGGGTCTGTTTCTTACAGGTCTGTCAAGGTACGTCCGTCCGGGGGATCAGGCTCCGGCAGTTTTGCCTGTGGTGCCGAGGCCCAGCCGGCCGCGGATGACCCGTACCGCGGTCTGGGCATCGTCCACGGTCACCGAGAAGGTCCCGCCGTCCCCGAGCTTGAGGATGACACCCTCGCCTTCACGGACGATCATGCCGACCCCCAGGTCGGGACGCCAGCGGTAGCCCCAGCCGCCCCAGTGCCGGGGTGTGAGGCTCGGGGCGAATTCGGCGCCCGCCACATGGTCGAGCCGGATACGCCGACGGGGCAGACCCAAGTGGCCGCAGCGCACCTCGACCGCATCGCTGTAGACCTTGACCGCCACATGGACGAAAGCCAGGGTCCCGAAGAGCATGAGCACGCCCACCGCGAGGAGGCCGACGATAGTCATCACCAGTGGGACGTTCGTCCACGAGGCGTCGACGGCCAGTCTGATGCCGACGGCCAGACAGGCGGCGCCCGCAGAGGCGAGCAGCCACTGTGCGCGGTTGGTCGCGCGACCGGTCCAGATCGGGAGAGCGGGCTTCACGGCAGGCCCGTCGCCGTTGGGGTGGTCCCTCATGCGTAGCAGCGTACTCACGTTCAGCGTTCCGGGCAGTGCTGCGCCGGGCCCAGGTCAGCGAACGGTGCTGACGGCCTCCAGCAGCCTGCCTTCGGCGTACGCGAGGGCCGGTCCCGGCAGCGCGGAGTCGCTTCCGCCGAGCAGCACGGTGAGCCCGCCGCCGGGCGTGGCCGCGGTGGCGGGCTGCGCCCCGATACGGCGCAGTGCCTGCGCGGCGACGGCTCCGGCGGAGCCGTGCAGCACCACGGGGGGTGCGCCGGGCGGCTGGACTGCGGCGCGGATGCGCTCGGCGACGAGTTCGTAATGGGTACAGCCCAGGACGACGGCCCTTACATCGGCCGGCGTGAGGGCGGCTGCCGCTGCGACGGCCAGGTCGATGGCCTCCTCGTCGGCGTGCTCCACCGCGTCGGCGAGACCGGGACAGGGCACCTCGGTGACGGTGACGCCGTCGGCGAAGTCACGGATGAGGGCGCGCTGGTAGGGGCTGCCCGTGGTGGCGGGAGTGGCCCAGATGGCGACGGGTCCGCCGGCCGCGGCGGCCGGCTTGATCGCGGGCACGGTGCCGATGACCGGAATCCCGGGCTCCAGCTCTGCGCGGAGCGCGGGCAGAGCGTGCACGGAAGCGGTGTTGCAGGCCACGATCAGTGCGTCCGGCCGGTGCGCGGCAGCGGCGCGTGCCACGGCGAGCGCGCGTGCGGTGACCTCGGCGGGCATATGTGGCCCCCACGGCATGGTGTCGGGGGCGGAGGAGAGGACCAGAGCGGCGTCGGGCCGCAACCGGCGTACAGCGGCGGCCGCTGCCAGCAAGCCGATTCCCGAGTCCATGAGCGCGATCTTCACCCGGTCACCATAGTCGACCGCCCTCCCACCCCGGCCGGGGTGGGGCAGACTTCGGCGGATGAGCGCCATTGCGTGGATTGCTGTGGGATCACTGGCCGCGTGGGTGTGGCTGCTGCTGGGCCAGGGGTTCTTCTGGCGTACGGATCAGCGGCTTCCGCAGCGCGCCGAGCCGGACCGTCCGCCCGGCCCATGGCCGGATGTCGCCGTTGTCGTACCTGCGCGCGACGAGGCCGAGGTGCTCCCGTCGAGCCTGCCTTCGCTCCTCGCGCAGGACTATCCCGGACGGGCGGAGATCTTCCTCGTCGACGACGGCAGCCAGGACGGTACGGGCGCGCTGGCCCGCGAGCTGGCCGCCCGGCACGGCGGGCTTCCACTGACCGTGGTCTCCCCCGGCGAGCCCGAGCCAGGCTGGACCGGGAAGCTCTGGGCGCTGAGGCACGGCATCGCGCTGGCCCGCACGCGCGAGCCCGGGTGTCCGGAGCCCGAGTATCTGCTGCTGACGGACGCCGACATCGCGCACGATCCGGACAGTCTGCGCGAGCTGGTGGCGGCCGCCCGCACGAACGGCCTCGACCTGGTCTCCCAGATGGCGCGGCTGCGTGTTGTCAGCGAGTGGGAGCGGCTGGTCGTACCGGCCTTCGTCTACTTCTTCTCGCAGCTCTACCCCTTCCGGTGGGTGAACAGGGCGGGTGCGCGGACGGCGGCGGCCGCCGGCGGCTGTGTGCTGCTGCGGACCGAGGCCGCGGTGCGGGCGCGGGTCCCGGACTCCATCCACCACGCGGTGATCGACGACGTGTCACTTGCCCGGGCTGTCCAGCGCAGTGGGGGCAGGATCTGGCTGGGGCTCGCGGAGGGCGTGGACAGCGTGCGCCCCTGTCCCCGGCTCGGCGACCTGTGGCGGATGGTGTCGCGCAGCGCGTACGCCCAGCTGCTGTACAGCCCGCCGCTGCTCGCCGGGACAGTCGTGGGGCTCGCGCTGGTGTATCTCGCGCCCCCGGTCACGCTTTGCGCCGGTCTGCTGTCGGTTGACGGGATCACGGCCTGGGCGGGCGGCCTGGCGTGGGCGGTAATGACAGCGACGTACCTGCCGATGCTCCACTACTACGGGCAGCCGCTGTGGACGGCTCTGCTGCTGCCGTTCACGGCGGTTCTGTATCTGCTGATGACCGTCGATTCCGCCGTGCAGCACTACCGCGGGCGAGGCGCGGCCTGGAAGGGGCGTACGTACTCCCGTCCCGAGGCCGCGCCGGAGCGTTGACCGGAGCGTTGAGACGTCACTTCCTGCCGGGGGTCCAGTTCATGCCCCAGCCGTAGGCGTAGTCGATGGTGCGCTGGGGGCTGACGCCGCGTTCCGGTACGAGATAGCGGGCTTCGCGGCGCACGGTCAGGTCTCCGTCCTCGTTGGTGATGAGGGCGAGCGAGGCGACGGTCGACGGCACGGTGCACTCGTCGAGGGAGAAGTCGATGGGTGCTCCGTGCTGCGGCTGGAGCGTGACCGTGGCGTGCAGATCGGCGAACGAGCGGGCGCCTTCGTACACGGCGACGAAGATGATGACGCGGCGGAGCTTGTCCTTGTGGTCGAGGTTGATGGTCAGGTTCTCGCCGGTGCTGACGGCTCCGGTGCGGTCGTCGCCGTCGAGGTGGATGTACGGCGGCTGGTGCAGCGAGCCGAAGGCGTTGCCGAGGGCCTGGACGACTCCCTTGCGGCCGTCGGTGAGTTCGTAGAGGGCGCACAGATCGAGGTCGAGGTCGCTGTGCATGGCGACGGCCCTGCCGAGCTTGGCGCCCCAGCCCTTGAACTGCTTGCGCACCTCCCAGTTGAGGTTCACGCGCATGGTGCCGGTGGTGCCGCCCTGCTTGGCGAGGGAGACGGACGGGGCTTCCTTGGTGAGCGTGATCTTGGTGAGGCGTACGGGGGTGGCGGCGGCCGGAGGAGCCTGGGTTGGCTGGGGCGGCGGGGCCTGGAGCGGCTGGGCCGGGGCCTGGGCGGGAGCCTGGGCCCGGGCCGGCTGCTGGGGCTCGTCGACGCTGATGCCGAAGTCCCTGGCCAGGCCTTCCAGGCCGCTGTCGTAGCCCTGTCCCACCGCGCGGAACTTCCACGCACCCTGGCGCCGGTAGAGCTCGCCGAGGACGAAGGCCGTTTCGACGGCGGCGTCCTGGCTGTCGAAGCGCGCGAGCTCCGCGCCGTTCGCCATGTCCAGGATTCGTACGTAAAGTCCCGGCACCTGCCCGAAGTTGCCGCCGTCCGCCGATGCCGCCACGACTACGGTCTCGACGGCGGGCTCCACGCTCGCCAGGTCGACGGAAAGCGTGTCGGTCACGCTGCCCCCGGCGGGCGTCTTGCCGTCGTGCCTGACCGCGCCCGAGGCGTGCGCGGGCTGGTTGTAAAAGACGAAGTCCGCGTCGGAGCGGACCTTTCCGGACACCAGCAGCAGGGCGGAGGCGTCGACATCCGGCACTCCGGGGCCTGAACGCCATCCCAATTCGACGCGCACGCTCGGCGCCGGCACCGGCACATTGGTTCCTTTTAGCATGGACATGCTCGCCCCCATCGCGAGTCCCGGCGTCTCAAGTCCGGGTGCCTGAAGATTTCCGTACGGCCAACCTATTGCCCAGCGTTCCACAGACGTCACGGCGACCGTTTCAAGATCGCCCGCGACCACGGGTAACCCATGGCCAGGGCGGTCTTTACACGATCCGAACGCCGCGCGCCGACCGATTTTGCCAAGTTCGCTCGGATTAGGGATCCGCAGTCACTCGCAGCATGTAAAACAACCCTCTTATCGGGCTCCCCAACCAGAACATCTTCGGCTTAACTTAGGTGCCATGACGTCCCCCCGCGCCACCTACGGCGGCGGTTACTACTCCGCCCCGTCCTTCCCGGACACCCCGATCTACGACTCCCTGGTCGCAGAACGAGGCACGCCCCAGATTGCTCCTATCCGGGTGCCCTCCGCGTACGACACCGGGAACAGCTATCTGCCGGCACTCCCGGCGGCGCTCCCCGCCCTCCCGTCCGCGCCTTCCCAGTACGCCCCTTCGTACGGTTCGCAGGGTTCATACGGCTCGCAGGGTTCGTACGGGTACCCGCAGCAGGCGGCGCCCCAGCCGATGCCCCTGCAGCACGCGCCCGCGCCGTACATCCCACAGCAGGCCGCGGCCCCGCGCGGCTACGGCTACCCCGGTCCGCAGCAGCAGCCCCGCCAGGCGGCTGCCACCGGATACGAGGCGATGCGCCCCGCGGCGCAGCGTCCTGTACCGGCGGCCGGGCCGTACGAGGACCCGTACAACCGTCAGTACCAGGGCCGGGGGTACTGACCGGCCGCACGGATGTCAGACCTGGCTGGCAGGATTGACCGCATGCCGAATCCAGTTCTCCATGCGGTCCATGTCTATCCGGTCAAGTCGCTGGCAGGGTGCGCGCCGGGTGAGGTGAAGGTCGAGCCCTGGGGGCCGGCCGGGGACCGCAGATGGATGCTGGTCCACCCGGACGGCAAGGTGGTCACCCAACGACCCCAGCCGAACCTGGCGATGGCGCGCGCCGAGCCGCTGCCGGACGGCGGGATCCGGCTGTCCGCGCCCGGGCGGGAGACCCTCACCGTTGCCGTGCCCGAGCCCGCGGGCACCACGTGTGTGGAGATCTGGAAGGACAAGGTCGAAGCTGTAGAGGCGGCTGCGGGGGCGCACGCCTGGTTCAGCGACTATCTGGGCACCGAGGTGCGGCTCGTCCATCTCGACGATCCGTCGAGCCGCCGTGCCATCGATCCGGATTACGCGAAGCCGGGCGAGACCGTCAGTCTCGCCGACGGCTATCCCCTGCTGGTCACCACACTCGCCTCGCTCGACGCCCTCAACTCCCTGATAGCCCAGGGCGACCATGCCGACGAGGGTCCGCTGCCGATGAGCCGGTTCCGGCCGAACGCGGTAGTGGACGGAGCCGCGCCGTGGGTCGAGGACGGCTGGAAGCGGATCGCGATCGGCGAGGTCAGCTTCCGGGTGGCCAAGCCCTGCGGCCGCTGTGTCGTCACGACCACCGACCAGCGGACGGCGGAGCGCGGCAAAGAGCCGCTGCGCACGCTCGCCAGGCACCGGCGCTCGGGCGACAAGCTGCTTTTCGGTCAGAATCTGGTGCCTGAGAACACCGGGACCATCCGCGTCGGCGATCCGGTGGAGATACTCGAATAACCTCCCACCACCCGGGAACCCGCCGGGGCGGCAGGCGCGTTGAAGGGACGGACGCGGAGGGGGGTGCGGGACCGTGCGAACGGCAGTCGGCGTCTGGCGCCGGAGGCACAGTCCCCTGTGCCGCCCGACCGATCTCGTCGAGGCATGGGTGGCATTCGCCGCCGTGCTGCTCATCGCTGTGGCCGCCCCGGCCGTGGGCTGGATCTGCGGTTCGCTCACCGGCGAGTCGCTGCACCGGTCGGTACGCATCCAGCACGAGCAGCGCCACCCGGCGACGGCCGTCGTCGTACGTGCCGCACCGTCCCCCGCCGCTGTCCCCGACCCCGAAATCTCCTCGGAGCGCGCTGCGCACACCCGGGTCGTCGCCAACTGGACGGCGTACGACGGAAGCCGGCACACCGGGACGGTCCTCATGACCGAGCGGTCCCCGCGGCCGGGCGACCGGTTCCGGATATGGACAGACGCGCAGGGGCGGTCCGTCCAGCGCCCGCTGGACAGTGCCACGGCCTCCGCCCACGCCGCTCTCGCGGGCCTCGGCGCGGGAGCGGCCACCGCGGGGCTCGTCGAAGGCGGCAGGCGCCTGGTCGTATGGCGCCTCACGCAGCGGCGGTACGCCCGCCTCGACGAGGCGTGGGCCGAAGTGGGTCCCGACTGGGGGCGCACGGGCGCGGGCAGTTGAGAGGCGGGCCTCCCAAGCACCACTGACCTGTCAACTCCCCGTCGCCGCGCGCGCTACGGTGGACCGACCAGATCGTCGGCACAAGGTGGGGGCACAACAACGCCATGGCACAGGGCACGGTCCAGGTGACGCACACCGGCACATCGCGGTGGCGGCGCCGCACAGGCGAGTACGCCTCCCTCGCCGCAGCCCTGGAGGCCGCGGGAGACGGTGACGTCCTCACCGTCGCTCCCGGTACGTACCGGGAAAACCTTGTCGTCGAGCGCGCCGTGACCCTGCGCGGGCCCGAGGGCACCGTCGGCTCGGTCCGTATCGCGCCCTCCGACGGTGTGGCGCTGACCGTGCGCGCCTCCGCCGTGGTCCAGGACCTGTACGTCGAGGGCCAGGACACCGCCGCCCCCGCCCTGCTCGTCGAGGACGGCACCCCCGAGCTCGTCGATCTGCGGATCGTGACGCGCTCCGCCGTCGGCATAGAGGTGCGCGGCGCGGCCCGGCCGACGGTGCGCCGCTGCACCGTCGACAATCCGGCGGGTGTCGGCATCGGCGTACTGGAGGGCGCGGGCGGGGTGTTCGAGGAGTGCGAGGTGGTCGCGGCGGGCCAGTCGGGCGTCTCGGTCCGCGGCGGGGCGCACCCGCGCCTGGAGCGCTGCCGGATCCATCGCACCTCGGGCGCCGGCCTGTCCGTCACCGGCGAGGGCAGCGGCCTGGAGGCCGTCGGGTGCGAGGTGTACGAGATCAAGGGCACCGGCGTGCAGATCACCGCGCGCGCCGCCGCGCATCTCACCGACTGCACGGTGCACCGCACTTCGGCCGACGGCATCACGCTCGACACCGACGCCGTGCTGACGCTCTCCGACTGCGATATCCACGACATTCCGGAGAACGCGATCGATCTGCGCTCCCGCGCGGTCCTCACCCTCACCCGTTCCACGGTCCGCCGCTTCGGCCGCAACGGCCTGTCCGTCTGGGACCCGGGCACGCGGGTTGACGCCAACCAGTGCGAGATCCACGACAGTACGGGCGACTATCCGGCGGTCTGGATCAGCGACGGCGCGACCGCCGTCCTCGAAGCCTGCCGGGTCCACGACGTCCCCGACGCGCTCTTCGTCCTCGACCGCGGTTCGCGTGTCGACGTCGTCGACAGCGACCTGTCCCAGGTGCGCAATACGGCGGTGTCCGTGAGCGACGGCGCGACCGCGCAGCTCGACGACTGCCGGATCCGCGAGGCGTCGACCGGAGCCTGGTTCCGCGACCACGGCAGCGGCGGCACGCTCTCCGGCTGCACCATCGACGCGGCGCAGACCGGAGTCATCGTCACCAAGGGCGCCGATCCCCGCATCGAGCGCTGCACGGTCACCTCGCCCGCCGAGGCGGGTTTCTACGTCTCCGCCGAGGGCCGCGGCACCTTCCACAACTGCCGGGTGAAGGGCAGCAGCGGCTACGGCTTCCATGTGATCGACGGCTGCCGCACGACGCTGACCCGCTGCCGTACGGAGCGTTGTGCGCGCGGCGGTTACGAGTTCGCCGAGGACGGACCGGTCGTCGAGGACTGCACCAGCGACGAGAGCGGCGTACGGTCGACGGCCCAGGAGGCCACCGCCCCGGCCGTGCTGCCCGCGACGCAGTCCGCCGGGCTGCTGAGCGCGATCCCGGGCCCGCGCGCCGAGCATCCCACGGCGCCCGTCCCCGCGCACGAGGCCGCCCCTGCACGCTCGTCGAAGGCTGTCCTCGGTGAACTCGACGCGCTGGTGGGCCTGGAGAGCGTCAAGCGCGAGGTGCGCGCCCTCACCGACATGATCGAGATCGGCCGCCGCCGCCAGGAGGCCGGGCTCAAGGCCGCGTCGGTCCGGCGCCATCTGGTCTTCACCGGCTCCCCCGGCACCGGAAAGACCACGGTGGCACGGCTGTACGGCGAGATCCTGGCCTCGCTCGCGGTCCTGGAGCGCGGTCATCTCGTCGAGGTGTCCCGGGTGGACCTGGTCGGCGAGCACATCGGCTCGACGGCCATCCGCACGCAGGAGGCCTTCGACCGTGCGCGCGGCGGTGTGCTGTTCATCGACGAGGCGTACGCGCTGTCCCCCGAGGACTCGGGGCGCGACTTCGGACGTGAGGCCATCGACACGCTGGTGAAGCTGATGGAGGACCACCGGGAGGCGGTGGTTGTGATCGTCGCCGGGTACACGGCGGAGATGGAGCGCTTCCTGTCCGTCAACCCGGGTGTGGCATCGCGCTTCTCACGGACCATCAGGTTCTCCGACTACGAACCCGACGAGCTGCTGCGGATCGTGGAGCAACAGGCGGAGGAGCACGAGTACCGGCTGGGTGCGGGCACGGCCGAGGCGCTGCTGAAGTACTTCACGGAGCTGCCCAAGGGCCCGGCCTTCGGCAACGGCCGTACCGCCCGCCAGACCTTCGAGTCGATGGTTGAGCGGCACGCGGGCCGGGTCGCCCAGCTCACCGAGATGAACACGGACGACCTGACCCTGCTCTACCCCGAGGACCTGCCCGAACTGCCCTGATCCTGCGGGGAGTCCGGCCGCTGCCTGGGCAGGGCGGGCTGTGGCAGCCGGTCGAGCAGTGCGGTCCTCTCCCGGTCGAATTCGGGGTCGGCCTGGTAGTCGGAGTGCCCCAGTACGGGGGCGGGCAGCGGCTGTTCGCGGGTACGCCCGTAGGCGAGCGGGTCCTTGAGCGCGGCCCGGTCCACCTCGGGCTCCTGGCCGCCGCCCGTGACGCGCACCGGGCCGCCGATCGGGTCGGTGGGCCGCCACAGGTTCCGCCAGCAGTGCACCTCGTCGCTCAGGGCCTCCAGGCAGGCGGGGCCGAAGTACGCGGGGAACCAGCGTCCGTACAGCCGCTCCAGCGGTGATCCGTACGTGAGCAGGGCGACCCGGCGCCGGGTGCGCAGGGGCAGTTGCCAGACCGCGGCCGCCGACAGGACGCTGCCCTGCGAGTGGCCGGAGATGACGAGCCGTCCGCCGGTGCGGTCGGTCCACGTGGCCATGCGCCAGGTGAGGTCGGGGACGGCGCGCTCGGCGTAGCAGGGGGGCGCGAAGGGGTGCGCCGCGCGCGGCCAGAAGGTGCCAACGTCCCAGAGGATGCCGATGGTGCGGCGGGCCGCGGCGTCACGGTACGCGCGGCGGCCCCAGGTGACGAACAGTATGAAACCGAAGCCGATCAGCCACGAGCCGAGGGCCTGCGCGGTCTGGGCCGCCGACGCGATGAAGGCGTACGCCCCCTCGGCGGCCCTGCCCGGCACTTCCCCCGTCCCCCAGGCGCCGACGACTGCGGCCGCGCCCAGCAGCAGTGTGGTGCCCGCCGTAATGCCGACGATGGAGGGCGCCGAGTCGGTGAGGGCGGCCCTGGCGCGGGTCCCCGCTATACGGCGGGTGCGGACGGAGTCGGGCTCCGCGTCCGGGTAGTCCGCCTCGACCTCGCCGGTCAGTGCGCGGCGCACCCGCCAGGTGCGTACGGCGAGGAAGGCGCCCAGTGCCAGCAGGACGACCAGCAGGGGCGGGATGACCGACGCCTGCCAGGTGAGCAGTACCGGTGGGCCTTCGAAGCCGCCTCCCGCTCCCTCCCCCGGGGTGGCCGCGCCGTCGAGCCAGTCGCCGACGCGCTGGGCGACTCCGCCGGTCATGACGCCGCCGAGGGCGCAGGCGAGCATGGCGACGGCGGGGCCGCCGAGTCCGCGCATCACCGTACGGGCGTCGGGTGCCCGCCGGTACATGGCCAGGGCGACTGCGGCGAGGGCGATGACGAGGCCGCCCTGGCCGAGGGCGATGATCCCGAATGTACGGTCGCCCGGGAGTCGGCCTCCGGAGACCCAGTCGGGGCGGGACCAGGCGGCGTACAGCATGCTCAGGGCCAGCAGGGCGAGTGCGGCTCCGGGCAGCCAGGCGACGACGGCCTGGTCGAGCTTCAGGTCGAGGCGGGATTCGCTGCGGCCCCTGCGGCAGACCACCCAGACCACCACGGCGCCACCGGCGAGCAGGGTCAGTTCGAGGACCCAGCCGAGGGTTTCCAGGAGCGGGCCCGAGGCGCGGCGGTCGTAGCGGGCTCCGGCGCCGGCGAGCGCCGCGGCGACTGTGAGGAAACCGGCGGCGGTGTGGGCGGCGCGCAGCCGGGCGACAAGCCTGCGGCCGTACCAGAAGCCGGGCATGCCGAGGGCGGGACGGGCGGTCGGCTCGTCGGGGTCGGGCTCGGCGCCGGGCGGCAGGGGGCGCTGGGACTCGTACGCGCTCCAGGTGCGGTTGGACAGGTACCAGAGGAGGCCGGTCAGCGCGGCGGGCACGAGGGCGGCGAGGGCGAGGCGCCGGCCCGGCTGGCTCCACCAGCCGTCGTGGGCGGTGGACATGAAGCCGAGCCAGGACTTGTCGCGGGAGCAGCCGGGCGAGCCCGCGCACTGCCAGGCCGCGAGGTCGAGGGCGACCTCGCAGGCGGCGGCGGTCAGCAGCACGGTGAGGCTGAGGGCGACGAGCCGCACCAGGACCCCGTACATGCGTACGGTCTTCTTGAGGCCCTCTGTGGTGGGCTGCATCCAGTGCGCGAGATTGGCGACCATGAAGGGCAGCAGGAGTAGCCACAGGGCGCGGGCGCCGTTGCCCGAGGTGAGGTTGCACCAGACGTACGCCTCGGGGACCGGCCGGTCGCGGGGCTCGTCCGGTGCCGGTTCGTGCGGGTGGAGTCCGGCTTCGGCGTCCTCCGTGCGGCGGTATACGGCGGCGGTCTCGTCGCCGGTTACGCGGACCGTGCGCGGATCGCCGAGCATCTCCTCGGGGGTGGTCCCGCCGACCCCGTGGACCAGCAGTTCGAGCGCGGCTCCGCCGTCGGTGGGGGACGGTGTGACACGGGGCACTTCTGTGGCTCGCTCTCGTGGTGGGAGGATCGTGTTCCGCGCACGGCGGCGCCGCTCAAGGATCCCGGATCATGGGCGGCTGCCGCAGGGCTCTCACCGAATCTCCCCGAGGTCCGGCCGTCGAGCACCCGTGCGAGGATGAGCAACCCCCAGTGCACGCACCGAGTTCACCCACGCGAAAGGACCGGCCTGCCCGTGACCGAGAATCAGAACCTGCTCGCCGAGCAGCGTCGCGCCCTGATCCTCGACGAGGTAAGACGGCGCGGCGGTGTCCGGGTCAATGAGCTCACCAGGAAGCTCAATGTCTCCGACATGACGGTCCGCAGGGACCTCGACGCGCTGGCCCGCCAGGGTGTGGTGGAGAAGGTCCACGGCGGCGCTGTGCCGGTGGTCGAGGCGAGTACGCACGAGCCGGGCTTCGAGGCCAAGTCCGGTCTCGAACTGAGCGCCAAGGAGGACATCGCGCGGGCGGCCGCGGCGATGGCGGCGCCGGGCTCGGCAATCGCGCTGTCCGGCGGGACGACGACGTACGCGCTGGCCCAGCATCTGCTGGAGGTGCCGGACCTGACGGTGGTGACCAACTCGGTGCGCGTCGCGGATGTGTTCCACACCGCTCAGCGCGCGGGCACGGGCGCGGGCAGTGGGCTGCGGCCCGGTGCGGCGACGGTGGTGCTCACCGGTGGCGTGCGGACACCGTCGGACTCACTCGTCGGCCCGGTCGCGGACCAGGCGATCCGCTCGCTCCACTTCGATGTGCTGTTCCTCGGAGTGCACGGGATTTCGGTCGAGGCGGGTCTTTCCACCCCGAATCTGGCCGAGGCGGAGACGAACCGGCGCCTGGTGCGGTCCGCACGGCGGGTCGTCGTGGTCGCGGATCACACCAAGTGGGGGACGGTGGGCCTGAGTTCGTTCGCGACGCTCGAAGAGGTCGACACGCTGGTCACGGACAGCGGGCTCTCCGCGCAGACCCGCGAGGAGATCGAGGAGCATCTGCCGGGACTGGTGGTCGCGGGCGAATCCCAGGAGACAGAGCCGGAGCCCGCAGACATCTGACGGTCCGACAGTTACGGTGTACGGGCCCGGCCCGGTCCAGTCCCTGTTCCGTCCTGCCTGTCCTGCCTGTCCTGTCCTGTCCGTCACCGAACCCGCTGGGGGTGCAGGTTCCATGGCACGCCGACTCCGCCCTGTCGAGCTCGACTTCGTAGAAACCGCGCCGCTGCGCCTGGTCTTCGCCGCCGAGGTGTCCGCACCCCCGGAGGCCGTGTACCGGGCGCTCGCGGAGGACGTCGATGCCTGGCCCAGCTGGTTCGGCGCGGTGACGCTGGCCCGGCCCACGGCTGGTGGCGCGGGGCGCGAGGTGCGGCTCAAGGGCGGCACGCGCTTCCAGGAGACGATCCTGGCGGCGGAGCCCGGCGAGCGGTACGCGTACCGCGTCGACGAGACCAACGCTCCCGGCCTGCGTGCCCTGTTGGAGGAGTGGCGGATCGCTCCGGCCGGGACTGGTGCCGGTCCAGGTACTGGTACCGGTACGCGCGTGCAGTGGACGTTCGCGGCGGACGGTCCCGCGCCGCTGCGGCTGGCGTTGCGGGTCGGCCGGGCGGGACTGGGGCGGGCGTTCCGGGACGCGGTGCGCAGCCTGGACCGGCGGCTGGCGTCGGCAGCCGCGTGAGCCCTCACCCGTAGCCCTTCGGCAGGACCGGTCAGCAGGGACCGGTCAGCAGCTCCACTCGCCGGTGGCCAGGAATTCGTCGATCGCAGCAGCGTACGGCGCAATGTCCAGGCCCTGTTCGGCGAGCCAGGCGTCCGAGTAGTACTTGTCGAGGTAGCGCTCGCCCGGGTCGCAGAGCAGCGTGACGACACTGCCCCTGCGCCCCTCCGCGACCATCCCGGCGATGATCTTCAGGGCGCTCCACAGCCCCGTACCGGTGGAACCGCCCGCTTTCCGGCCGATGGCCCTGTCGAGCGCGCGTACGGCCGCGACGCTCGCCGCGTCCGGGACCTTCATCATCCGGTCGATCGCGCCGGGCACGAAGCTGGGCTCCATCCGGGGCCTGCCGATGCCTTCGATGCGCGAGCCGCAGTCGCTGGCGGCGAGCGGGTCGCGGCGGGTCCAGCCGTCGAAGAAGCAGGAGTTCTCCGGGTCGGGGACGCAGATGCGGGTGTCGTGCTGCATGTAGTGGACATAGCGCGCGATGGTGGCCGATGTGCCGCCGGTCCCGGCGGTCGCGACGATCCAGGCCGGTTCCGGGTAGCGCTCCAACTTCAGCTGCTGGTAGATGGATTCGGCGATGTTGTTGTTGCCGCGCCAGTCGGTGGCCCGTTCCGCGTACGTGAACTGGTCCATGTAATGCCCGCCGGACTCGGCCGCGAGGGCGGCCGACTCTTCGTACATCTTCCGCGAGTCGTCCACGAAGTGGCACTGCCCGCCGTGGAATTCGATCAGGCGGATCTTCTCGGGGCTGGTGGTGCGCGGCATCACGGCGATGAACGGCACGCCGATCAGCTTCGCGAAGTACGCCTCGGAGACGGCGGTCGAGCCGCTGGACGCCTCGATGACCGGCTTGCCGGGTCTGATCCAGCCGTTGCACAGGCCGTACAGGAAGAGCGAGCGGGCGAGCCGGTGCTTGAGGCTGCCGGTCGGGTGGGTGGACTCGTCCTTGAGGTACAGGTCGATCCCCCACTGCTCGGGCAGCGGGAAGCGCAGCAGGTGCGTGTCGGCGGAGCGGTTGGCGTCGGCCTGGACCTTACGGACGGCTTCTTTCAGCCATGCCCGGTACTCCGCATCGCTGCGGTCCACATCGATGGTCGCCATGGCGGCGTCGCCGGCGCGTGCCTGGTCAGTGGTGCTCATGCGGGCCACTCCTCGTCGTAGCGTCCCCGCGGCAGCTGGTTCCACCTCGGGACTCACGTCTCCCATCCGCCACTTTAAGCCTCTCACCTGCACAAACGTTGACTTTGGGCATCCATAGGGATCCCTTGTTGATGGGCGAGGTGCTCTGGTGCGTACGCCCACGTTTGTGCAGACTGCCCCCCAGGACCTATGCGCGAAGGGGGCGAAGTGGCATGGCGGAGCCCGAGTTCAGCGCGACGGGCGTACGGATCGAGCGTTGGCCCCGCTCACTCACCAAGGCCGGACAGGTGCTGGTCAAAGACGGCAGGCTGGTGCTGCTGACGAGCAACGGGCGCGAGATCGACAGTGCGCCGCTGGGCTCTGTGAGTGCGGGGAAACCCTGGTACGCCGGGGAGGACAGCACGGTGGCGACGGTCAACGGAACCCGGTACCGGCTCATCATGGGGAAGCACGGGCGCACCCCGAAGGGTGAAGAGCTGGCGGGCCGGCTTCTGGAGGCCATTCGCAGCGCCCGCGACACGCGGGGTGCACGTGACTGATGTGATGCGAGTTGCGGAGCAGTATGACCTGGGTCACCCTGATCTCACATCACTCAGGGTGCAACGGCGGTGACGCTGAGATCCAGTCCGCCGGACCACACAGCAGCCAGCAACTGCTGGATCCGTTCTTCGTCTTCTTCCGGACCTATTTCGGGGAGTCGCAGCCGTGATCAGCCAGCCAAGCAGGCACTGCACGGTGGAGCTCCAGGCCCTGCCGTCGCGGATCGGTCAGGTCCGCAGAATCATCTCGGCGCAATTGCGCTACTGGCATCTCGATACCTTGATCGACCTGGCGGCGCTCGGCGTCACCGAATTGCTGACCAACGTCCACCGGCACGCAGAGCCGGACAAGACGTGCACGGTGAAGATCGAGCTGCTGCTCGACCGCCTCACGGTGTCCGTCCACGACCACGATCCGCGTCTGCCCACGGTCCGTGCGGCCGACGCGGGTGAAACGAGCGGGCGCGGGCTCGCTCTGATAGAGGCGTTCAGCGAGAGCTGGGGCGTACGCCCGCAGGGCGACACCGGGAAGGTCGTGTGGTTCACACTGCCCGCACCGCCCTCCCCCGTTGTGGCGCTGTCCTCCTACCCCGTGTACGGGGCGACGACCGACGGACCGTTCCCCCATGACGGCGCTGCTCACGACGTCGTCGAGGCGACGCACGCACATACGCCCGCCCGGTCGGCCGTGGTCGGCTGACTGACGGGGCGGACGAGGCGCGCACCACGGGCCGTCACAGGAGGCCCGCACGACCGGCGTTCACGGGCGTGCGGGCCCCACGCGACCGGTCTCGGCCGGGCGCGGGCCGCACCACCGGCCGTCAGGGCCCCGCGCTACCGGCCTCAAGCCGCACGGGCGAGCACTGCCGGCCCTGACTGGGGTGGGGGCCGCGCCACCGGCCTCAACCTGGCGCGGCCCGACCACCGGCCTTCACCGGGGTGGGTCCGCGCTACCGGCCTTCACCGGGGTGGGTCCGCGCTACCCGCCATGACGGGCACGCGGACCGCACCCCGGCGTTCACCGGGTCGGCGCCCCCGGCCGTCACTCCGTGGCGATCGCGCGCAGTACGTCCAGGCGTGCCGCCCTGCGGGCCGGGCGCCAGCCCGCCAGGGCGCCGGCGGTCAGTCCGACCAGCGCGACCACCGCCAGCTGGAGCAGTGGCAGCGCGAACGCGAAGGCAGTGTCGCCCGCGCCCTCGGACGCCTTCACCAGCACCCAGCCGAGGAAGGCTCCGAGTGCCAGACCGCCCGCCGTACCGAAGGCGGCGACCAGCACCGACTCCCAGCGGACCATGGCGCGCAGCTGCGACCTGGTCTGGCCGACCGCGCGCAGCAGGCCGAGTTCCCTGGTCCGTTCGTGGATCGCGAGGGTGAGGGTGTTGGCAATGCCGAGCAGCGCGATCAGGACCGCGAGGGCCAGCAGTGCGTAGATCAGCGTCAGCATCATGTCGATGGCGCCGGCTGCGGACTGTGCGTACTCGTCGCGGGTCTGCACCTCGGGGTCGCCGTAGGCCGCCGCCGTCTTCTCGACCGCTGCCGTGCCGTCCGCGTCCGTCACGCCGTCCTTGAACGTGACGGCGACGAGGGTGTCGGAGTCCTGTCCGCGGTGCGGGGCCCAGGCTTCGCGGCTGATGACGTAGTCGCCCGGCAGCTCGGACCGCTCGAAGACGGCGCGGACCGTGAAGGTCTGTTTCCGGCCGTCCGTGAAGGCGAGTTCGGTGGTGCTGCCCGGCCGCCACCCCTTCTTGTCGGCCTCGGACTGCGATACGGCGAGGCCGTCCGCACCGAGGGCGTCGAGCGATCCTTCGACCGTGCCGAGGTCGAAGCCCTTGCCGAGCGCGGCCGGGTCGGTGACGGTCAACTGCCGTCCCCCGCCGTCGACGTCCGCCACGCCCTGGCCGAGTGCGACCGTGGCCGCCACCTCGGGCAGCTCCGCGATCGCGGGACCGAGCTTCGGGCTGAGCCCGCTGCCGCCCGCGCCGAACGCCGGTGCGCTGATCGCGACATCGCCCGCGAAGGAGCGGGCCACCGTCTGGTCCATCGTCGCCTTCAGCGAGGCGCCGAAGACCGTGAACAGGGACACGACGGCGACGCCGATCATCAGCGCGGTGGCGGTCGCCGCGGTGCGCTTCGGGCTGCGCAGCGCGTTGCGCCTGGCCAGGCCGCCGGTGACGCCGCGCAGCCGGTCGAGCGGGCCGCCGAGCACCCGTACGGCGTACGACGCTGCGACCGGTCCGAGGATCACGAAGGCGACGAGCGCCAGCACCGCGCCGGCCCCCGCAAGCCACACGGACGGGCTGACCAGCACCCCGACGAGGATGATGCCGACCCCGGCCAGGCCCAGGCCCGTACCGGCGACGCCACGCGACCTGGACGCGCCGGAGTCGTCGACGGCGGTTTCGCGCAGCGCGGCGAGCGGTGCGGTGCGTCCGGCCCGGACGGCGGGCAGCAGTGCGGAGCCGAGGCATACGAGGACGCCCACGACGAGCGGCAGCAGCATCGAGACGCCGCTGACCACCAAGTCGCCCTCGGGGAAGGGGAATCCGATGGCGGGGAAGAGTGCCTGGAGGCCGGCGGCGATGCCGATGCCGCCGAGCAGCCCGGCCGCGGATGCGATCACCGCGACGACGGTCGCCTCGGCGAGTGTCGAGCCGACGACTTGGCGGCGGGAGGCGCCGAGGGCGCGCAGCAGGGCGTTCTCGCGGGTGCGCTGGGCGACGACGATCGCGAAGGTGTTGTGGATGGAGAAGGTCGCGACCAGCAGCACGATGCCGGAGAAGACGAGCAGCAGGGTGGTGAAGAGGCTCAGGAACTGACCGGAGATGGCGTCCTGGTTCTCCGCGGTCGACTGCTCGCCAGTGATCGCCTCAACCCCCTCCGGCAGTACGGGAGCCAGCGCGTCCACGAGCTCCTGCTGACTGGTCCCGGGCCCTGCCCGTACCTGAATGCTCGACGCCTCGCCCGGCTTCGGCGTGAGGTACTTCTCCGCGTCGGCGCGCGTCATCCCGGTGAAGGTGACCTCGCCCATGCCGTCCTCGCCGCCGAACGTGGCCAGGCCGACGACCGTCACGCGCACCGGGTCGGGGGTGCGCAGCACGGTCGTGTCACCGACCTTGAGACCGCCGTCCTCGGCCGCTCCCCGGTTGACGACGACCTCGCCGGTCGCACTGGGTGCGCGCCCTTCGGCGAGTTCGTACGGGTTGAGCTCGGGGTCGTCGATCCAGTTGCCGGCGGTGGTGGGCGGGCCCTCGCCGCCGACGGGCTCGCCGTCGGAGCCGATGAGCTGGCCCGCGCCCTGGATGCTGGGTACGGCGGCCGCGGCGCCCGGAGCTTCCTTGACAGTCTTGACGAGCGAGGTGGGGACAGGCTGCCGCGTCCCCTGGCCCTCTCCGACGACGTTGGAGCTGCGGACGACCGCGTCCGTACCGCCGGTGGCGTTGCCGAACATCGAGTCGAAGCTGCCGCGCAGGGTGTCGCCCATGACGAGCGTGCCCGCGAGGAAGGCGACACCGAGCAGCACGGCGGTGAACGTACCGGCGAAGCGCCGCTTGTGGCCGCGCAGGGAAGACATGCTCAGCCGTACGGACGTACTGACGGAACTCATGTCGTCACCCCCCTGACGTCGAAGGCCTTGAGGCGGTCGAGTACGCGTTCGGCGGTGGGCGATTCCATCCGGTCGACGAGACGCCCGTCGGCGAGAAAGACGACCTCGTCGGCGTGGGCGGCGGCGACGGGGTCGTGGGTGACCATGACGACCGTACGGTCCATCTGGCGCACCGCCCGGCCGAGGAGGCGCAGCACCTCCTCACCGGACCGCGAGTCGAGGTTGCCGGTCGGCTCGTCGGCGAAGACGACGTCGGGGCGGCCGGCGAACGCGCGGGCCACTGCGACGCGTTGCTGCTGGCCGCCGGAGAGCTCGCTCGGCCGGTGGTGCAGGCGGTCGCGCAGCCCGACGACATCCACGAGCGCGTCGGTCCACTCCTGGTCGGCGCGGGCTCCCGCGAGGTCCATGGGCAGCGTGATGTTCTCGGCGACGGTCAGGGTGGGGATCAGGTTGAACGCCTGAAAGACGAACCCGATGCGCTCGCGGCGCAGCAGAGTGAGCCTGCGGTCGTCGAGCGCACTGAGGTCAGTGGGCCCGATGAAGGCGGACCCCGAGGTGAGCGTGTCGAGCCCGGCAGCGCAGTGCATCAGCGTGGACTTGCCGGACCCGGAGGGCCCCATGATGGCGGTGAACCGCCCGGCCGGAAAGCCGACGCTCACCCCGTCCAGGGCCCTGACTTCGGTGTCGCCCTTGCCGTAGACCTTGACGGCGTCGACGACGCGGGCGGCGGTGTCGGTACTGGTACCGATGGCCGTGGCGGTCACGCCGCACCGCCCTTCGCCGTACGGCCGAACTGCTCGTCCAGTACGGAGAGCCGACGCCAGTACTCCTCCTCGTCGATCTCCCCGGAGGCGAAGCGGCGCCCGAGCATGGCGATCGGCGAGCTCTCACTGTGCGGGCCACGGCCGGCATCTGCCCGCCAGGGCCCACGGCGCCCACGCCACACGGTACGACGCAGCACGGTGATGACGCCGACGACGACGGCCGCCCAGATGAGCGGAAAGAGAAGGATCCACGGGCCGGGTCCTTCGTGCGCGAGGGTGTTCATGTAGGTCAGCTCCTCGGTGCGATCTGCGTGCTTCCTTGCTTCCTTGTCGCTACCGAGAGTGGCGCGGGGAGGGGGGCCGGGTCGTCGTACGGCCAGCGGCAGTGCGCGTACCACGGAGGGAGTAGGCGAGGCGTGCGCGACTGCTTCCGGGGCGCAGCTTCCGCAGCTCAGAGTGCGAGTTCGATCCTCGTCGCCTGCTCCGAGCAGAAGCCCCAGGCCAGCGGCCCGGGGCTTCTTCGTTGTCCAGACTGTGGCAGGCATCGCACACCAGCTCCGCACCGGAGGGCGAGCCGCCGCAGGGCCAATCAGCACGGCGGAAGCGGCAAGGCGGCCGACGGGGGCTCACGCCATCGCAGATGCTGAGGGGAACCTCACGACGCGATGGTCGTCGCCCGGCCCCAGAGTTCCTCCGCGTGTTCAGCGAATCGGTCGAACATTCCGTCCTCGCCCTGGCGGCGCAGGTGCAGAAGCGGCGAATCGTGGCCGACCAGTCGAGCAAGGTGCGGTGTCACAAGGGCGTCATGGTCAAACCTGAACACGGACAGGGAGACATGATTGGCCGCGTCCTCCGCGCTGCTCAGACGAGCCTCCAAGCCGTCCTGTGCACCTAGGCGTTCCAAGTGCTCCAAGGTGATCTTTATACGTGTGGACACGCTGAGAGCCACGTCCTCGATCGCTTCCCGCTGACGAGTCACCTCCCCATCAGGGTCACCCAGCAGGAAACGCACCCGGCACCCCGACTGGATCTTCCTGCGGAGGGTGGCGGCGAAGGCAGGCTGCTCCAGCCAGAGGAAATAGTTCGTGTACCCGGCCAGGAAGATCTGGTCGTCGGCCTGCTCGACCAACTCACCCCACACGGTGGACGGGCAAGCCGACCGGTATGGATAGGCGTGGACCAGTTCACGGTCATGGCCCGACTTCACTCGGTCCTGTACAGCCTTCGGCCAAATCATCTCTTCGTCCACCTTCAGCGCCCGGCAGGCGTCGACACGGTTTCTTGCGTGGGGTACCAACTCGGCGTCGGCCAGCCATCGCTCTACCGTCTTGGGCGACACCCCGATCCGGGCAGCCAGCCTTCGGGGCGAAAGCTTCGCGTCAGCCATAGCTGATCGTAGAGCCACGTTCAAGACTTCCCCCAGCGACGTTTGGGCCTTCTTGGACCGTAGCCGCATCCGGCCCAACTGTCCTTGTCTTGGGGCGAGATACGTCCACTCGGGTTGAGCACCCTCAGAGGCATGAACCGCCCGAAGACCACCATGGACCAGCCCGTACACCTGCCGCTCCCGCCGCCGCTCCCACGTCCGGCCAAGGGCTGCGGAGTGTGCGAAGCCCTCGCCAGACAACGACAAGCGGCCAGAGACTGCGGCGACTATTCGACCGCGACGGACGCGTGCGTGGAGATTCGCAACCACCCCCACCGAACGCTGTAGCACCAATGACCGCCCAAGAGGGGCAGCGTCGGACATGCAACAGTGGCACGACGGCCGCAAGGCAGCCGAGGAGGCGACCAACGCATTCGAAGAATGCCCGACACGGCCGGGTGATCCTGAGCACAAGTACCGGCACGCCCGACCCGCGGTCACGCATTCCGGCTAGCCGTACGTCGCCTCGGCCTGCTGCCCGTCAACATCGTGAGGGGTCACCGAGGCACTCGTAGGCGCCCTGTCACTACCAGGGGAACGCCAAGGGAAAGACGGGCACGGGCCTGTCGAGTCTCAGGTGATGGTTGACGATTCAGCGTGAGTGATGTCCGACGTCTGTCCTAGACGATCTTCTGGTGGGTGTATTCACCGACTTACGCGCGACCACCTCCGCCGTGAAAGACCGGATCGTGTCGGTGTCCAGGTGGGCGGGCGACCACCTGGTGGCAGATGCCGGGCCGAGTGGGACGTGTAGCTCGGCTAGGACGGATCCGCCGTTGCTGCTGACCGTCCGTTCGGCGATCCGGTGTGCGGGCGGCAACAAAACCATCACCCGAACATTTTCCCGAGCGCCGCAACTTTCTTTAGGTCGCTAATTTCCTCAGTGGAGGAACCTCGTCTCACAAAAACACGATCACCACAATACGATAGGTCATTTTGCCCTGGGACCAAGACCCTAATCACCGAGAGCCCTTTGTACTCGATGGTGTCGATTCCGGAAAGGATCTGCGTCGCCAGTGGTTCACTAATCGGCTGCTGAGAAATTCTACTCACAAACCTCTGGACATAGTTATCCAGGGAAATCCCTCGCACTCTCGCCTCCCTGTCAACGCCGACCACATGATGCTGTCCGACCTTGATCGGAACAACGGAGTCAAGGCTGTGGATCCTAGAAGCATCCGGCTCCTTATCCGCAACCCCAATGAAGAGATATCCTTCCACGCCGGGCTTCATGTTCGCGATCCCGCAAATTGTCTCCGCCAAGCGGGCACAAATGGCGTCGTCCCACGACCTCTGACCATCAAGACGCAGAAGTCCCTGCTTGAACTCGTATCGACTCGTCTCGATCCTCGACCTTCGCAAGGAGTTTTCAAAGTCGAGCGCAAGTCCCGGACCGTGGCCAAACACGGGTGGAACCCTCGATACGAAGTGCCGCTGAGCCAGGCCCGTAATCGTATCGATGTTGGATACGCGATCATCAGCCGATGTGTAGTGGCGGGCACTTTTGAGACGCGTGCCGACATTTTTCAGCGCCGACACAATCGCAGCATAATCGTCCGGAGACTTTTGCTGACGCACGATCAACTCAAAGAATGACATAAAGATTGCATAGAATGGCGTCCGAATTGGGTTTCCGGTACTCGGGCGCACCAGGTTCCTTAGACCGTTAGGCGCTGGAAGCTGATCATCCACTACCTCAGCCAGCACAGAGAAAGTCGACTGGATCTCCTCCTGAAGTCGCCTCACGCCGTATGCGGAAAGACTCCTTTCGACACGCTTATGTTTTTCACTGGCCTCTTCGTAGATTTCGTCAAATTCCTCCTTACTGGCAGGAAACGGGCTTCCCAGGAGAATGGAGGCGGCAATATCAGCAACCATTTGCTCGTCGTCGCCTTCACGTAGTTGCTTCACATTGAGGATGCCGTGCCGAATCCACAACGTATCCTCGGCACGCACTCCATATTGTTGTCTTTCGCGAGCCGACTCAACAGAAATGCTCGGCATGTCGTGTAGAAGTAGAACGTCATCGGAAACATCGCCGCGGAGGGCGCTTGCAACCGTTCGTACAAGTTCCGAAAATGGATTAAGCATGCCAGCTTGACGCTTCTCTTGCGCACTCAACTGACGGCCATTCGAATTAATTCGACTGAAGACATCAGTGATTTGCTGCTCGGTTTGGGTGGGGAAAATCGTGACAGCCAACTGATAATCGAGGAGGTTGGCACATTTATCCGCAGGAAGCGTGACGAGGGTTTCCACAGGCTCGAAAGCCTTCGCATCTGCAGCTTGACGGGCCCTAGCGCTCTGGCCTAGGTCGAAATTCATTCCCCTATAGTCAAATTTCTGCTCAATGAACGAGAAGATCGCATCAAGGCGCTGCATTCCATCGATAATTTCATATTTTCCCGTTCCGTGAATCTCCGGCCGCTCAGCAAGCAGGATTAGGGGAATTGGATAGCCATCCAGAATGCTGTCAATTAGCAACTGCTTTTCAGACACGGACCAAACAAGCTTGCGCTGGTAGCGCCGATTAACGAGAAGCGCGTCGTCCCTAAATAGCCGATACGCCTCCTGTACGCTCATACCTCTGGGGGTAATTGAGACATGCATTTCAGTAGTCAATTTTCACTCCGCGAGCGTAGAAGTACTGTTACTCTTAGCTTGGCACATCAAAGTGGGTTGCGCCCGGTATCGCCCAAAAATACGCCTCGACAAAGGCCCTGGGTGGTCAAATCGCCCGCCATTGAGCCTCAGCGACTGGTCGTGCCAGTACTTCGTACTGAGGAGTCAGGAGCGGATTTGAGCTCGGAGCGAGCAGGCGTGCGTACTCTTGGCCTGGCTCTCTGCTGAGCTCAGCTTCCTCGCCAAGGCCCCTGTAGCCTGGGCGGTCTGATTGAGCGCCAGTACTGGCGGTATGCCGCGGTCGGCATGGACTACAGCACAAGAGCATGCGGAGCGCCAGATCCTCCACCTTGCAGTTCAGCCCATGTCGTGGTCACGTTCAAGCGCGTCCCAACGGCCTTGACGCGCGGACCAGTTCGTACGGCGACTATTGCCAAAGAACTGCGCGAAGAGATCGCCCAGTTCTCGCCCAGCAGGCTCGCTCTTCCGCACTGACCTGCTTGAGTAGAGTCCAGACATGCATCCGATCAGCCGCCGCAGCGAGCGCCTTGAGGTCCGGGAGCTCCAGACCTCCGACGCCAACGACGTCTTCGCGATCTACGGTGATGAGAGAGCCACCGAGCATCTCTCCTTCGACCCGCGAACGCAGGAGGAGGTGGCTCAGATCGTCGCCCGATCCATGGCATTCGCCACTGCCGAGCCCCGGCAGGAGTACGCGCTCGCGGTAGTCGAGCGCGAAGGTGGCCGACTGATCGGATTCGGCCGCCTCGCCCTCGACCCGCACCAGACCGGTGGCGCCACCATGGGCTTCGCCCTGCGCCCAGATGCCTGGGGTGTCGGCTACGGCACCGAAACTGTCCGGCTCCTGCTCGACGTCGGATTCGACGAGCTGGGCCTACACCGCGTGTGGGGAGCCCGCTCGCCAATCAACGGCGCATCCGCGCGCACCATGGAGGCAGCCGGGATGGTTGAGGAGGGGCGCATCCGCGAGCACATCAAAAAGCGCGGCCAGTGGCGAGACTCCATCGTCCACGGCATCATCGACCGCGAGTGGTTCGCGCGCAGTTAGTCGAACGACACCGTTTACGCCGTCCGTGGGCAGCTGGTTGGCGCCGTCGCTTCCGGCGCTCAGGCTCCAGCGTTCAGGAACGTGCGAAGCGGTTGAGCGTGTCGAGCCCGGCAGCGCAGTGCATCAGCGTGGACTTGCCGGACCCGGAGGGCCCCATGATGGCGGTGAACCGCCCGGCCGGAAAACCGACGCTCACCCCGTCCAGGGCCCGGACTTCGGTGTCGCCCTTGCCATGCCAAGCCCCGCGGCCCAGGCCTGATCCGCCGGACACGCCCTAGTCCCGGTAGCCGCCGCCCTCGACCACGTCCTTCGCGAAGAGCTGGGCCTTGGCCAGCGCCTCATCGACTGGCTGCCGGCCGGCGATCGCCGCGGAGATCTCCTCCGACACCCGGTCGCCGAGGTCCGCGAACTCCGGGATGCCGACGTAGTGCACCCCGGCCCACGGCTGCTCGTGCATCCCGGGCTGCTTGGGGTTCGCGGTCTCGATCGCGTCCAGCGTCGGTTCGGCGAACGCCTTGGCGGCCTCCATGTACTCCGGAAGCCTGTACGTGGACAGCCGGCCGCCAGGTGGCACGCGAACCCAGCCGAGCTTCTCGCCGTATTGCTTCAAGTAGCCCTTGGCCGTGGCCCAGGAGGCGAACTCCCACGCGGCCTCCGGATCCTTCGCCGTGGCCGGGATCGCCAGCGACCAGGCCCACAGCCATCCCGAACTTTCCGTGTTCACCACCGGGGCGGGGGCGTAGCCGAGCCTGCCGGCGACCTTGCTTTCCTTCGGGTCCTCAAGGGTGCTGGCGAAGACCGTGCTGTCGTACCACATGGCCGCCTTGCCCTGCCGCATCGTCGCCAGGCACTCGGCGGGCCCGGCCTCGGCGGCCCGGGGCTCGCCGTGCCGGCGGACCAGGTCCGCGTAGAACCGCACCGCCTTCTTCGTTTCGGGGGAGGTGAGCTGGGGGTTCCAGTTCTCGTCGTACCAGCGACCTCCGAAGGTGAGGATCACCGTGTTCAGCGGGGCCAGCACGTTCCCCCAGCCGGGACCGCCGCGCAGACAGATCCCGGCGACGCCGTTCTTGGGGTCGTGAAGCTTCGCCGCCAGTTGGGCGACCTGCTGCCAGCTCGGGTGGGCCGGCATGGTCAGCCCGGCCTTCGCGAACAGGTCCCTGCGGTACATCAGGAAGGACGACTCGCCGTAGTACGGCACCGCGTACAAGCCATCGTTGTACGACAGCGCCTTGCGCACCGTGGGGATGAAATCCTCTATGTCGTAGTCGCCCCGGCCAGCGTAGGCATCGAGTGGGGTCAGCCACCCCCGTGAGGCGTAGATCGGCGCCTCGTACGGGCCGATGGTGACGACGTCGTAATGGCCGGTCTCGGTGGCGATGTCCTCCGGTACCCGGTCCCGCAGCTCGTTCTCGGGGAGGAACACGAGGTTCACCTTCGTGTCCGGGTGTTCCTGCTCGAAGTCGTCGACGAGTTTCTCCATGTCCCGCATGAAGTCGACGGCTGTCACCGTGATCGTCGTGCCTTCCTCGTCCCCGGTATCCCCGGTATCGCCGGCGCAGGCGGCCGCGCCGAGTGCGAGCGAGGCGATCGAGGCTCCCAGCAACGCGACACGTGTCAGCCGCCCACAGCGCATTTCCAGCATCAGTACCTCACCTCTCTCCTCATTCCGGGAGCTGGTCCGAGCTCGCGAACGAAACGTAGTCGGACACGTCCAGGAGGCAGCCCGGGACCCTCTGCGCGGTCGACTTTCCGAAGTAAGTGGCGACCTGCTTCTCGCCATCAGAGGGAACCCCCATGCCTTTGGCGAGCGCGACCTTCCAGGGTTTCGGCTCGATCGAGTTGCTGTCCTGGAGGGGGTGGTCCAGCGCGACGATCAGGGCCAGGAAGAGGCCGATGAAGAGCGAGAGGAGGCCGGTGAGAGCCAAATGGTCGATCAGCCTGACGCCGACGAGCGCCCAGCTCACCCCGATGGTCACGACCGCGCCGAGAAAGAGGACGATGTAGAGCTCGGGCAGCAACCCGATCTCCACCTCCCCCTGCCGCTCGCGACGAAGGTTGTTGTATTCGTTGAAGGCGTCGACGGTGGCAGACTGGGCATTCGACTCCTGGTCGTTTTGAGGCTCATAGAACATGAGCGACTCGAACACGGCGTCCAGCCTGCCCTGGTCCTCCTCGATCTCGCCCTGCTTCTGCTTCGGCCAGACCTCGTCGATCACGTTCTCGGCATAGTTGCGTACCTGCGACTGGAGTCGGCATCGACGGCTGTTGGGAAATGCCTGACCGGCGCGATAGACACTGGTGAGTTGTGAGGCTTCCTGGTTGACCAGCTTCTTGACCTCCACATAGTGGTCGTACGCGCCGACGGCAACCAGCCCGACCAGCAAGGCGTAGAAGATCCCCACGACCTCGATCAGGAAGGTGACGCGCTCGTTGTGTTCGGGGTCACCGCCGAACCGCCGACGAACCCAGGAGCGCGTGAGCAGGCCGCCCAGACCGAAAGCGAGTAAGCCCCCGGCCAAGACCACAGCCTGGGCCCAGGTCGTCAAATCCGAGAACCAACCAGGCATCCGCTGAACACGTCCCTAGTGTCTTGTGATTCTGTTCGTGTCGCTTCTAGTTGTTCTGACTCACTTCTTCACGTTTGTGTGGGCAGGTTATCCAGCACGACATAAATTTCCGCCCGACGTGCGGCTGGACGGCCTATCAATTGGTGGGTGGCGTTGTTGGGTCAGGTCCGTCGCGGGGTCACCGGCGTGCGGTGTACTGCGGCCGCGTCCTCGCTGGTCGAAGAGGACGGTGCGACAGCGGTCATGCGAGTGCGGCCAGCGGGTCGTCCAGCACCGGCTGCCACGCCAACTCGGCCGCGCCCACCAGGCTGTTGTGGTCCAGCGTGCACGGCAGAATCGGTACGCCGCCGCTCCTCCCCCACAGGCTTCGGTCCGCCACGACGGCGCGCAGCCGCACCGGGTCGGCGTCCAGCAGTGCGCGGTGGAGGCCGCCGAGGATGATGCGGTCGGGGTTGAGGATGTTCACCAGGCCTGCGAGGCCCAGGCCGAGGCGGTCGATCAGTTCCTCGGCCGCGGTACGGATCGCCGGGTCGTCGTATTCCTCGCGCAGCAGGTCGCGGGACTGCTGGAGCAGGGAGACCTCGGGTCCCGGGGTGCGGCCCGCCGCCGTGAGGAAGGCGAGCGGGTCGGCCTCAACGTCGAGGCAGCCGCGGCCGCCGCAGTAGCAGGGGCGGCCTTCGGGGTTGACCGTGAGGTGGCCGACTTCGAGGGCGAGGCCCGAACTGCCGGTGTGCAGGCGGCCGTCGATGACCAGCGCGCCGCCGACGCCGCGGTGCCCGGTGGCGACGCAGAGCAGGTGCTGGGCGCCGCGTCCCGCGCCGTGGCGGTGCTCGGCGAGTGCGGCGAGGTTGACATCGTTGCCGGTGAACGCGGGACCCGCGAGGCCGGCGGCGCGAACCTGCTCGGCGAAGATGTCGCAGACCGGGGCGCCGGCGGGCCACGCGAGGTGCAGGGGGTTGAGGGCGGTGCCGTCCGGTTCCGCGACCGCCGACGGCACGGCGAGGCCCGCGCCCACGCAGCGCAGTCCAGTCTCACGCAGCAGCCCTGCGCCCGCCTCGACCACCGCGCCGATCACCTGCGCCGGGTCGGCGGACACCGTCAGGCAGCCGGGTGCGGTCGCCACGATGCGCCCACCGAGGCCGACGAGCGCCGCCCGGAAGCCGTCGGCGTGCACCTGGGCGGCGAGGACGACGGGGCCCGAGTCCTTGACGGCCAGCCGGTGCGAAGGACGGCCCTGCGAACCGGCCGCCGCTCCCGGCCGGGAGTCGACCTGGATCAGTCCGAGGGCTTCCAGTTCGGCGGCCACCGCACCGGCGGTTGCCCTGGTGACGCCGAGCTCCGCCGTGAGGACGGCACGGGTGGGCGCCCGGCCCGTATGCACCAGTTCCAGAGCAGGCCCGAGCGCGCTCCGGCCCCTCTCCAGCTTTGTTTTGACGGTGGTCGCCTTGCCGTTCATGGGGGCGAGTCTCCCATGTCTCAGAAGATCGTCCGGGTCCGGCTCCCGTCTCCGGGCCGGTGACCGGTCGGCTTGTACAGATCCGGACGCGGCCCCTATGGTGAGTTTGTGCCGCTACTAAACAAAGTAACCGCGACCGCCCCGGGGAACAAGCGCGGAAACCCCGCCGCAGCCTCCCTGTCCCGCCTCCGTACCGCACTGACCGTGTTCTTCGCCCTCGACGGCTTCCTCTTCGCCGGGTGGGTGGTCCGTATCCCGGCCATCAAGGAGCAGACCGGGGCCTCGGCGAGCGATCTCGGCCTCGCCCTCCTCGGCGTCTCCGGCGGCGCGGTGATCACCATGGTGCTCACCGGGCGGCTCTGCCGGCGCTTCGGCAGCCATCCGGTGACCGTGGCCTGCGGCGTACTGCTGTCGCTGAGCATCGCGCTGCCCGCACAGACACATTCGACGCTCGCGCTCGGCCTGGTGCTGCTGGTCTTCGGAGCCGCGTACGGCGGCATCAACGTCGCGATGAACAGTGCCGCGGTCGATCTGGTCGCGGCCATGCGGCGCCCCGTCATGCCGAGTTTCCACGCCGCCTTCAGCTTCGGCGGCATGACCGGGGCCGGGCTCGGCGGCCTGGTCGCGGCCGAACTGTCCGCCACCACACACCTGTTGGCCCTGACCGGCATCGGGCTCGTCGTCACGGCAGCGGCGGGCCCCACGCTGCTGCGCCACCGGGTGCCCGTCCCCGAACGTACCGAGGCGGCGACCAAGGGCGGGCCGCTCTCAGGAAGGACCCGCAAGACAGTCGCGCTGTTCGGCGTGATCGCCCTCTGCACGGCGTACGGCGAAGGGGCCCTCGCCGAATGGGGCACCCTCCATCTCCAGCAGGACCTCCACGCCCACCCCGGCATCGCAGCGGCCGGCTACTCCCTCTTCGCGCTGGCCATGGCGGCGGGCCGACTGAGCGGCACCACCCTCCTGGAGCGGCTCGGCCAGACCCGCACTCTCGTGGCGGGCGGATCACTCGCATCAGCCGGAATGCTGCTCGGCGCGCTCGCGCCCACGACCTGGCTCGCGCTGTCCGGCTTCGCCGTCACCGGACTCGGCCTGGCGAACATCTTCCCTGTGGCGGTCGCCAGGGCGGGCGCACTGGCCGGGCCGGGCGGGGTGGCCGCGGCGTCGACGCTCGGTTACGGCGGCATGCTCGTCGGGCCGCCTGCCATCGGGTTCCTCGCCGACTGGTTCTCGCTGCCCGTCGCCCTGACGACGGTGGCGCTGCTGGCCGCCGCTGCCGCACTGCTGGGGTACTCCGCTCGGAACGCGTCCTCCACCCCGCCCGCCTGAGTAGCCGTACTCAGGCGCGGCCGGATCGCGGGCCGCACCATGAAGGCACCGGACCGAATGGGGAGACGACCATGACCGCTCGACGGCTGCGCAGCATCGCGCGACTGACGTTCCGCAATCCCGCCTCGCTGGTGTACCTCGGCGTGGTCGCCGTGACGGCGGTGCTCGTCACGATCGACACGCTCTTCGTGACCCACGAAGACGCCTCGTTCGCCGGGATGTCGCTGTTCCTGCTCAGTGCGCCGACGGTGTTCGCGTTCTTCATCGGCGGCGATCTGCTCGGGGAGGCCGTGAACGTGTCCACGTGGTTCGTGTACGTCGCCATGGTGCTCTCCGTACTGATCCAGTCGTTCGCCCTCGGCTGGTTCGTCCGACTGGTCCGCGGCGGCGCCGCGCACCCTGCCCATCCGCAGGGCGCCTGACCACAGGGCGCCTGACCACCGGTCGTCCGACCATCAGTCGTCTGCAATCGCTCGGCTGATCGCTGCAGCTCGACATCGCGCCTGCCCGTCGCGGGACCATGGTCTTGGACCCCACGTCCGGAGGCGCCATGCGTACGAGCGAGGAGATCTACCACCAGGTCCTGTGGGACCCGCGGTTCGACCCGGCCAGGTTCGTGCTGGGGATCAGCCAGCGCGGGGCAGCGGTCGAGCCGATGCCGCTGCCCTCCTTCGTACCGGGCGGTGACATCCCGTGGCACCGGGTGGTGTTCGTCGAGGCGGACGGCGAGGTGGTCTGGGACCGGGCCACCGGTGTGGACCGGATCGATGCCTCACAGGCGGGCCGGGCACGGTATCCGCGTCGCCTGCTGGGGCCGTTCTTCACGGCCGGAACGCCGTACGCATGGGACCCGGCGGCCGGATGGCGCCCCGTGGACCGCGACCGCGCACCCGGCGCAGCACGGGCCGAGCGTCTGCGCGTACTTACCTGGAACACCCTGTGGGACCGGTACGACAGCGACCGTATCGACACCGCCCGGCGCAGGCCGCTGCTGCTGGCCGCCCTGGAGCACGCCGATGCGGACGTCATCGCCCTGCAGGAGGTCGAGACCGAACTGCTCACCATGCTGTTGAGGGCCCGCTGGGTCCGCGACGGCTACACCGTGTCCACCGGCCCCGAGGGGGAGGACGTGGAAGAAGGCGGGCTGCTGGTGCTCAGCCGACTGCCCGTACGCGAGACGGCGTGGCACGAGCTCGGCCCGCACAAGGCCGCCGTGGCCGTTACCGTCGAGACCGCCGCCGGGCCGCTGGTACTGGTCACCACCCACCTGTCCAGCGACCACTCCGCCGACGGCCGGGTCCGGCGGGAGGCCGAACTGACCCGGCTCGCCGAGGGGCTGGCCGCCGTCGGAGGCGATGTGATCCTGCTGGGCGACCTCAACGAGCACGGGGACGGACCGGCCCGTGTGCTGGGCCTGCTCGACGCCTGGACCGAGGTGCACGGGGCCGGTGACGCGGCGCCCACCTTCGATCCGCGCGTCAACCCGCTGGCCGCACTCTCCTCGGTGTCCGGCCGGGCGGCCCGGCTGGACCGGGTACTCCTGCGGGACGGGGGAGCCCTGCGGGCGACCGGGGCGGTCCTGCGGGGCGTGTCGCCGAGCCCGGACGGGCAGTTCGTGTCGGACCACTACGGCGTGGAGGTGGATCTGGCCGTACGCGTCGGGCCCGAGCTCCCGGGTGTGTTCGACGTTTCGCCGACGCCCCGTACAGCGGTGGCATGGATGCCGTCGGCGGAGCTCTGGCCGCCCATCCAGAGCATCCGCGAGGAACACGACCCGCAGATCCGCCGCTGGCCACCGCATGTGAACCTGCTCTTCGGATTCGTGCCGGAGTCCGACTTCGAGCAGGCTGCCCCGCTGCTGTCCGCCGCAGCGGCTGAGACAGCCCCGTTCACCGCCCGCCTCGCAGGCGTACGCACCTTCAAGCACCGGGAGTACTCCACCGTCTGGCTCGACCCGGCGGCGGCCGACCGGGCGCCCTGGGCGGAGTTGCAGCGCGCGCTGGAGGAACGGTTCCCCCGTTGCCGGGGCCGTGCCGGGAGATTCACCCCGCATCTGTCTCTCGGACGCACCCGGGAGCCACGTCGGCTCGCCACCGAGTGTGCCGCCCTGCTGGGCAGCATGTCCGCGTACGTCGGCGAACTGGTCCTGCTCTCCCGCCGGGGCGGGGAGCCAATGCGGCCACGGGCGACGATCGCCCTGGGGACGGGCGAGGTGCGGTGGCTGTCCGAGCCCGGCACGGAGGAACCCGTAACAACGCCCGTCACAGAGGCCGGTCCGGGGACAGGGCCAGGGACAGGGACGGCAGAGCAGGTCGCGCAGTGCGTTTCCGAGGCACTGGCCGAAGGAATCGTGTACGTCACCGGATCGCGCCGCATGGGCTGCGCCCTCACCGACGCGGACCTGAACCTGGTGGCGGCGCTGCCGGGCGCGGTCGACATGGTGGGGATCGAAGCGCGGGTGGCGGCGGCGCTGCCCGGCGCCACCCGGGTACGTCGGGTACAGCAGGTGACCGGTGCCGAAGTGCCGGGTCTGCGGCTGCGCGTCGACGGCCTGGACGTCGACCTCGTGGTCGTCGGCGCCGGAAATCTCGCCCCCGCCGAGGCAGTGGCCCGCCGCACCGAGCTCGGTGACGCAGCCGCGATCGCCTTGAGCGCGGTCAGCGACGCGGACGCGGTACTCGCCGCGACCGGCGGCAACCTCGACGCATTCGCCCGGCTGGCCAGGGAGGTGAAGGCGTGGGCCCGGGCACGCGGCCTTGACTCGGCCCCCTTCGGCGGGCTGCCTGGCCTGGCCTGGGCCGTATTGGCGGCACGAACGGCGCGCGAGGCCGGGGACCTTCCGGACGCCGACCTGCTCCGGCGCTTCTTCTCCACCTGGGCCGCCTGGGACTGGCGCGAACCGGTGAGCCTCTCTGCACACACCACGGCATCCGCAGCACCCGTCTCGATCATGACCCCCACCGCACCCGTCCGGAGCTGTACCGGACAACTCGGCACCGGCGGACGGGAACTGCTGTCCCAGGAGCTCTACCAGGCTTGGGAGACCGTGGAGTCGGCGGCCCGGACCGGCACCGACCCTTGGCCGGAACTCCTCTCGCCACCGCCTCTCCACCGGCGTCACGCGGCCTGGGCGATTCTGACCGTACGCACAGAGACGGAAGAAGACGTCGAGGTCCCCCTGAGCCGCCTCTGGACGCTGCTCACCACCCTGGGACAAGCGGGCTCGCCGGACGCCCGCGCCTGGCCCCGCCCCTTCGAGACCGCACCGGGCTCGGCCCGCTACGCGATCGGCCTCGGCCAGACACCCCCGGACGCACCCCAACTCGCCGACCTGGCCGCCGGATGGCTCAAGGGCCTGCCCGGGGTTGAGATCGAATGGGCGGAAGGCGGCGTCGTACCTACGATCCGATGACTTCGATCCGATGACTTCGGATCGGCGTCCCGGGGAGACCTTTGGCACAATCGCCCGCATGGAGATCTCCGAGCTCGTCAACTGCCTCGACCGCGAAGGCAAGTTGCTGACCGCTGCCGCCGAAAGCGCGGGATCCGGCGCCGAAGTGCCCACCTGCCCCGGCTGGCAGGTGCGGAATCTGCTGCGGCACACCGGCATGGTCCACCGGTGGGCGGCGGCGTACGTCACGGCGGGACACAATGCCTACCACCCCGACGAGGGCGAGCCGGACCTCGACGGGGATGCGCTGCTCGGCTGGTTCCGCGAGGGCCACGCCCTGCTGGTGGCCGCACTGAGCGAGGCGCCCAAGGACCTGGAGTGCTGGACCTTCCTGCCCGCGCCGTCGCCGCTCGCCTTCTGGGCGCGGCGGCAGGCGCACGAGACGGCGGTCCACCGTGCGGACGCCGAGTCGGCGCTCGGTGCCGGACTCTCGCCTCTGCGGCCGGAGTTCGCCGTGGATGGCATCGACGAACTGCTGCGCGCCTTCCACGCCCGCGAGAAGAGCCGGGTACGCACGGAGGTGCCGCGAGTTGTGCGTGTGCGGGCAACAGACGCGGGCGATGTGTGGACGGTCCGGCTCTCGCCCGACGGGCCGCCGCAGGCCGAACGTACCGAAGAAGGGTCTGCGGACTGTGAGTTGAGCGGTCCTGCCGAGAAGCTCTACCTGGCCCTCTGGAACCGGCTGCCGCTCTCCGCAATCACACTGTCCGGTGACGCAGAGCTCGCTCAGCTGTGGCGGGAGAAGTCGCCCGTCACCTGGTCGTAGCGAAGTAGCGACGTAGTGGCATAGCGGCATAGCGTCGAAGCCGCGTATCGACGTAACGACGTAACGACGTAGCCCTCTGCGTTACGCGGGCCGGTCCGCCAGCATCCGCGCGAGCACCGCGCGCTGGAGCGGCTTGACCTCGGCATGGCGTGCCCGGCCCGCGTCCGTGAGCACCACCCGTACTCCCCGGCGGTCCTCGCTGCACATTCCGCGATGCACCAGGCCGTCCTTCTCCAGCCGGCCGATGAGCCGGGACAGCGCGCTCTGGCTCAGGTGGACGCGGGACGCCAGTTCCTGGACGCGGTACGCACCGCTGCCGTCCTCGGCGGTCCCTTCCGCCAGTACGTCCAGTACCTCGAAGTCACTCGCGCCGAGGCCGTGCTGATGCAGCTCGCGGTCGAGCTCGCAGAGCGTGCTGGCATGCAGCGCGAGGATGCCGCGCCACTCATCGACGAGCGCTCGCTCGGACTTCTTCGCTGCCATGGGCGCACGGTAGCAGAATTCGGCACTTTGTTGCATTGGAATTAAATGCGCTTGCACTCAATGCATGTGCATGTACTGTGCTCCTCATGACTTCTCCGCTCAACGTCCCTCATTCACCTGTGCGTTGGAGCCCGCGCCTGTGGGGCACCCTGCTCGTGCTCTGCGGCGCGATGTTCCTCGATGCCCTCGACGTCTCAATGGTCGGCGTCGCCCTGCCCTCCATCGCCGCCGATCTCGACCTGACCACCTCGACGCTGCAGTGGGTCGTCAGCGGCTACATCCTCGGTTACGGCGGACTGCTGCTGCTCGGCGGCCGCGCGGCCGACCTGCTCGGCCGGCGCCGCGTCTTCCTCATCGCGCTCGGCGTCTTCGCCCTGGCCTCACTGCTCGGCGGACTGGTCGACTCGGGGCCGCTGCTGATCGCCAGCCGCTTCATCAAGGGCCTCAGCGCCGCCTTCACCGCCCCGGCCGGGCTGTCGATCATCACCACGACGTTCAAGGAAGGCCCGCAGCGCAACCGCGCGCTGGCCATCTACACCACCTGCGCCGCCACCGGCTTCTCCATGGGCCTGGTCCTCTCCGGCCTGCTCACCGAGCTCAGCTGGCGCTGGACGATGCTGCTGCCCGCCCCCGTCGCGCTGATCGCCCTCGTCGCCGGCATCAAGCTGATCCCGCACAGCGCCCGCGACAACACCCGTGGCGGCTACGACCTGCCGGGCGCCGTCACCGGCACGGCCTCGATGCTGCTGCTCGTCTTCACCGTCGTACAGGCGCCGGAAGTCGGCTGGGCCTCCGCCCGTACGCTGCTGTCGTTCCTCGCGGCCGCCGTGCTGCTCACCGTCTTCGTGGTCATCGAGCAGCGCACCGCGAACCCGCTGGTCCGGCTCGGGGTACTGCGTTCCGGCAGCCAGATCCGGGCGCAGTTGGGCGCCGCCACCTTCTTCGGCAGTTACGTCGGGTTCCAGTTCCTCGTCGTCCAGTACATGCAGTCGCTGCTCGGCTGGTCCGCGCTGGAGACGGCGCTCGCCTTCCTGCCCGCCGGTGTGCTGGTGGCGCTCTCGTCCACCAAGATCGGCGATGTGGTGGACCGGTTCGGCACCCCGCGTGTCATCACGGCGGGCCTCACCTTCTTGGTGATCGGCTACGCGCTCTTCCTGCGCATCAGCCTCACTCCGCAGTACGTGGCGGTCATCCTCCCCTCGATGCTGCTGATCGGCGCCGCCTGCGCGCTGGTCTTCCCCTCGCTCAACATCCAGGCCACCACCGGTGTGGACGACAACGAGCAGGGCATGGTGTCGGGCCTGCTCAACACCTCGATCCAGGTGGGCGGCGCGATCTTCCTGGCCGTGGTCACCGCCGTCATCACGGCGGGCGGTGGCGAGGGCGGCTCCCCGCAGGCCGTACTGGACAGCTTCCGGCCGGGCCTGGTCGTGGTGACCGTGATCGCGCTCGTCGGACTGCTCATCACGCTGACCGGGCTGCGCACGCGGCGCCGCCAGGAGACCGTCGTGCTCGCGAAGTCCGTACCGGTGACGGCCGAGGAGGCCGAGCCGGAGCGGGTGGGCGTGCGCGACTGACCGGGGGGCGGGTGCGGCCGGCGGGTGTACCTTGCCCGCCGGCCGCACCCGTTGGGACACTTCCGGGCATGGGGACACGGACGCAGGCTCAGCGCGATGCGATGACGGTCGAGATCGGTTACGCACTGCTGAGTGCGGCCGTCCTGGCGGGTGTCACCTTCGCCGCGCTCACCGCTCCCGCGTATCTCCTCGGCTGGCCGCCGACACTGAACAAAATCCTGCTCGTGGCCGGATGCGCGCTGGCCGCCGTCGTGTTCGTGCTGCGGGTCGTCCATGTGCTGTGGCGCTACAAGGGTGCGCCCGGCACTCAGCCCAGCCAGCCGGGCCGTACGAGCCCCGACTCGTAGGCCAGTACGACCAGTTGGGCCCGGTCACGGGCGCCCAGCTTCACCATGGTGCGGCTGACGTGCGTCTTCGCGGTGAGCGGGCTGACGACGAGGCGGCGGGCGATCTCCTCGTTGGACAGGCCCATGCCCACCAGGGCCATCACCTCCCTCTCACGGTCGGTCAGTTCCACCAGGGCCTCGGCCTGCGCCGGTTCCTTGGACCGGGCGGCGAACTCCGCGATCAGGCGGCGCGTCACGCCGGGCGAAAGCAGCGCGTCCCCGTCCACCACGGCCCGTACCGCCCGCAACAGCTCTTCCGGCTCGGTGTCCTTGACCAGGAAGCCCGAGGCACCGTTGCGGATAGCCTCGAAGAC
Source organism: Streptomyces spiramyceticus (assembly GCF_028807635.1). Lineage (NCBI taxonomy): Bacteria > Bacillati > Actinomycetota > Actinomycetes > Kitasatosporales > Streptomycetaceae > Streptomyces > Streptomyces spiramyceticus. Next base: position 40,831 of record NZ_JARBAX010000001.1, read on the forward strand.
GTACTCGTCGAGCTCGAAGGTGGTCAGCATGATCACCTTTACGCCGTCCAGCGCCGGGTCGCCGGTGATACGGCGGGTCGCCGCGAGGCCGTCGAGCAGCGGCATCCGGATGTCCATCAGTACGACATCGGGGCGCAGTTCACCGACCAGGCGCACCGCTTCTTCCCCGTCGGCCGCCTCCCCCGCCACCTCGATGTCGGGCTGCGCGGCGAGCAGGGCCCGGAAGCCGGCCCGTACCAGCGACTGGTCGTCGGCGAGCAGTACGCGGATCACGAGTTCTCCTTCTGCGAGTTCGGCGAGTTCGGCGAGTTCGGCGAGTTCGGCGAGTTCGGCGAGTTCGGCGAGTTCGGCGAGTTCGGCGAAGCGCGGAACGGAAGGGTCGCCTCCACCCGGAAGCCGCCGTCCGGACGCGGCCCGGCCTCGATCGTGCCACCGAGGGCGGCCGCACGCTCGCGCATCCCCACAAGTCCGTTGCCGCTGCCGCCCGCGTGGCCGCCGGTGGCCGGTCCTTCGTCGTCGATGCGCAGGTCGAGGCGGCCGGGCGCGTAGGCGAGCCGGACGCGGGCGGTGCGCGAGCCGGAGTGTCTGACCACGTTGGTCAGGGCCTCCTGGACGATGCGGAAGGCCGCGAGGTCGGTACCGGGCGGCAGGGCGGCCCGTACGCCTTCCGTCTCGATCTCCACGGTGAGGCCCGCGCCCGAGGCCTGTTCCACGAGCTCGGGGAGCCGGTCGAGGCCGGGCGCCGGGGAGCGCGGCGCCTCGCCCGGGGTGCGGAGGGTGTCGAGGACCTGCCGCACTTCGCCGAGCGCCTCCTTGCTGGCCGACTTGATGGTGGTCAGGGCCGTACGGGCCTGCTCGGGGTCGGTGTCGAGCAGGGCCAGGCCCACGCCCGCCTGGACGTTGATGACCGAGATGCTGTGGGCGAGTACGTCGTGCAGCTCGCGGGCGATGCGCAGCCGCTCCTCGTCGGCGCGGCGCTTCTCGGCGGCCTGACGCTCGACGCGCTCGCGCGCCCATTGCTCCCTGCGTACGCGCACGAGTTCCGAGGCGGCGACGACGGCCACCACCCAGGCGGCGACGAGGAGTTCCTGCCCCCAGGGGGCGGCGTCGTCGTTGGCGGGCGGCAGCCACCGGTAGAGCCAGTGCGAGAGCAGGACGTGGCCTGCCCAGAGCGTCCCAACGGCTGTCCAGGCGGCCCGCCGGTGACCGGCGACGATGGCGGAGAAGCAGCCGATGGCGACGGGGACGAAGACCGGTCCGTACGGATAGCCCGCGCCGAGATAGGTCATCGCGGCCGCCGACGTACCGAAGGCGACGAGGACGGGGTACCGGTGGCGCAGCAGGAGCAGCGCCGCGCCCACGAACAGCAGGAGCCGGGCGAAGACGTCGAGCCCTGGGCGGTCGAGCTGCCCCTCGGCCGCGAACCCCGATCCCACCTGCACGAACGCGATCACGAGCAGGGTCGACACCCACGGCAGCCGGCCGCCCGCCTGCCGGGTCACCCAGGGCTGCCAACGCGGCGGCCCGCCCTGCTGCCAGGGGGGACCGCCGCACCACCGTTCTTGCTGCGGGCTCATAGCGACCGTTCCTGCTGCGGGCTCATAGCGGCCACGGTAGACGCGCAGCGACGGCCGGGGCGTCAGCCGTGCGTGGTGATCACACGTACTCCCTGTGCAGTACGTGGTCCCGGCCTCGGCCGAGGGCGGATCGAGCTCGGGCGCTGTCCGGAGTGCGTACGCGAGGGCGCTGCGCGCCCCGCGCGAGCGGGTGCCGCGTCAGGATCCGGCGCTGCTGCCGATCAGGCCCACCGTCTGGGCGAGGCCCGCGGCGGAGTGTGCGAAGAACGCGTCGCGGTCCTCGACAATCCGGTTGAACTGGCCGAATACCTCGAAGGAGATCAGGCCGAAGAGCTGCGACCAGGCGGCGACCAGGGCGACCACGACCGGCGGCGGGAGGTCGGGGGCGAAGTCGGCGGCGATCCGCTCCGCCTCGGGGCGCAGGCCGGCGGGGAGACGCGGGACGGCGAGGCCGTTGGTGCGGTGGGCGTCGCGTGCGATGGAGATGAGGGCCCGGCCGACGCGGGAGGCGGGGCCGACGGTCGCCTGGGGGGCGGTGTAGCCGGGTACGGGCGAGCCGTAGATCAGGGCGTACTCGTGGGGGTGGTCCAGCGCCCAGGTACGTACGGCCCCGCAGACGGCGGTCCAGCGCTCGGGGTGGGCGGCGGCTGCGGGCTGCTGTGCGAGCGCGGTCTCGGCGGCGGCGCCCACGGCGTCGTACGCGTCGACGATCAGGGCGGTGAGGAGGTCGTCGCGGCTCGGGAAGTAGCGATAGAGCGCGGAGGAGACCATTCCCAGTTCGCGGGCGACCGCGCGCAGGGAGAGCTTTGCGGCGCCTTCGGCCGCAAGGTGTCTGCGTGCCTCTTCCTTGATGGCCGCAGTCACTTCGATCCGGGCTCGTTCCCTGGCTCCGCGCATGGTGCTCATCGCGAGCAGTCTGTCACGTTCGAGAGCACCGACCAATAACGAGAGCACCGCTCTTGCATTGGATCGCCGATCGAGTGCACACTGCTCTCAAGCGAGAGCAGTGCTCTCACACCGGTGGAGGCCACCATGCCGCAGTCCGAGCCCTACTACCTCCAGGGCAGCCCCATGGCGATCAGGCTGAACAACGTCATCGGCTGGCTCGCCCGCCACGGCTTCAGCCTGATGGGCTCGGCCGAGCTGTCCGTCCGCGGCCGCAAGAGCGGCCAGATGCAGCGCATCCCCGTGAACCCGCACACCCACGACGGCGCCCAGTACCTTGTCTCCGCCCGCGGCCACTCCCAGTGGGTCCGCAACATGCGCGCCGCCGGCCAGGGCGAACTCAAGGTCGGCCGCAAGGTCCGCCGCTTCACCGCGGCCGAACTTCCCGACGACGAGAAACTCCTGGTGCTCCGCACCTACCTGGAGCGCTGGGGCTGGGAGGTCAACCAGTACTTCAAGGGTGTGACCGTCAAGTCCTCCGACGAGGAGCTCCTGGCGGCCGCCCCCGACCACCCCGTCTTCCGCATCACCGTCACGGGCTGACGGACGACGACCCCCGGTCCGCCGCCGCACCCCGGTCCGCCGCACCCCGGCCCAAGGATCCCGAGTCCACCGCGTTCAGTGCGCGCTGGGCCATGGGGTGCGTACGCACTGTCTCGGCCAGCGTGGTCGAGCCGCGCGTGATCCGGGCGAACATCTTCCAGGCCGGCCGGAAGCCGGTGATCGCCGCATGCAGCAGCCCGGGACGGCGCTCGAAGAGTGCAAGCATCCGCCGCCCGACGCCCATCTCCACGCCGAGCCCCGCCTTGATGGCGAAGGCGTAATTCAGTGCCTGGCGGCGGGCGTCCACCGCATCCTGCGACTCGGCGATCCGCACCGCCCACTCCCCCGCAAGCCGCCCGGACCGCAGCGCGAAGGAGATCCCCTCACGGGTCCACGGCTCCAGCAGCCCCGCCGCGTCCCCACACACCAGCACCCGGCCGCGCGACAGCGGCGAATCCTCGCTGCGGCACCGCGTCAGGTGCCCGGAGGAGACGGCGGGTTCGAACCCGGCGAGACCGAGGCGGGCGATGAATTCCTCCAGGTACCGCTTGGTGGCCGCACCCTCGCCGCGCGCCGAGATCACGCCGACCGTCAGCGTCTCCCCCTTGGGGAACACCCAGCCGTAACTCCCCGGAATCGGCCCCCAGTCGATGAGCACCCGCCCCGCCCAGTCCTCGGCGACCGTCGCGGGCACCGGGATCTCCGCCTCCAGGCCGAGGTCCACCTGGTCGAGCTTCACCCCGACGTGTGCGCCTATGCGGCTCGCACTGCCGTCCGCGCCGACCACCGCGCGCGCCAGCACCGTCTCGCCGCCGGAAAGAACGACCGCCACCGTGCGCCGGTCCGGCACCGCCGAACCGTGCTGCTCGACACGTGCGACCGTCACGCCGGTACGGACTTCGGCGCCCGCCTTCTGCGCCGCCTCCACCAGACCGGCATCGAACTCCGGCCGGTTGATGAGCCCGAAGAGCATCTGCTTCGAGCGGCGTGTCCGCGACAGCTTCCCGCCCAGCGAGAACGTCACGGCGTACACACGGTCCATGAGGGGCAGTTCGAAACCGGGCGGCAGCGCGTCGCGCGATGGCCCGATGATGCCTCCGCCACAGGTCTTGTACCGGGGGATCTCCGCCTTCTCCAGGAGGAGTACGCGCCGTCCCGCGACGGCTGCCGCATATGCCGCCGATGCCCCCGCGGGCCCGGCACCGACCACGACGACGTCCCAGACCGGCTCTTCGTGCTCACGTCCGGCGTCTGCGTTCTCGCTGCTCACGATGTGCTTCTGCTCCTGATCCGCCCGTTGACCGTACTGCTGACGCATCCTACGGCGCGGGCCCGGCCGATCTCGTTGTGGGAGGATCGGCCCTGCCTTCCGATGTACGAACAACCATTCGTACATGTACACAACGTCGCACCCACGAGGAGCGTGCCCATGACCGCGAATCCGATCGCCGAGACCGTCGCCTCGCTGATGCCCCGCGCCAAGGCGGAGCTGGCCGAGCTGGTGGCCTTCCAGTCGGTGGCGGATCCCGCGCAGTTCCCGAAGAGCGAGTGCGAGGCCGCCGCGAACTGGGTCGCCGGCGCGCTGCGCTCCGAGGGCTTCCAGGACGTCGCGCTGCTCGACACCCCGGACGGCACCCAGTCCGTGTACGGCTTCCTGCCCGGTCCTGAGGGCGCTCCGACCGTCCTGCTGTACGCGCACTACGACGTGCAGCCGCCGCTCGATCTTGCTTCCTGGGTTACTCCGCCGTTCGAGCTGACCGAGCGCGACGGGCGTTGGTACGGGCGTGGCGCCGCCGACTGCAAGGGCGGCTTCATCATGCACCTGCTCGCGCTGCGCGCCCTCAAGGCGAACGGCGGCGTTCCTGTCTCCGTCAAGGTCATCGCGGAGGGCTCGGAGGAGCAGGGCACGGGCGGCCTGGAGCAGTACGCGGAGGCGCACCCCGAGCTGCTCGCCGCCGACACCGTCGTCATCGGGGACACCGGCAACTTCCGCGTCGGCCTGCCGACGGTCACGGCGACGCTGCGCGGCATGACCATGCTGCGGGTACGGATCGACACCCTGGAAGGCAACCTGCACTCCGGCCAGTTCGGCGGCGCGGCACCCGACGCGCTGGCCGCGCTCATCCAGCTGCTGGCCTCGCTTCGCGCCGAGGACGGCTCGACGACCGTGGACGGGCTGACCGCGGACGCCGCGTGGGACGGCGTCGAGTACCCGGAGGCGGAGTTCCGCAAGGACGCCAAGGTGCTCGACGGCGTCGACCTGATCGGCAGCGGCTCCGTCGCCGACCGCATCTGGGCCCGCCCCGCCGTCACGGTGATCGGCATCGACTGCCCGCCGGTCGTGGGCGCGACGCCGTCCCTCCAGGCGAGCGCGCGGGCGCAGATAAGCCTCCGCGTGCCGCCGGGCCAGGACGCCACCGAGGCGACGAAGCTCCTGACCGCGCACCTCGAATCGCACACGCCGTGGGGTGCGCGGGTCTCGGTGGAGCAGGTGGGCCAGGGCCAGCCGTTCAAGGCGGACATCAGCAGTCCGGCGTACACCTCGATGGCCGATGCGATGCGTGTGGCGTACCCGGGCCAGGAGATGCAGGCGTCCGGCATGGGCGGCTCGATCCCGCTGTGCAACACGCTCGCCGCGCTCTACCCGGAGGCGGAGATTCTGCTCATCGGGCTGAGCGAGCCGGAGGCGCAGATCCACGCGGTGAACGAGAGCGTGTCGCCCGAGGAGCTGGAGCGGATGTCCGTCGCGGAGGCGCTGTTCCTGGTCAACTACGCCGAGTCCAAGAAGAGTTAAGCGGAGAGCGGAGATCGCCGACAGCGGAGATTCGTGCGGCGGGCGGCACGCGCTGCGTACGTTCGCCGCATGGATCTCGTCGAGGTAATCCCCGAGCGACTGCACATGTTCCGCTTCCCGATCGGCCAGGCGTACCTCTGGCGCGAGAGCGGGGGGCCGGACGCGGAACTGACCCTGATCGACGCGGGCAACAAGGACGCCGCCCCGGACATCGAAGCGGCGATACGGAGCCTGGGCCTGCGCCCGCAGAACATCCGCCGTATCGTCCTCACCCACTGCCACCGCGACCACGTGGGCGCCACCCAGGAACTCGCCGACCGCTTCGGCGCCGAGATCGTGGCCCACCGGCTCGACGCGCCCGTCATCCGCGGCGACCGGCCGGTGCCGGAGCCCGTACTGCTGGACTGGGAGCGTCCGCTGTACGCGCACGGGCTGACCGTGCCGCCGGCCCCGCCCACCCGGGTCGACCGGGAGGCCGAGGACGGCGACCTGCTGGACTTCGGCGGCGGCGCGCGGGTGGTGCACGCCCCCGGCCACACGGACGGCAGCATCGCCGTCCATCTGCCGGAGTACGGCGTGCTGTTCACGGGTGACTGCGTCGAGGCGTTTTCCTTACCAAACTTCTATACCCCCTCTTTCTTTTCCTATTACCTAATGGTTCTCTATTTTTTATATATCTCTTATTAAACTCCAAATACTTAAACCCATCCCACCAATCCCTTATCACTTAATCCCACACATTCTGTCACTTCTAGTTAATACACAAATAATATCTACATACTCACACTCACAGCAGTCAGTCATCCACCTTATACCCCCCCCCCCCTCCACCCAGATTCCCCCCCCCCCTCACCTACTAAGTCATTTACTTATCTAGTTCAAACTGTCCACCCCTTTTTATTTTTTTTCCGTTTATATTTATCATATTTAGATAAATTTCTTAATTTTAATCTTCAAACTTTGTACTTAAACCTTCTATGAGTAGTATCTCCTATTATATACCATATCCCCTATATATATATTTTTATAGCACTATTATTGCTCATCTCCTTCCATTGTACTCCATTACCCTTTTCCAAATTTCTTTTTTTTCATCACACGCACACTCACTCCCCTAAATATTCTAGATACATCTTACTCTCCCCTTACCTCCTCCTCCCCTCAATTATTCTAGAGATAGAGTGGAAGATACTCAATCCTTAGAGTACCCTGATACCCCCCTACTCCTTCCTAACGCGTAGGTGAGAGATGATAGAGAGTGTCACCCTACTCCTCCTGTATAGTATAGATACCCTCTATGTGTCCTCTCTACACCCACACACCAAGAGAGATAGAGATAGTAGATAGATGTCTCTTTCTTTCTTCACCCCCTACTCGTTGTGTGTGTGTTTTCCCACCCTCTTTAAATACCTACTTTACTCCTATCATACCCGCGCTGGACGCGCTTCTCGAGCCCGCTTGAGACCGGTGTTGTAGGGTGTTTTGAACTTGTGGGCCGCTACCCCCCCCGCGCACTCCTAGTAGATGACACTGCACGATCTCGCAGGCGCCGGCGGCCCCGGTCCGTACCGCGTCGGCTATCCGGCAGGCCGTCTCGGCGGGGCTCAGCCGGCTGGTGTCGATGACGTGGGCGTCGTCGGCGAGCCAGGACAGGGCCGCGCGGTACGGCTCGATGTGCTCGTACGCCCATTGACGTACGCGCTCACTGACTTCCTGGTCGTCCTCCATCTCCTCGCGGTCGGCGATCCGTTGGCGCAGGATCGTTTCGTCTGGCGCCAGCAGTACGTGGCACACCGGGATACGGCGGGCGGCGAGCCCGCCGAATATCTCGTCCCGGTACTCCTGCCGCAGGATCGTCATGGGCACCACCAGCGGCCCGCCGACCTCGGCGAGCAGGGCGGCGGCGGTGTCGACGACGAGGCGACGCCAGATCGGGAGGTCCTGGTAGTCGGTGACCTCGGAGAGTCTTTTCTGCGGCAGCAGGTTGCGCAGTCCCCCGCCGATCAGTTCGGGGTCGTAGAAGGTGCTGTTCGGGATCAGATCGATCAGTTCGCGCGCGGCGCTGGTCTTGCCCGCACTGAACGCACCGTTGATCCAGACGATCACGGTTCCCCCTCTTCCGTAGCCCCCAGTGGCTTGCCCGCAACACCCTGCCACGGAAACCCGGGGTCACCGCATGGTGCCCGCGACCGTTTGGGCACACAACCGTGCTGATGCTGTTGCGGGTTGGAAGCAACGCCGGCGGGCCCCGGCGGCGTCGAATCGTATGACAAGAGTGCCCTGGTGGGACGGGGGAACCGTGACGCACGCGCACGGAGTCTCGTTGGAGCACATGAGCGAGAGTTCGGCTGGTATGGGAACGGGGGTGCGGCATGAGTCGCATGGTGTTGGAACAGTTCCCGGCCGGAGGCCCGAGGGGCAGCTGGCCGGCTGAGGAATTCGCCTTGGCACGACGCGCGGAGGGGTGCCCGGCGGAGGTCGTGATGGACCTGGAGTCGGACGCGTTCCTGGTGATCGTGGTGCAGCGCGTGCCGGAGGGAGCCGGCACGTAGCCGCCGGCCGACCTTTTCCTTTTCTGGCCGGTCGGCTGCGGAAGCTGTCACAGAACGCGCGAGTCGTCGGTTCTTCATGAGTGACAGCAACACGAGAAGGGCCGGCTGATGAACAACAACGGGATCATGGTGACCGGTGCGACGGGCGTACTCGGCCGCAAGGTGCTGGAGCGGGCACGCCGCACCGGGTTGCCGGTGCGGGCGCTCAGCCGCAGGGCCGTGCTGCCGGGCGATGCGGGGGTGACCTGGTTCACCGGTGACCTGGCGAGCGGTGCAGGTCTGGACGAAGCGTTCGCCGGGGTCCGGACGATCATTCACTGCGCGACCGACATCTGGCACTTCAAGAACGACATCCCGGCCTTCCACCACCTGCTGGAGGCCGCGAAGCGGGCCGGGGTCGAGCACGTCGTCAACATCTCCATCGTCGGCATCGACCGGATCCCGTACCCCTACTACCGGATCAAGCTGGAAGGGGAGCGGCTGCTGGCGGCCTCGGGAATCGGCTGGACCAATCTGCGCGCCTCTCAGTTCCCCGAACTGCTGGACAGGACCTTTACCGTCTTGTCCAGGCTGCCGGTGGTCATCGTGCCGGCCCGTACCGTCTGCCAGCCGGTCGACCCGGGTGACGTTGCGGACCGGCTTGTCGAGTTGGCGCTGGACGGGCCGGCCGGACAGGTGCCGGACCTGGCCGGGCCAACGGTGTACACGGTGGACCGGCTGGCCAGGACCTGGCTGCGGGCGGCGGGCAAGCGCCGCCTCGTCCTGCCGGTGTTCATCCCGGGGAAGGTCGGCGCGGGCTTTCGTTCCGGGGCTCTGACCACGCCCGACCGCGCAGTGGGCAAGCGGACCTGGGAGGAATACCTGGCCGAGAAGGTCGTCCGCTGACGTCAACGCGGGCGAGCCGCGCATCCGCAGCCGTGCGACCGCGAAGGCCACGAAGGACGGCCGTCGCCGCCGGGGCCACTGCCACAGGCGGTGAGCAGCGAAGGCAGCGCGACCGCACCCGCGCCCGCGGCCGCACCGCGCAGGAGATTCCGACGGGACATCCGATGTCCTGCTACGCGCGCGGGAAGTGCTCCGGCGTCACCGCGGGGGTGGGTCTCGACGACGAGACGGGCCTCCGGGGCACGGTGGCGTTCGAGATCTGGGCGGACGGCAGGAAGGCCGCCTCGACGGGCACACTGACCAACATCATGCCGTCGCAGCCGATTTCGGCGGATGTGAGCGGTGCGCAGGTGGTGCGTCTGGTGGTCACGGACGGCGGGGACGGGATCGACTACGACCACGCGGACTGGGCCGATGCGAAGTTGAGCTGCTGAGGTGGTGAGGTGGTGAGTCGTGGGGTGATGGGCCGTCAGTTCGTCAGGTGCTGAGGGCCGTCGCCGCTTCGCCCGGCTTCTTCCCGAGCAAGGCGGTGGCGGCCGCGCCGACCAGGCCCGCGTCGGTGCCGGTGAGCGCCGGAGCGACCGTCAGTCGCTGTACGAACGAGAGCGTGGCGTAGTCGCGCAGCGCGCGGCGCAGGGGCACGAACAGCACATCGCCCGCGCCCGCCACTCCCCCACCGATGACCGCGATGTCGATCTCGACCAGCGTCGCTGTGGCGGCGATGCCTGCTGCCAAGGCCTGGGCGGCCCGTTCGAACGAGGCGACGGCGACCGGATCTCCGGCCCGGGCGGCAGCCGCCACCGCGGCGGCGGTGGCGTCGCCGTCGGGGCCGGGCCGCCAGCCCTGCTCGACGGCCCTGCGCGCGATGTTGGGCCCGCTGGCGATCCGCTCCACGCAGCCGCGCGATCCGCACGGGCACGGGTCGCCGTCCAGGTCGACGCTGATGTGGCCGATGTGGCCCGCGTTGCCCGTGGGCCCGGGGTGCAGCTGCCCGCCGAGGACGAGGCCACCGCCGACGCCGGTCGAGACGACCAGGCACAGGGCGTTGTCGTAGCCGCGGGCCGCGCCCTGCCAGTGCTCGGCGGCCGTCATGGCGACGCCGTCGCCGACGAGTGCGACCGGGCGGCCGCCGACCGTACGCCGTACCCGCTCGACCAGCGGGAAGTCGCGCCAGCCGGGGACATTGACCGGGCTGACCGTACCGGCGGAGGCGTCCACGGGACCCGCGCTGCCAATACCGACGGCCGTCGCGCGCTCCCACAGCGGGGACGCGGTCAGCTCGGCGAGCACCGCGGCGACGGCGAGCATCACCGTGTCGCCGTTCTCCCGGGCGGGGGTCGGCCGCTGTGCCCGCAGGAGAAGTCGGCCTTCGCCGTCCACCAACGCGCCGGCGATCTTGGTGCCGCCGATGTCGAGAGCTGCGACGAGGTCGGTGCGCATCGGTGTGGGATCTCCAGGCTGAACGAGGTGGCGGCAGGTCAGAGCCAGTCTCCATTCACCTGACAACGTTGTCCAGGCCCTATGCTCGACGCCACACCCCTTCGCTCCCGCCGCACACCCCGACCGATACCTCCGAGCACGACCCGAGCACTACCCCGAGTACGCCCCGAGCACGCCTCCGACGACGACAGGACAGGACAGCGCACGTGGCCGACACCGAGAGCCGCCCCGAGCCCCGTTACGGCAACCGGCCGACCATGAAGGATGTGGCCGCCCGCGCCGGAGTCGGCCTCAAGACGGTCTCCCGTGTGGTGAACGGCGAACCGGGCGTCACACCCGACACAGAGCAGCGCGTCCATGAAGCGATCGCTGCCCTGGGGTTCCGCCGCAACGACAGCGCCCGGGTGCTCCGCAAGGGCCGCACCGCCAGCATCGGCCTGGTGCTGGAAGACCTGGCCGACCCCTTCTACGGGCCGCTGAACCGCGCCGTCGAGGAAGTGGCCCGCGCCCACGGCGCTCTCCTCATCAACGGATCGAGCGCCGAAGACCCCGGCCGCGAGCAGGAGTTGGTGCTCGCGCTCTGCGCCCGGCGCGTCGACGGTCTGATCGTGATCCCGGCCGGGGACGACCACCGTTACCTGGAGCCGGAGATAGCGGCGGGCATCGCCACCGTCTTCGTGGACCGCCCCGCCGGGAAGATCGACGCGGACGTGGTGCTCTCCGACAGCTTCGGCGGCGCGCGCGAGGGCGTGGCCCATCTGATCGCGCACGGGCACCGCCGTATCGGCTTCATCGGCGACCAGCCGCGCATTCACACCGCTCACGAGCGACTGCGCGGCTACCACGCCGCGATGGAGGAGGCCGGGCTGCGGGTCGACGACGCGTGGGTGTCGCTCGGCAGCACCGCGCCCGAACGGGTTCGCGACGCGGCCACCGCGATGCTGGACGCCCCCGAGCCCGTCACCGCCCTCTTCGCGGGCAACAACCGGGTGACGGTGACGGCCGTACGGGTCCTGGCCGGCCGGGAGCACCCCATCGCCCTCGTCGGGTTCGACGACATCGAGCTGGCCGATCTGCTGCAGCCGGGCCTCACCGTCGTGGCCCAGGACGCCACCGCGCTGGGCCGCACCGCGGCCAACCGCCTCTTCCGCCGCCTCGACGGCGTGGACGACGCCCCCAGCCGCGTGGAACTCCCGACACGACTCATCGCGCGCGGCTCGGGCGAAATACCGCCCTGGACGCGCTGAGCCGGACGGGTGGCCGGACCGCCGTACCGTTGCGCGGCCTCAGCAGACGGGGAGGCCGGGCACCGGCTGGTCGTTGTCGCCGCCCTTGATGTAGACATCGCTGACGAAGACGTTGGTGTTGCCGCTGTCGTCGTCGGTCTTGGCCCACCAGACGTTCGTCCACTGGCCGGAGGTCTCCCTGCGGCCGAGGTTCTGCTGGCAGTAAAAGTAATTGGTGCCGGCGTTCAGGACGCCGACTTCGGTGCCGGACGCCGTGTAGGACTTCGCGGTCTGCCAGACGGTGCAGTTGTACTTGCCCGCGCCGATGGAGTGGCAGGCCGGCTCCGGAGCCGGGGTGCCGGGGTCCCCGCCGCCGGTCGTGGTCGTGGAACCGCCGCTGCCCGAGCCGCCGCTCGTCGAGCCGCCCGAATCGCCCGAGCCCCCTGACGTGTCCGAGCCGCCGGAGGAGCCGGACGTATCCGAATCGCCGTCGTCGGAACCGCCGTCCGATCCGCCCGAGTCCCGGGAGTCCTTGCCGTCGTCGCCCTTCGCGGGCGGCTTCGCGTCCTTGCCCGGCGTCTTGTCGGCGGCTTGCCCGGAGGGCGCGGCGCTGGTCGGCATCTTCGTCGCGGAACGCTCGCCGTCTCCGGGTTCACGCTCGTCGCTGCCGGGCGACGCGCTCTCCCCCGAGCCGTTCGCCAGCTCGCCGGACGTCTGTTCCGTACGGTCGGTGAGGGCGTACGTCACGCCGCCTCCCGCGAGCAGCGCAGCCGCGACACCCGCCGCCACCAGGACCTTGCCGCGCCCCGGCCGCCGCTCCGGAGTCGCGGGCTGGGCAGCGGGAGCGGGGGTAGGGGCCGGCGCGACGGGACCCGGTCCTGGCGGCGCCTGCTGCCGGCCCATCGCGGGGCCGAACCCCTCGGGCCGGTGCGGCAGCACATCGCGCACCGTGGCCTCCCTCGGCGCACCCTGCGACCCGGGGCCGCCCTGCGTCTGCCGGACACCGCCCAGCGCCGCGGTGGCCGTCGTGTCCTCGCCGGCCGCCACCGCCGCCAGCAGCCGGGCCGCCTCTGCCGCGTCGGGCCGCTGCGCCGGGTCCTTGTGCATCAGCTTCTGGAGTACGGGCCCGAGCGGCCCCGAGCGCTGCGGCTCCGGCAGCGGCTCCTGGACGATCGCGGTCAGCGTCGACCAGGTCGACGTACGGCGGAACGGCGAGCCGCCCTCCACCGCCGCGTACAGCGTCGCGCCGAGCGCCCACACGTCCGAGGCGGGCCCCGGTTCGTGGCCCTGGGCACGCTCGGGCGCCAAGTAGTCGAGGGAGCCGACCAGTTCGCCGCTGCGCGTGAGATGGGTGGTGGAGCCGTCGCCCGGGTCGTCCATCGCGGCGATCCCGAAGTCGGTGAGGACCACCCGTCCGCCGGGCTCCAGCAGCACATTGCCCGGCTTGACGTCGCGGTGCAGCACTCCGGCACGGTGGGCGGCGCCCAGCGCCTCCAGCACCTTCACGCCGATGGACGCCGCCTCGCGCGGCTCCAGGACGCCTCGCTCGTTCAGTACGTCGTCCAGCGAAGGGCCGTCGATGAGCTCCATGACGATGACCGGGCGTCCGTCGTGGTCGGCGACGTCGTGCACGGCGATGACTCCGGGGTGGCGCACGCGCGCGGCGGCTCGCGCCTCGCGCTGCATGCGCACCCGCAGACCGGACAGTTCGGGCGCGGAGGCATCGTTGTACGTCCGCAGTTCCTTGACCGCGACCTCACGGCCCAGCACCTCGTCGACGGCCCGCCAGACGACGCCCATCCCACCCCGGCCGAGCTGCTCGACGACCCGGTAGCGGCCGGCGATCCGCTCGTTCTCCCCCGAAGACACCGCTGCCCCGTTCCTGTGTCGCGTGTGTGGACGCGTACAGAGTACGGGGCAGCTGTGACACCGGATTCGGGGTGTCGGCGGCTGTTACCGGGCCGTGGCCGCCACTTGCTGCGGCCGCTACTTGGCCGTGGCCGTGAGGTCGCCGCGGCGCGGCGACGCGAAGGCGTCGAGGTCCGCGCGGGTCAGGCCGGTGAGCCGGGCGACCTCGGCGGTGTCCAGGGCGCCGCAGTCGATGCCGCGCAGCAGGTAGCCGCTGAGCGCCTTGGCGGTGGCGGGCTCGTCCATGACGTCGCCGCCCGCGTGGTTGACGTACGCGGCGAGGCGCGCGGCGGCCTGCTCGTACCCCTCGCGGTAGAACGCGAACACGGCCGCGTACCGGGTCGGGATGTGGGCCGGGTGCATGTCCCAGCCCTGGTAGTAGGCGCGGGCCAGGGCGCGGCGGGTGAGGCCGTAGTGGAGCCGCCAGGCCTCGTGGACGTGCTCCGTGGAGCCGACCGGCAGGACGTTGGTGGAGCCGTCGGACACGCGTACGCCGGTGCCGGCGGCCGCGACCTGCATGATCGCCTTGGCGTGGTCGGCGGCGGGGTGGTCGCTGGCCTGGTAGGCGGCGCTGACGCCGAGGCAGGCGCTGTAGTCGAACGTGCCGTAGTGCAGTCCGGTGGCGCGGCCCTCGGCGGCGCCGATCATCCGCGCCACGGCGGCGGTGCCGTCGGCGGCGAGGATGGACTGGCTGGTCTCGATCTGGATCTCGAAGCCGATCCGGCCCGCGTCCAGGCCGCGCGCCTTCTCGAACTCTTCGAGGAGGCGCACCATCGCGGTGACCTGCTCGGGGTACGTCACCTTGGGGAGCGTGAGGACGAGCCCGTCGGGCAGGCCGCCGGCCTCCATCAGGCCGGTGAGGAAGATGTCGAGGGTGCGGATGCCGCGGTCGCGTACGGCCGCCTCCATGCACTTCATGCGGATGCCCATGTACGGCGCTGCCGTGCCGTTCCTGTACGCCTCGCTGATCAGCCGTGCGGCGCGGGCCGCGTGGGCGTCCTCGTCGGCGTCGGTGCGGCCGCCGTAGCCGTCCTCGAAGTCGACGCGCAGGTCCTCGATGGGCTCCCGCTCAAGCTTGGCCCGTACGCGGTCGTAGACCGGCCCCGCGAGCTCGTCGGAGAGGCCGAGGACGGCGGCGAGCGACGCGGCGTCCGGCGCGTGCTCGTCGAGGGCGGCGAGGGCCTGGTCGCCCCAGCTGCGGATGGTGTCGGCGGCGAAGACGTCGCCGGGGACGTAGACCGTGTGGACGGGCTGCCGGGTCCCTGGGTCTCCGGGGTACCGGCGGGCGAGCTCCTCGTCGACCGGTACGAGGGACGCGCTGATGCCCTCGCTGACCGCGCCTGTGAGGCTCGTCGCCACCTTCTCCTGCTGACCCATTCCAACCCTCCAGTTTTCCGCTTCACGGAATCAACAATCCGCATGGCGAAGTTAATGGTCGGTCATGACCTGCGTCAATGGTCTCCGGAAAGCGGCCGGGGCCGCGCGGTGAAGATCACCACGCGGCCCCGGCTCTTTCCGACTTCTCGCGGACTTCCGCAGGTCAGCCCTTGCGGGCCTTGACCTCTTCGGTCAGCTGCGGGACGACCGCGAACAGGTCGCCGACCACGCCGTAGTCGACGAGGTCGAAGATCGGGGCCTCGGCGTCCTTGTTGATGGCCACGATGGTCTTCGAGGTCTGCATGCCGGCCCGGTGCTGGATCGCGCCGGAGATGCCGGAGGCGATGTACAGCTGCGGGGAGACCGACTTGCCGGTCTGGCCGACCTGGTTGGAGTGCGGGTACCAGCCGGCGTCCACGGCGGCGCGCGAGGCGCCGACAGCGGCACCGAGCGAGTCGGCGAGCTCCTCGATGACGTGGAAGTTCTCGGCGCCGTTGACGCCGCGGCCGCCGGAGACCACGATCGCGGCCTCGGTCAGCTCGGGGCGGCCGGTCGACTCGCGCGGGGTGCGGGAGACGACCTTGGTGCCGGTGGACTTCTCACCGAAGGAGACGGCGAGCGCCTCGACGGCGCCCGCGGCCGGGGCGGCCTCGACCGGCGCCGAGTTCGGCTTCACGGTGATGACCGGGGTGCCCTTGGAGACACGGGACTTGGTGGTGTACGAGGCGGCGAACACGGCCTGCGTGGCCACCGGACCCTCGTCGCCCGCTTCCAGGTCGACGGCGTCCGTGATGATGCCGGAGCCGATACGGACCGCGAGGCGGGCCGCGATCTCCTTGCCCTCGGCGGAGGACGGGACGAGTACGGCGGCCGGCGACACGGCGTCGTACGCGGCCTGGAGCGCGTCCACCTTCGGTACGACGAGGTAGTCGGCGAACTCCGGGGCGTCGGCGGTGAGGACCTTCACGGCGCCGTGCTCGGCGAGCACCGCGGCGGTGGCCTCGGCACCGGAGCCGAGGGCGACGGCGACGGGCTCGCCGACACGGCGGGCGAGCGTCAGCAGCTCAAGGGTGGGCTTGCGGACGGCGCCGTCCACGTGGTCGACGTAGACGAGAACTTCAGCCATGGGACTTCAATCTCCTGCGAGTGCGAAGAATCTGGGGGCGTTTGAGGGGGCGTACGAGTCCTAGATGAACTTCTGGCCCGCGAGGAACTCCGCGAGCTGCTTGCCGCCCTCGCCCTCGTCCTTGACGATCGTGCCGGCGGTGCGCGCCGGACGCTCCGTGGCGGAGTCGACCTTGGTCCAGGAACCTTCGAGGCCGACCTCGTCGGCGTCGATGTCCAGGTCGTCCAGGTCCAGGGACTCCACCGGCTTCTTCTTGGCGGCCATGATGCCCTTGAAGGACGGGTAGCGGGCCTCGCCCGACTGGTCCGTCACGGACACGACGGCCGGCAGGGAGGCCTCCAGCAGCTCGCTCGCGGTGTCGCCGTCGCGGCGGCCCTTCACGACGCCACCCTCGACGGAGACCTCGGAGAGCAGCGTGACCTGCGGGACGCCCAGGCGCTCGGCCAGGATCGCCGGGAGGACACCCATGCCGCCGTCGGTCGACGCCATACCGGCGATGACCAGGTCGTAGCCGGTCTTCTCGATGGCCTTGGCGAGCACCAGCGAGGTGGCCATGACGTCACTGCCGTGCAGGTCGTCGTCCTCGACGTGGACGGCCTTGTCGGCGCCCATGGACAGCGCCTTGCGCAGGGCGTCCTTGGCGTCCTCGGGGCCGACGGTCAGCACGGTGATCTCCGCGTCGTCGGCCTCGTCGGCGATCTGCAGCGCCTGCTCGACGGCGTACTCGTCGAGCTCCGACAGCAGGCCGTCGACGTCGTCGCGGTCGACGGTCAGGTCATCGGCGAAGTGCCGGTCGCCGGTGGCGTCGGGCACGTACTTCACACAGACAACGATCCTCAAGCTCACGCCGGCTCTCCTACTGCATCGTCTATTTCTTGACTGCCTCGTTGCAGGCAGCATAGGCGCCTGAAGGGGCGGATCCCGGTCGGGGCGGACCCCGCGCCGACTGGAATATTACTCGTCAGTACACCCAGCTCTTTCCCTGTAAGCAAGCGCTTTGAACTGTGACCTTGCCAACGCTGCGTAATCGGAAGGCAGCGGGAACTCTCAGTCCCTCAGCGCGTTGAAGCGACCTTGGTGATAGAGCAGCGGCCGGCCGTGTCCCGCAGGGTCTCCGGCAACAACCTGGCCGAGCACGATCCGATGATCCCCCGCGGGCACGCGCGCCACCACACGGCACACCAGCCACGCCAGTACGCCGTCGAGCACGGGCACCCCCTCGGGTCCCGTACGCCAGCTGGTGGGCGGCGCGAAACGGTCGGCGCCACTGCGGGCGAAGGTGGCCGCCAGGCCCCGCTGCTCCTCGGCCAGTATGTGGACGCCGATGTGCTCGGCCTCGGCCAGCACCGGCCAGCTGGACGAGCCTGTGCCCACTCCGAAGGAGACCATCGGCGGATCGGCGGCGACCGAGTTGAGCGAGGTGGCGGTGAAACCGACGGGGCGCGAGCCCTGCGCGGTGATCACCGCGACACCGGCGGCGTGCTGCCTGAAGACCGAGCGCAGCAGTTCTGGAGAGCCCACCTGGGCTGCCCTGGTCATACGGCCCTGCCAAGTGCCGCGAGGACATCGGCGCGGCGCGGCTGCCCCGAAGCCCTGCGCACGACTCGCCCGTCCGCGTCGAGCACCAGCACGGTCGGCGTCCTTACGATGCCCAGCTCCCGTACGAGATCGAGCCGCGCCTCCGCGTCGATCTCCACATGGGCCACTCCCTCGACCATGCCGGCGACTTCGGCGAGGGTCCGCCGGGTCGCCCGGCAGGGCTGGCAGAACGCGGTGGAGAACTGGACGAGAGTCGCCCGCTCCCCCGGCTCCGCACCGATCTCGGCCGCACCCAGTTTCCTACCGCCGTCGTGCCCTGACACCCGCTGCCTCCCCTTGTTCTGACGTGTCCCTTTCCAGCATTCACGGCATGAAGACGATTCCCGCACTTTCCCTACGTGACGAGAATCTCGCGCATGAAAGACCTCAGGGCTGGCTACTCGGGCGCTCATGGGGCACGATCTGCCCAACGCCGCTAAACCTACGGCTGCGTAACTTCCGCCGGGAGAGCCCTCCCCGGGCACAGAAGGGTCACCCCTGACATGGCAGAACTCGTCTATCGACCGGTCATCGGTGCCGCACGTACCTTGTTCAAGGCGCTGGACCTGAAGATCGACACGCAGGGTTCTGAAAACGTCCCCCGCACCGGTGGCGCCGTGCTGGTGAGCAATCACATCAGCTACCTCGACTTCATCTTCGCCGGACTCGGCGCGCTGCCGCAGAAGCGCCTGGTGCGCTTCATGGCGAAGGAAGCGGTCTTCCGGCACAAGATCGGCGGGCCGCTGATGCGCGGCATGAAGCACATTCCGGTGGACCGCAAGCAGGGTGAGACCGCGTACGCGCACGCTCTCGACTCGCTGCGTTCCGGCGAGGTCATCGGTGTCTTCCCGGAGGCGACGATCTCCGAGTCGTTCACGCTGAAGAGCTTCAAGTCGGGTGCGGCCCGGATGGCACAGGAGGCCGGGGTGCCGATGATCCCCGTGGCCCTGTGGGGCACGCAGCGCCTGTGGACCAAAGGCAAGCCGCGCAATTTCGGCCGTAACCACATCCCGGTGACGATCCGCGTCGGCGAGCCGATGGACGCACCCAAGGACGAGTACGCGGGCGCCATAACCCGGCGGCTGCGCGGGCGCGTGCAGGAGCTGCTCGAAGCGGCTCAGCGCGCGTACCCCGTACGACCGAAGAACGCCGAGGACACCTGGTGGGTCCCGGCGCACCTCGGCGGCACGGCGCCGACCGCCGCGCAGGTGCGCGAGGCCGGCTGACCGTCCGTACGGCCTGATCCATTCCGGCGGGCTACTCCGGGGAGCGGACGGTGATCCGCACCCCGGGGCTCAGCTTCTCCAGCGACTCGGCGAGTTCGGCCCCTGCGGCCTGGAGCTCGCCGATTGTCATGGGGGCCATGCTTTCCAGCAGGAAGACGGCGTTGACCGACTCCTCGGTCAGGCGCGTGCGGACGCCCTGGCGCCAGTTCCAGCGCCGGCAGGTGACGCCTTCGTCGTCGCACCAGACGACTTCGCCCGCATCGGGGTGCTCGACGACGTCCTCGCCACCCGCGACCGTGACGAAGGGCTCTTCGCCGGTGGCCCGTACGAGCCTCATGCCGCCCGTGATCCGGTCCAGGTCCTCGCCGCCGACCGGGATGAGGTGGGCGACGCTTATGGCGTTGTAGAGATCGACGAGCAGATTGATGCGCGGCAGCCCGGCGTCCGACAGCGCGCGCCTGGCCAGCGCCTCGGCGGAGTTGCGGTTGCGGGACGGCTTGGTGCCGAAGGCCGTGTACGCGGCACGCCAGGCGGCCATGTGCGGGTCCTCGTGCGGGGCGAGGCCGCCGAGGCGCTCGGCGAGGCATCGCGTCGCGTCGTCGAGGAGGGCCGAACTGTTCGCGTCGCTGGGCCCGTTGACCAGGCCGTGGGCCTCGACGGCGAGGTGGGTGAAGCCGGGGGTGAGGGCCCGCACCTCGTCCGACACGGTGAGTGTGAGTGTCATGTCTGCCTTGCCTCGGGGGCGTTCAGAGTGCGACGGGGAGTGTCCGCCAGAGGTACGGCCGGTCCGGGGCGGCTCGCAGAGCGCGCAGGACGGCCGGATGTGGTGCAGCATACAACACCGGGTAGTCCACTTCACTGCACTCCGGGCGCACGGACCAGGCCAGCCGCTCACCGTCGAGGGAGAACTGTGCGTCGACGCCGGGCTTGTTGCCGCGCGGGTCCTGCCGCGACCAGGCACTCCGCCCCGGGAGCTTGATGGCGACCAAGCCGTGGACCATCGGGTTCGAGCCATCGTCGTCCGTGAGCCGCTGATAGCAGAGCGCGGTGGGGATGGACTCGGCGCGCAGCAGGGCGGCGAGGGCGTGGGACTTGGCGTGGCAGATGCCGCTTCGCTGCGCGAGGACGTCGGAGGCACGCCAGGTGACACGCATGTCGCCCGTGTCGTAGGAGTGCGGGACGGTGTCGCGTACGAACTCGTAGGCCGCTTGGGCGTATGCGTATGCATCGGACGCTTCGGCGCGAAGCTTCGCCGCCGTGTTCCGTACGAGCGGATGCTCATGGTCGACAGCCTCGTCGGCCGCCAAGTAGGCCGAAAGGGCTGGGCTTTCCTGGATCATCTCCATGGCGGCCGAGCATAAAGACGCAGCCGACCGGAAGTCAATCATCTTCCGATCGACCGCATATTTATGCGCTATCTGGGTACGCGGGCTACCTGGCCATCTCTTCCTTCAGCGCCTGCACGAAGCCGTCGACGTCGTCCTCCGAGGTGTCGAAGGAGCACATCCAGCGGACGTCGCCCGCCGCCTCGTCCCAGAAGTAGAAGCGGTAGCGCTCCTGCAGACGCACACTGACGTCGTGCGGCAGCCGCGCGAAGACGGCGTTGGCCTGCACCGGGTAGAGGATCTCGACACCGTCCACCGTGCGGACACCGGCGGCGAGCCGCTGCGCCATCTCGTTCGCGTGGCGGGCATTGCGCAGCCACAGGTCGCGCGCGAGCATCGCCTCCAACTGCACCGATACGAAACGCATCTTGGAGGCGAGCTGCATCGACATCTTGCGCAGGTGCTTCATGGCGCGCACCGCGTCGGGGTTGAGGACGACCACGGCCTCGCCGAAGACCATGCCGTTCTTGGTGCCGCCGAAGGTCAGGATGTCGACGCCGACGGTGTTGGTGAAGGTCCGCAGCGGTACGTCGAGCGAGGCCGCCGCGTTGGATATCCGGGCGCCGTCGAGGTGCACCTTCATCCCGTGCTGGTGCGCGTGGTCGCAGATCGCCCGGATCTCGTCCGGTGTGTAGACCGTGCCCAGCTCGGTGTTCTGGGTGATCGAGACGACCTGCGGCATGGCGCGGTGCTCGTCCTCCCAGCCGTACGCCTGCCGGTCGATGAGCTCGGGCGTCAGCTTGCCGTCGGGCGTCGGTACGGTCAGCAGCTTGAGGCCGCCGACCCGCTCCGGGGCGCCGCACTCGTCGACGTTGATGTGCGCACTCTCGGCGGCGATGACCGCGCCCCACCGGTCCGTGAGCGCCTGGAGGGCGACCACGTTGGCGCCGGTCCCGTTGAAGACGGGGAACGCCTCGGCGAACGGGCCGAAGTGGCTGTGCATGATCCGCTGGAGGTGGTCGGTGTAGTCGTCCTCGCCGTAGGCGACCTGATGGCCGCCGTTGGCGAGGGCGATCGCGGCGAGAACTTCGGGGTGGGCACCCGCGTAGTTGTCGCTCGCGAAGCCACGTACCAGCGGGTCGTGGTGCCGACGGGCGTCGGTCTTCGCCGTGTTGTTCTGGTTCACGGCTTGGGGGTCAGCCACAGGCGCTGTCCATTCACTTCCCTGGCGGGCCTGTCCCAGACTCCGGCGATGGCCTCGGCCAGTTCCTTGACGTCCGTGAAGCCCGCGAACTTCGCGTTCGGGCGCTCGGCGCGCATCGCGTCGTGCACCAGTGCCTTGACGATCAGGATGGCAGCCGCGGCCCGCGGACCGTCGTCGCCCCCCACCTTGCGGAAGGAGTCGGCGAGCGCGAGGGTCCATGCCTCGGCGGCGGCCTTGCCCGCGTTGTACGCGGCATTGTTCGCCGTGGGCTTGGCCGCACCGGACTGGCTCACCAGGACGAACCGGCCGCGGTCGCTGCGCAGCAGCGCGTCGTGGAAGGCGATCGAGGTGTGCTGCACGGTACGGATGAGGAGCTTCTCCAGGAAGTCCCAGTCCGCGAGGTCGGTCTCGGTGAAGGACTTCGCGCCGCGCCAGCCACCGACGAGGTGGACCATGCCGTCGATGCGGCCGAATTCCTTCTCGGTCTTGTCGACCCAGTCCCGGGTGGCTTCGAGGTCGAGGAGGTCGACGATGTCACCGGTGACGGTGGCGCCGCCGTGGGCGTACCGGGCCGCGTCGACGGCCTCCGCGAGCCGTGCCGCGTCGGCGTCGGAGGCCACCACGACGGCCCCTGCCTCGGCGAGCGTCAGCAGTGCGGCACGGCCGGCCGGCCCACCGGCTCCGGCGACCGCGATGACGGCGCCCTCCAGCGGGCCTCCGTTGCCGTTGCCGGTGGTGTTTGCGGTCATGGTCGTCGCCTCCTGGGCGCGAGGGCTCACGCGGCCACCCGCTCGGCACTCTTCGCGGTGATCCCCTTGGTCGAGGCGATCACATTCTTCAGCTTCTTGGAAAGCGCCTCATAGAACATGCTCAACGGAAACTCGTCCGGAAGCACGTCGTCGACGAGTTTGCGCGGGGGCAGCGACAGGTCCAGGGCATCAGGGCCCTTGGCCCAGCGCGAGCCCGGGTGGGGTGCCAGGTACGTCGAGACCAGGTCGTACGCCGCGAACCAGTGCACCAGCTTCGGGCGGTCGATGCCCGCCCGGTAGAGGTCCTCGATCTCGGCGCAGAGCTGGTTGGTGACCTGCGGGGCACGCTCCCAGTCGATCTTCAGCGTGTTGTCGGTCCAGCGCACCACGTCGTGCTTGTGGAGGTACGCGAAGAGCAGCTGGCCGCCGAGGCCGTCGTAGTTGCGGACGCGGTCGCCGCTGACCGGGAAGCGGAACATCCGGTCGAACAGCACGGCGTACTGCACGTCACGGCCGTGCGCGTTGCCCTCGGCTTCGAGCTTCACGGCCTCCTTGAAGGCGGTGAGGTCGCAGCGCAGCTCCTCCAGGCCGTACATCCAGAACGGCTGACGCTGCTTGATCATGAACGGGTCGAAGGGCAGGTCGCCGTGGCTGTGGGTGCGGTCGTGGACCATGTCCCACAGCACGAAGGCCTGCTCGCAGCGGGTCTGGTCGGAGACCATCGCCCGGATGTCCTCGGGCAGTTCGAGGCCGAGGATCTCCACGGAGGCCTCGGTGACGCGGCGGAAGCGGGCCGCTTCGCGGTCGCAGAAGATGCCGCCCCAGGTGAAGCGCTCGGGGGCCTCGCGCACGGCGATCGTCTCCGGGAAGAGCACCGCGGAGTGGGTGTCGTACCCGGCGGTGAAGTCCTCGAAGGTGATGCCGAGGAAGAGCGGGTTGTCGTAACGGGTGCGCTCCAGCTCCGAAAGCCACTCGGGCCACACCATGCGCAGCACGACCGCTTCGAGGTTGCGGTCGGGGTTGCCGTTCTGCGTGTACATCGGGAAGACGACCAGGTGCTGAAGGCCGTCAGCGCGCTGCTGCGCGGGCTGGAAGGCGAGCAGCGAGTCCAGGAAGTCGGGTACGCCGAAGCCGCTGTCGGCCCACTTGCGCAGGTCGGCCACGAGGGCGCGGTGGTACGCGGCGTCGTGCTCCAGCAGCGGGGCGAGCTTCTCGACCGCGTTGATCACACGGTCGAGGGTGGCCTCCGCGGTGACGCGGGAGGGCGCCCCTTCGGCGTCGAAGTCGATGGAGCCGTCGGCCGACTGCCAGGGCCGGATCTCCTCCACGGCATTCTTGAGCTCGGGCCAGGCCAGGTGCTCGACCACGCGCCGGGCGTCGGATATGCCGCCGGCTGCTATGTCCTGCACAAGAATTTCCGTCATGTCACTTCCTCCACGGGAGAACCTCGCGTCAAGGCACCGTATAGGTATTCACCCCTCCCACTCAAGTGGTACCCCAGTAAATTATCCTGCACAGCCCCCTTGATCGCAGCGATTCTTCCTGCCCTTGGCCGTACTGGCGATGGCTTCTGCCACTCCGGTCAAGGCATCGCGGGCGTCATCGAGGATTTCCGAGAAGCCGAAGAAGCCGTGGAACATCCCGGGACAGTGGCGTTCTGCGACCGTCACTCCGGCCCTCCGGAGCCTCTCCGCGTACGCCTGCCCCTCGTCGCAGAGCGGATCGCAGCCCGCGGTGACGATGTACGCGGGCGGTAGCCCCGCCAGGTCGCCTGCCCGCAGCGGCGAGGCGTAGGGATGGGCCCCGTCGCCCTCCGGGCCCAGGTACTGCTCCCAGAACCAGCGCAGCGCTGCCGCCCCCAGGAAGTAGCCGGTGGCGTTCTTCCGGTACGAGTCGGTGTCCTGCCCGGCGTCGGCCGCTGGATAGACGAGCGCCTGAAGTGCGATGGCGGGGCCGCCGCGCTCCTTCGCCATGAGCGCAGCCACGGCCGACAGGGTGCCGCCCGCACTGTCGCCCGCGACGACCAGCGCCCGCGGATCGCCGCCCAGCTCCCCCACATGGCCGGCGGCCCACAGCAGGGCGGCGTACGCGTCCTCGACGGCGGCGGGGAACCGGGCCTCGGGTGCGAGCCGGTAGTCGACGGAGACCAGCACGGCGCCCGAGGCGCGGCACAGGCCCCGGACGGTGATGTCGTGGCTGTCCAGACCGCCGATGACCCAGCCGCCCCCGTGGCAGAAGACGACGGTGGGCCGGGGCCCCGTCGCGGCCTGCGGGTCGGGCCGGTAGATCCGTACCGGTATCCCGGGAGCCCCGTCCGGGCCCGGAATGGTCCGCTCCTCCACCGAGCCGACCTGCGGGGGCGCCACAGGAGGCTTCGGCAACGCGTCGATCATGCGGCGGGCCTCGACGGCGTCGGTGACGGCGCCGCCCAGATCGGGGAAGGCGGAGGTCATGAGGTCGACCAGTTGCCGCGCATCGGGGGCCAGGCGGTCGCCGGCTTCGCCTGTCATCGGCCGCCGCCCCTGAAGCCGCCGTCCTTGACGCCGCTCTCCTTGAAGTACGGGATGACTTTCTCGCCCCACTGCCGGATCGTTTCCAGGCACGCCTCCTGCGGGACGGTGCCCATTTGGATCAAGCACATGATTTCGTCGGCGCCCGCGTCGCGGAGCCGTTCCACATAGGCGATGGCGTCGTCCGCCGTGCCGTACGCGTGGTCGGCGTTGAACGTGGCCGTGGAGGCGGGGCGTACCGGGATGTCGTGCTCGTGCAGCCGCGCGACGACCTGCTCGGCGGCCCTGCGCATCTCGGCTGCCTCGTCGGCGCCGTCGACGACCGCCTCGTCGGGGATGCCCGCGCCGCCGTACCAATGGCCGATGGACTGGGCGAAGAAACGCTGGCCGCGTACGCCGATGCGCCGCGCCCGCTCGCGGTCGTCGAGCACGATTGTCGGGCAGAGCACCGAGAAGTGGTCGTTGACGACGCTCGACACGAACCGCTCCGGGGTGCGGGCGGCGACGGCGGCGTCGTACGCGGTACGCATCCCGGCGATCGACTCCGGTCCCGCGAAGCCCATCACCAGCGCGCCGATACCGAGCTCGGCGGCCTGGGTGAGGGTCTCGGTGCGGCTGCACGCGAGGAAGAGCGGAGGGTGCGGGGTCTGCTCGGGCCGGGGCAGGATCGGATGCGGATCAATGTCGATCAGCTCGCCGTGGTACTCCAGCTCGTCCTCCTGCCACGCCCTGCCGATGATCCGCAGCGCCTCCTCGACCTCCTGGGTCGTACGGCCCCTGTCGACCCCGCACAGCGAGGTCTCCTGCTCCGTACCGCCGCGCCCGGCTCCCAGATCGAGCCGCCCGCCGGAGAGCAGGTCGAGCATGGCGGCGCGTTCGGCGACGCGCGCCGGGTGGTTGAAGCGGAACGGCATGCAGACGACGCCATGACCGATGCGGATGGTCGTGGTCTTCGCGGCCACCCAGGTCAGGAAGATCTCCGGGGCGGACATGTGCGCGTACCACTTCAGGGAGTGGTGCTCGACGGCCCAGATCCGGTCGAAGCCCATCTTCTCGGCGAGCACTGCCTGTTCGACGCTGTCGCGGATGACCTGATGCTCGCGCTCGACGGTGGGGTCGGCCAGTTGCGCCTCGAAGATGACGGAGAACTTCACGGTGCCTCCAGGGGGTTGCGTCCATGGGGCTGCGCTTATTTCAATCAGTCATATGACTAGTCGTCAGATATCGAGGAAGCAAGACCCGGGCCCGGACGACCTGCCGCCGACCGCATGGGCGGTGCTCGGCCTGCTCTCCTTCCCGGGTGAGCGGACCGGCTACGAGCTGAAGAAGTGGGCGGACGCCTCCCTGCGCTTCTTCTACTGGTCGCCCGCCGTCAGCCAGATCTACGCGGAGCTCCGGCGCCTCGAATCCCTCGGATACGCGGCGTCCCGGCGCTCGGGCCCCGAAGAGCCGCGCACCAAACGCCAGTACGCGATCACCGAAGAGGGACGGGCGGCGCTCGCCGAGTGGGCGGACAGCGCCGGGGACACGGGCCCGCCGGTGCTCAAGCATCCGCTGGTGCTGCGCGTATGGCTTGGTCACCTGGCGGACCCGGAGCGCCTGCGGGAGCGCGTGGAGGACCACATCGCCCGTACGCGGGGCGAGTTGAAAGAGGTACGGGACGCTCTGGCGCGGGCGGGGGGCGTCGCCGACTGGGCACATCCTCAGGTGGCGCTGCGCTGGAGCGAGCGGCAGCATCTGGCCGAGCTGGAACTGGCGGAGGCGATGCTGGCCGATCTGGACGGGCTGGGGACGCCGGGCACGTCGACGACACTGCCGCGTCAAAGCGCCAGGGGTCCGCTCACGCAAGGGTGACGCGGCTCGCGTCGGCCCGGCCCGGGCCCGAGCGGAGCGGTCCGCTTCCGCCTGCGAGCGGGGTTCCCTCGGGGAAGAGGGCCGTTAGGCTGCCCGGGAGCCGCCGTCGACGGAAGCGAGATTGCCTTGAGTTTCCTCACCATTGGTCACCGTGGGGTCATGGGTGTCGAGCCGGAGAACACCCTCCGTTCCTTCGTCCGTGCCGAGCAGGCCGGCATGGACGCGATCGAGCTGGATCTGCATCTGAGCAAGGACGGCGCGCTCGTGATCATGCACGACGCGGAGGTGGACCGTACGACCGACGGCAGGGGCGCGATCGCCGACCTGACCCTCGCGGAACTGCGGGGACTCGACGCCGGGCAGGGCGAGCGCGTTCCCCTCTTCGAGGAGGTCCTCGACGCCGTGAAGTCCCCGCTCCAGGCAGAGATCAAGGACGTGGCGGCGGCGCGGGCGCTCGCCGAGGTCATGCACCGGCGGGATCTGACCGGGCGCGTGGAGGTGTCGTCGTTCCACGACGAGGCGGTTGCCGAGATCGCGTCGCTGGTGCCGGGCGTACGGACCGCGCTGATCGCCAGCCGCTGGGGCGGCGATGTGGTGGACCGCGCCAAGGCGGTGGGCGCGGCGACGCTCGCCCTGAACATCCGGAGGTTGACGCTGGAGACGGTGGAGCGTGCGCACAGGGAGGGTCTCGCGGTCATCGGCTGGGTGGTGAATACGCAGGATCATCTGCGGCTGGTGCGGGCGCTGGAGCTGGACGGTGCGACTACGGACTACCCGGAGATTCGGCGTACGGGGCGGTTCACGGCGTAGAGGTGGCTCGGGGCGTGGGCGGGGCGGGTGCGGGTTGCTGCGGCGCAGCCCCCTACCCGCCCAGCGTCTTGACCAGCAGCTCGAACGCGAGGTCGTCCCGCTGCGGCACGCCGAACCGCTCGTCGCCGTACGGGAACGGGCTCATCCGCCCCGTCCGCCGGTAGCCGCGCCGCTCGTACCACGCGATGAGTTCGTCACGTACCGAGATCACCGTCATGTGCATCTCACCCACGCCCCACGCCTCACGCACCGTCCGCTCCGCCTCCGCGATGATCACCCTCCCCAGGCCACCGCCCTGCAGGCCCGGCGCGACGGCGAACATCCCGAAGTAGGCGGCGTCACCCCGGTGTTCAAGCTGGCAGCAGGCGACCACCGCGCCGTCCCGCTCGACGGTCAGCAGTCGGCTGTCCGGCGACTTGATCACATCGAGGACGCCCTCGGGGTCCGTCCGCTGCCCTTCGAGGATGTCCGCCTCCGTCGTCCACCCCGAACGGCTGGAGTCCCCGCGGTACGCCGACTCTATGAGCGCGACCAGCACGTCGACATCGGCTTCCGTCGCGTCGCGGAAGGTGAGCTCTGCGTCGGCCGGGCGCGGGGTCGTGTCCATGAAAGGCGCTCTCCAGATCTGTACGGCGGAGGTCGGGCGACCTGAGCCTAACGCCCGCTAAGGTCCGGATGCATGGTGCATGTACTGAGCAGCAGGACACTCCTCCGCCCCACGGACCCCGAGCGCTCCCGCGCCTTCTACGGCGGGGCGCTGGGTCTCGCCGTCTACCGCGAGTTCGGTACGGGCCCCGAGCGCGGCACCGTGTACTTCCTCGGCGGCGGCTTCCTGGAGGTCTCGGGACGTTCCGATACGCCGCCCTCCCCCGCTCTCCAGCTGTGGCTCCAGGTCGCCGACGCGACAGCTGCGTACGAGGAACTGTCGGCGCACGGCGTCGATGTGCTGCGGCCGCCGGTGAAGGAGCCCTGGGGACTGGTCGAGATGTGGATCGCCGATCCGGACGGCGTACGCATCGCGGTCGTGGAGGTACCGGCGGAACATCCCCTCCGCTACCGGCCGTGACCAGCGGCTAGGCTGGGCCGACCGAGGCTGACTGAAATTCCGGTCAAGGCCTGGGGCGCAGCGAGTCCGGGGAGTGGACAAGGAGTGGATGAGTCGACATGGCGTCCGACCGTCAAGTACTGATCATGGAAGCGGCCGTACGTGTCATTGCCCGCAGCGGGGTGCGGGGACTGCGTGTCGAGCAGCTGGCCGCGGAGGCGGGGGTGTCCACGGCGCTGATCTACTACCACTTCAAGGACCGGTCCGGTCTCATCCGCCGGACCCTCGATTTCGTCAGCGACCGGGCCGTCGCCTACACCGACGAGGCGATCGCTCGTGCCGATGATGCGCGCGGCGAGCTCGAACAGATGCTGCTGACGGAGCTCCAGGACACGCCCGGGGTACGGGAGAACAGCACCGCCTGGGGTGAACTCCGCGCCAGCGCGGTCTTCGAGAGCGACGACCTGCGGGATGCTCTGGCGCGCTCCACCCGGTCCTGGGTGACCGATGTCGCCGAGGCGATCCGGGCGGTGCGGCCGGATGCGAACGCGGAGGACGCGGCGGAGCGGCTCACCGCGCTCGTCGAAGGGCTCAGCGAGCGCTGGCTGAGCGGCTCCTTGGCACTGGAGCGGGCACGTGAGCTGTTGCGGGGAGGGATCGCGGTCGAACTCGACGCGGGGTAGCGCCGCAGGCAACCCGCACAAGCCCACGCTCCCCCACACACCCCGCGCGCACCCCCACGCGCCCGCATACGACCCCCCACCGCTGGGCATCGCATCGACGGGACGACACCGTCGAACGGGGAGGTACACCGTGCACGGACAGGCGTTGTCCAGCTGGCTGCTCGTCGCGCTGTGCTCGGCGACCGGCGCGTACTGCGTTCTGCGCATGTACACCGGCATGGGGGAACACCGGAAAGAGGCGGGCAGCGATGCCCTGATGGGATTCGGCATGGCGGCCATGGCCGTGCCTGCAGCGGTGGCCGCCCCGCCGTTGCTGTACGCCGCCGTCTTCGGCGGCGCCGGCCTGCGCGCCCTGTGGCAGGCCCGCGGGAGTACGCACCATCTGCACCATCTCGTCGGCTCGCTGGCGATGGTCTACATGGCCCTGGTGATGGCACCGGGCACTGGTCACACACCCGGGTACGCCCCCGGCGGCGTACCCCTCCTGACCGGGGCGCTGCTCCTTTACTACGCGACGTACGTCCTGCGCACCGGGGTCCGGTTGATGCCGGTGTCCACCGGGGCTGCGGGAACCGGCGGCCGGGCGCCCGCCTGGGGTGCTCGTCCCGAGCTCGCGATGGCCTCCCGGCTCTCCATGGGCATCGCCATGATCGCCATGCTGGTCACCCTCTGAGGGCGCCCGCGAAACCGTGGCCTGCGTCACTTGACGCACCCAAGTCCTACCCGGGAGTAGCCCCGTCCTCATAGGCTGCTGCCCATGACGGTCCCCTTCGCACTTCTGCTGCTCGGTGTCGTCGCCGCCGTCGCCGCCCCGCGGCTCATGTCGCGGGCCGACTGGCGGGAGCGCGAACCCGTGGTGGCCCTGTGGGTGTGGCAGTGCATGGTGGCCGGTGTCCTGCTGTGCCTGGGTCTGTCGATGACGTTCAGCGCGGCCGCCGCCTGGCAGGCCGTACGGGGCCAGATGTTCGCGCCCGCCCCGCACGGTGTGGTCGAGGCGTACGCCCTTGCCGCCTACGGGCCCTGGTCCGCCGTCATCGCGGTGCTCCTCGCGTGCGGCGGTGCCTGGACGGCGGCAATGCTGACCCGGGAGATCCGCAGGGCGAGCGTACGGCGGAAGGTGCGGCGGGCGGAGCTGCTCGTACGCTCGCCGCTGCTGCCCGGCGAGGAACCCGGCAGCGACCGGCTCGTGGTCCTTGAGGGCGAGCGGCCCGACGCCTGGTGGCTGCCCGGTTCCGCGCCCCAACTGGTCGTCACCACGGCGGCGTTGCGCCGCCTGAAGGGCCGTCAGCTCGATGCCGTGCTCGCTCACGAGCAGGGTCACGCCCGCGCCAGGCACGACTGGCTGCTGAACTGCGCGTCCGCTCTCGCGATCGGTTTTCCGCAGGTACAGGTGTTCGCAGCGTTCCGCGACGAGATGCACAGGCTCGTGGAGCTGGCCGCGGACGACGTGGCCTCGCGGCGCTTCGGCCGGCTGACGATCGCCCTGGCCCTGGTCGAACTCAACGAGGACCGCGGCGTGTTCGGCCCGTGCCCGACGCCCGGCGCCGAGCTGCCGCACCGCGTGCACCGGCTTCTGACCCCCGTCCCGCGGCTCGCAGCGGGCCACCGGCTGGGGCTGACGGCCGCGGCCGCGCTCGTGCCTGTCGTGCCGCTGCTGGTCGCGTTCGCTCCGGGGCTCAACGCTCTCGGATAACGCGCTCGGACGACGGGCCGGGCGGTTGCGCGCGCCGCCCGTGGGCGAGGATCTTCCCATGCGCTCCCCCCACCCCGCCCTTCCGGCCCTCGTCCTCACCGGAATCGTCTGCACGGTCCTGTCTGTTGCGCTCCTGGTGCTCGTCGCCGTCGAGTGGGCCCCACTGATGGCGTTCGACCGCTCGGTCGCGGACGGGCTGCACAGTTCGGCCGTCGTCCGCCCCGACGTCACCCGAACCAATCGGGTGCTGACCGACTGGGTGTGGGACCCATGGGCGATGCGCGCGCTGGTGGCCGTCGCCGTCGTCTGGCTGCTGTGGCGGCGTGAATGGCTTCTCGCGATCTGGGCCGCGGCGACCAGTGCGCTCGGCTCGCTCGTACAGCAGGGCCTCAAGGCCGCGGTGGACCGCGACCGCCCCCGGTGGCCCGACCCCCTCGACTCCGCGCACTACGCCGCCTGGCCGTCCGGCCACGCGATGACGGCCGTCGTCACGTTCGGGATCCTGCTGTGGCTGCTCGCTCTGCGGGGCGCGGACCGACGCCTGCGTACCGCCGTGCTGGTGGTGGGGGTGGTGTCCTGCGTCGGCGTCGGTCTCACCCGGATCTATCTGGGCGTGCACTGGGCGTCCGACGTGCTGGGTGGCTGGCTGCTCGGAGCGGCGTTCGTCGCCGTCATGGCACTGGCGTACGGTCGCGTCGTCTCCTCCCGGGAAGGAACACCCGAATGACAGTCAAGGGCGCACTCTTCGACTTCTGCGCGGCGTACACGGGCAAGAGCCGCCCGTATCCGGCGGTCCCCCGCGCCGCCGGATACAGACGGCAAGCCCACGCAACAGGACCCCGTAAGGGACCCTGCGTGGTACGACTGAGTATATTGGCTGAGGGCCAGTCAACGCAGGAGTTACAGCATGTCCCCGCGCAGCGCATCGGTCAATGAAGAGTTGCGTCGGCGTTCCCGGGAACGGCTGCTGCAGGCAACCGTGGAGCTGGTCGGCGAACGCGGTTACGAGGCCGCGACCCTCGGGGACATCGCGGACCGGGCCGGTTCGGCGCGCGGTCTCGTCTCGTACTACTTCCCGGGCAAGCGGCAGTTGCTGCAATCGGCCGTCCACCGGCTGATGCACCGGACGCTCGAAGCGGCCCTGGAGCGCGAGCCGCGCAGCGAGGACGGCCGCGAGCTGCTGGCCCGGGCCATCGACGCCATTCTGGGGCTGGCGAGCGAGCATCCGCTGCTGATGCGCACGCACATGGCGGGCATTCTCCAGGCCGAGGGATTCGTCCAGTGCCCGGAGCAGCGGCGGCTCGCCGAGCTGCTGCGGAACACGGTCGTCCGGTACGGATCACAGGACGTGGACGTCGATTACCCGTTGCTGCGGGCCCTGTTGATGGGCGCGGTGTTCGCCGTACTGCTGCCGGGGGCGCCGATGCCGCTGACGAGTCTGCGGGCCGAGCTGTTCCAGCGGTACGGGCTGGACTGGGAGCTCGGCGTGCCGCCGGACGGGGATCCGCCCGGCGGCACGCGGGCATGCGGGGTCGATCAGCGGCGGTAGTCGGGCTGGGTCTGCACATTGAGCTCGTGCAGCCGGACCTTCTTGGCGCCGTCCGTGCGCTTGTCGTTGAGCTTCAGGACGTCGAAGCCCTTGGCCATGTCGTTCGAGTAGATGTAGCCGTTGTAGTAGTACGCCGA
This sequence comes from Streptomyces spiramyceticus, assembly GCF_028807635.1. Lineage (NCBI taxonomy): Bacteria > Bacillati > Actinomycetota > Actinomycetes > Kitasatosporales > Streptomycetaceae > Streptomyces > Streptomyces spiramyceticus. Next base: position 73,567 of record NZ_JARBAX010000001.1, read on the forward strand.
CCAGGAGCCGGCGGTCACCGAGGTGTCCGCGCTGACCGGACCGCGCTCGAAGAAGGCGATCTCCTCGGGCTTGGACGAGTCGGTGAAGTCCCAGACGGACACGCCGCCCTGGTACCAGGCCTGGACCATGATGTCCTTGCCCTTGACCGGGATCAGCGAGCCGTTGTGGGCGACGCAGTTCTCGGTGTCCGCCTGGTGGCGGTCGATCTTGAAGTAGCTCCTGAACACCAGCTTGCGGCTGTCGCCCTTGCCGGTGATGTCGTAGATGCCGTCGGCGCCGCGGTTCGGGCCTGTGGCTTCGTTGCAGGTGGCGCCGACGCCGCCGCCGAGCTCGTCGGTGAAGACGACCTTGTTGGCCTTCTGGTTGAAGGTCGCCGAGTGCCAGAACGCGAAGTTGACGTTGTCCTGGACGCGGTCGATGACCTTCGGCTCCTCCGGGTCCTCGATGTCGAAGAGGATGCCGTCACCCATGCACGCACCGGCGGCCAGGTCCTTCGAGGGCAGCACGGTGATGTCGTGGCAGCCGGTCGTCTTGGAGACGCCCGGGTTGGTGGGCGCGCCCGGGTTTCCGCCGTCCGGGAAGAGCACAGGGAAGCCCACGATCGCGGACTTCTCCGGAGCGCTGCGCGGCACCTTGATGACGGAGATTCCGTCGTGCGGCGGCTTGCAGTCGGGGAAGCTCTCGCTGGGCGAGTACGACGAGACGTAGACGTAGACGTTACGGCGCTCCGGCACCAGGGTGTGCGTGTGCGAACCGCAGGCGGTCTCGACAGCGGCGACGTACTTCGGGTTGCTCTTGTCGCTGATGTCGAAGATCTTCATGCCCTCCCAGGAGGACTTCTCCGTCGCGGGCTGCGAGGTGCTGGCGCAGGAGTTGTCGTTGCGCGAGGAGTCCGTGGAGAGGAAGAGCAGGTTTCCGGAGACGGAGATGTCGTTCTGGGCACCGGGACACAGAACCTGGGAGACCGTCCTGGGGGCCTTCGGGTTGCTGATGTCGAAGATCCGGAAGCCGTCGTAATTGCCGGCGAAGGCGTAGTTGCCCTGGAAGGCCAGGTCCGAGTTGGTGCCCTTGATCGCGTCCTTGGGGACGTTCACGAGGTGCTCGATGTTCTTGCTGTGGGCGATCTCGTCGACGCCGGGTATCTCGCCGCTCTCGATGGCGGCCTTGGCCTCGGCATGCTGTGCGGTGGAGACGCCCTGCTTTGTGGCAGGCGAGTCTCCCGGGTCGGGGATCGCGGCCGCGGGTCCGGCCGTCAGCAGCGTAGCGAAGAGCCCGGCCGCGGCTGCCGCCACGCCGAGATGTCTGCGCCGCACGCGGGTGATGTGCAACGAGGTCACTGCGTCCTCCCTTGTATCCGTTCGTAGTTGAACGGTTCATACACCCCGGCAGTATCGTCGTTTGCATGCACATCTCAACAGATGGCAACTAAGACGTAATGAAAGTTTTTGATCAGTGGCGTGCGTGAGCGTGCTAAGAACTGTCATCAACCAGCCCATCTGCCCCAGGAGGTCGCCGTGTTGAACCGCCGAAAGCCAACGCGCGCCCGCAGACTCGCACTTGTGGCGGCGTCGGCCGTTTTCGCCGTGACCGGCCTCGGCGCGTGTTCCGCGGCCGGGGACGCTCCCGAGGCGAAGGCGGGCGGCGGGCCTTCCGTGGTGGCGCCGGGCAAGCCGGGCGAGCCCGCGAAGACCATGTCGGCCGAGGAGGCCGCGAAGTCCCTCCCCGACGACACACCCAACAGCGCGGACTTCTCGTACGCGCGCATGATGATCACGCATCACGCGCAGGCGCTCGTGATGACGGAACTCGCGCCGAAGCGCGCCGAGTCGGCGAAGGTGAAGCGGCTCGCCGAGCGGATCACGGCAGCTCAGCGGCCGGAGATCGACGCCATGCGGGGCTGGCTGGACAACAACGGCGGCAAGAAGCGCAAGGGCGGCCACGACCACGGCTCGATGCCCGGGATGGCCACGGAGAAGCAGCTCGCGCAGTTGCGCGAGGCGAAGGGCGAGGAATTCGACCGGCTCTTCCTGAAGCTGATGATCACTCACCATGAGGGGGCGGTCGGCATGGCCACCGAAGTCCTCTCGCAGGGGAACAACGTCCAGGTCGAGGAGATGGCGACCGACGTGCTCGCCCAGCAGACCGCCGAGATCGGCAGGATGCGCGACATGGCGTGAAAGGCTCGTCGCTCAGCGGTGACCCCGCCGGCGGCGCTGCCGCCCGGCCAGGAACCTTGATCCGGTCCGCGACTGGTCCACACTGGTCATTAGCCCCCAAAAGTTACTTTCAGGTACACCGGAAAGGACCCCGGACAGCCCGGGGTCCCCACGGCACGCACGCAGAGCATCTCCCGCTATGCCGCCCACCAATGCCATGCTGGAGTCACCTTGCGGGAAGGAGCACCCGCCGTGCTTCGCGTCGCTGTAATCGGCTCGGGCCCCAGTGGGGTCTACGCCGCTCAGGCCCTGGTGCAGCAGGAGACGGTGCCCGACGTACGGGTGCACGTGCTCGACCGGCTGCCCTGTCCGTACGGACTGGTGCGCTACGGCGTCGCACCGGACCACGAGAAGATCAAGTCGTTGCAGAACAATCTGCGCACGGTGCTCGAACACGACCGGATCACCTTCGTCGGCAACGCGGAGGTGGGCTCGGCCGGGCTCACCACGGCGCGGCTCCTGGAGCTCTACCACGCGGTGGTGTACTGCGTCGGCGCAGCGACCGACCGCAGGCTCGGCATTCCGGGCGAGGAACTGCCGGGCAGCTACTCCGCGACCTCCTTCGTCTCCTGGTACAGCGCGCATCCCGACGCCGCCGCGAACGGCTTCGCGCTGGGCGCCCGGTCGGCCGTCGTCATCGGGGTGGGCAATGTGGCGGTCGACGTGGCCCGCATCCTGGCGCGCGGTGCGGACGAGCTGCTGCCCACCGATGTGCCGCAGCCCGCGCTCGACGTGCTGGCCGGCAGCCGGCTGCGCGATGTGCACATGGTGGGCCGGCGCGGTCCTTCGCAGGCGAAGTTCACCACCAAGGAGCTGCGGGAACTCGGCGCGCTGCCGGACGCTTCGGTGGTGGTACGGCCCGACGAACTCGCCCTCGATCCGGCGTACGTGGAGCCGGCGGTGTCCGCGGCCCTGCCCGCCGTTAACCGGCGCAATGTCGAAGTGGTGAGGGACTGGGCGACGAGCCCCGCGCAGCAGCGCTCACGCGTCATCCACCTGCGGTTCTTCCTCCGCCCCGTGGAGGTGCTGGAGGAGGACGGGCGGGCAGCCGGGGTGCGGTTCGAGCGGACCCTGCCGGACGGTACGGGTGGGGTGAGCGGCACGGGAACGTACGAGGACATCGAGGCCCAGCTGGTGCTCAGGTCGGTCGGCTACCGCGGCAGGCCGCTCCCCGGCCTACCCTTCGACCCGGCACGCGGCACGGTGCCGAACGCGGCGGGCCGCGTCCTGCGCGACGGGGTGCCGTCGCCCGGGGAGTACGTCGCGGGGTGGATCAAGCGGGGCCCGACGGGCGTGATCGGCACGAACCGCCCCTGCGCCAAGGAGACGGTGGCCTCACTGCTGGCGGATGCCCCCGAGCTCGCCCGCCGGCAGCTCCCGGAGGACCCGCTGGCCGTACTGCGGGAGTCGGGACTGCGCCTGGTCGAGTGGAAGGACTGGAAGGCGATCGAGGCGGCGGAGGCGGCGCTGGGGCTCTCGCTGGGCCGGGGGTCGGTGAAGCTCCACGAGTGGGCGGATCTGCTGGCTGCGGCGCACCGGGCGGCGGGCTGAGGGCCTCACCGGCTGGGGGTGTGGTCCCACCAGTCGGCCCTGAGCACCGGGCTGCGCCTGGCCAGCCGGCCGAAGGCGCCCGACGTCGGCCCTGGACGCCGGGCGCAGCAGGCTGCCCCGCCCATGGGCCCCGAGTTGGCCCTCCATGTCGGGCTGCGCCTCACTGCTGGGCCAGGGGGTGGAGGTGCCCCGACGTCGGCCTCTGGCCCCGGAGCGGCGTCCGGCTGACAGTCCGAGGTGGGTCGCTTAAGGGCCTGATCCGCCGGACACGCCCTAGGCGTGGGCCTTGGGCCCCCGGGTGGGGTGCGGGCCCCGGCGTCGGCTGTGGGCGCCGAGGCGGGGCGCTCGGGGGCGGATGGCGCCCCCGTTGCGGTGGCCCACAGGGAGAGCCCGGTGTCCCAGGTCGTCCCGAGCGGGTGGCCGATGCAGTACGCGGAGCCGTGCGTACGCCCTCTTCGCAGTGTTCGATGGCCGCCGCCGAACCGGCCTGTTCCGGGCCGGTAGTTGCGTAGTGCAGGTGTTGTGCGGAGTGGGCGGCCGGGGGGTTTGAGCAGAGCGGCGGGGCGTGGACAAGGGTTTTCCCCGTATCGGCTTCATCTCGTCTTTCCCTACTGTCTGTCCACCGGCGATCTTCGATTCCGTCGAAGCCGGTAACACCCCTCTGCCCCTGCCCTGACCCGGCCGGGGCGTGCTTCAGGCGTGCGGCGGCCGGTGGTGCCTCACATCAGCCATCGGCCCCGCATCGCAGCGCCTGCACAGCTCCGCTCACGAAGTGCGCCAACTGCCGCTCCGGCCTGCCCGGTTCCGGCTCTCGAAAGGGAACACCTTGCACGCTTCCAGACGAAGACTCATATCCGTCGTAGCGGCCTCCGCCACCCTGCTCGGGGCCGCCGCCACCTCCTCCGTCGCCATGGCACAGCCCGCCGCTCCGGCGGCTGCGGCAGCGGTATCCCCGACCCCCACCGCACCGGTCGAGAACCTGATCGTCGGGTACAAGTCGTCGGCCTCCGAGGCGCGTTCCAACAACGCGGCATCGGACGACGCCGAGGCAAAGGGCCGCAAAGCGGGCGAATCGCTGGAGTTCGAGCGTCGGCTGGGGACCGGCGCCGCGCTGGTCGACCTGGGCGGCAAGCTCGCGCCGGCCGATGCCGCCGACGTGATGGCGCAGTTCCGCGCGGACCCGGATGTGGCGTACGTCGAGCCGGACGCCCGGGCTTACGCGATGGCGGACCCGAACGACACCGAGTACGCCAAGCAGTGGGACCTGTTCGAGGCCACGGCCGGTATGAACGTCCCCGGCGCCTGGGCCACCACGACCGGCACCGGCGTGACCGTGGCCGTGATCGACACCGGCTACGTGGCGCACTCCGACCTGGCCGCCAACGTCGTGGCCGGCTACGACTTCATCACCAGCTCCACCGCCGCCCGTGACGGCAACGGACGCGACAACAACCCGGCCGACCAGGGCGACTGGAGCGCTGCGGGCGAGTGCGGCATCGGTTCCACGGCGTCCAACTCCTCCTGGCACGGCACGCACGTCGCGGGCACGGTCGCCGCGGCGACCGGCAACGCGAAGGGTGTCGCCGGTATCGCGTACGGCGCCAAGATCCAGCCGGTACGTGTGCTGGGCAAGTGCGGCGGCAGCACCTCCGACATCGTGGACGCCATCACCTGGGCGTCCGGCGGCTCGGTCCCCGGTGTCCCGGCGAACGCGACGCCCGCCAAGGTGATCAACATGAGCCTCGGCGGTTCGGGCGCCTGCGGCAGCACCTACCAGAACGCGATCAACGCGGCCGTCGGCCGGGGCACCACCGTCGTGGTGGCCGCGGGCAACAGCAACTCGAACGCGAGCGGCTTCTCGCCGGCCAGCTGCAACAACGTGATCAACGTCGCGGCGAGCAGCCGCAGCGGTGACCGCGCGTTCTACTCGAACTACGGCACCATCATCGACATCGCCGCCCCCGGTGGCGAGACCCGCCGGGCGACCGACACCCCCGGCACGATCACCACGCCGGAGAACGGCATCCTCTCGACGCTGAACACCGGCACCACCACCCCGTCGGCCGAGAACTACAAGCCCTACCAGGGCACCAGCATGGCCGCCCCGCACGTCGCCGGCCTCGCCGCACTGATGAAGGCGGCCAAGACCACGCTGACCCCGGCCGAGATCGAGTCGGCCATCAAGGCCAACGCCCGCCCGCTGGCCGGTACCTGCACCGGTGGCTGTGGCGCCGGACTCGCGGACGCGGCCAAGACGGTCCAGGCCGTCACCGGCGGTACGCCGACCGGGCCCACGTTCCAGAACACGGCCGACGTCTCCATCCCCGACAACGGCGCCGCCGTCACGTCGTCGATCACGGTCAGCGGTGTGACCGGCAACGCCCCGGCCGCCCTCAAGGTCGCCGTCGACATCAAGCACCCCTACCGCGGTGACCTCGTCGTCGACCTGGTCGCTCCCGACGGCACCACCAAGCGCCTGCAGAGCTCCTCCAACGACAGCGCCGACAACATCATCACCACGTACACCGTCGACGCCTCCGCCCTGGTCGCGAACGGCACCTGGAAGCTCCGGGTCCAGGACGTGGCGAGCGCCGACATCGGCTTCATCGACTCCTGGGGTCTCACCTTCTGACCACGCTGACCAGGCGAAAAGTCCGGACCAAGCACCACCACGGACCTGCCGACGCCCTGCGCGTCGGCAGGTCCGACGGCTTTTTCACGCCGGCACTGACGCCTGCGTCACACTCCTGTCCTGTTCCGCGAACGACCTCGTATTCTCGCGCTCACAGGAAAGGCACAGGGACGGGACCGAGAGGCTGGTGGCTGTGCGTGGCGGCGACCGCGAACGCTGACGCGCCCGTCGGGCGCGGTGAGCTCATCGCACTCCTCGACCGCGCGCTCGGCGCCGACGGCCGGGCCGTCCTCACCGGTACGGCAGGCGTCGGCAAGAGCGCGGTGGCGACGGCTGTCGCGGCTCTGGCCGAATCGCGCGGGGATTCCGTACTGCTGCTGGCCCCCGAAGAGGCCGACCGACGGATACCCGGGGCCTGTGCCGCCGCTCTGCTCGCTTCGGTGCCGCGCACGGCCCTGGACTCCCTGTCCGGACCACAGCGGCTGGCGATCGCGATGTTCCGGCGGGAGACCGACGCTCCGGACGACGGCTGGGACCGGATCGCGCTGCGGCTCGCGATCGTGGAGGTGCTGCGCGCACTCGCCGCGGTCGATCCGGTGCTGCTGGTGGTGGACAACGCGCAGTGGCTGGACGGAGAAAGCGTCGATCTGCTCCGTTTTGCCCTGCGGCTCACGCCTCCCCAGGTCCGCATCCTCGTGGCCGAAAGCGTCCAGGGCGGCGCACCGTTGGCGGAAGCCCTGTGCGGACCCGGCGCGCGGACCGTACTGGTGCCGCCGCTGGACGCCGACGAAGTGGCCGAGCTGCTCGTACGGCACAGCCTCCCGTCCCGCCTCGCGGGCCGGATCCACCGGGCCAGCGGCGGCAACCCGCGGCTCGCTCTGGCCCTCGGGCGGTCTCTGGCCGAGGCGCGTGAGCCCGTCCACCACGCGGACACGCTTCCGGTGTCGGGGCAGGCCCGCGAGGTCGCCCGGCGGCTGCTGGCCGAGGCGTCCGCCCCCGTGCACGGCACCCTGCTGCTGGCCGCGCTCGCCGCCCGGCCCACGACGGCGCTGCTCCGCCGGGCCGGCAGACCTGCGGCCGAGGCCGAACTGGCCGCCGCCGAGGAGGCCGGCCTGGTGACCGTCGAGGAGGACGGTGCGGTGGCCTTCACCGCCGGGGCGCTGCCCACGGTTCTGGCGGCGGATGCGGGCTGGACGGATCGCGCCGCGGGCCACGCCGCGCTGGCGGACGCGGTCGACGATCCGGTGGAGGCCGTACGTCACCGGGCGCTGGCCGTGGACACCCCCGACGAGGAGCTGGCCGCCGAGGTCGCCGACGCGGCGGCGGCCTGCCGGCGCCGGGGCAAGCGCGCCCTGGCGGCCGAACTCGGGCTGCTGGCCGCGGAACGCACCCCGCTGGACCGGCCGGCCGCCGAGCTGGCCCGGCTGGTCGACGCCGCCGAGGACGGTGGCTGCGCGGGACGCGCCGATCTGGCCCGCCGCGCCGCCAGGGCGGTCCTGGCCCGCGACGCCTCTCCGGCCGACCGGGTACGCGCCCGGCTGGCCGTCATCGACTCCGCCGGACAGGCGCTCGCCGACCTCGACGAGACCTTCGCACACGCGATGGCCGACGCCGCCGGTGATCCCGCGCTGCTGGCGCTGGTCCAGCTGCGGGTGGCGTGGAAGCTCAACCTGTGCGACGGGGACCCCGTACGCTCCTGCGCCGCCGCGGCCGAAGCGGGCGCCCTGGCGGCCGTCGGCGGCGATCACGTGGCCGAGGCGATGGCGCTGACCGTGCGCGCCCGGATGGGACGCATCCTGGGCGACCCGGCCGCCGAGGGGATCCTGGCCGAGGCGCTTGCCCTGCCCGCGCCCGAGGTACCGCTGGGGATGCGGAACGCCCCGCAGTACCTGGCGGTGCGGCACGCGCTCTTCGACGACCGGCTCGCCGACGCCAGGGCGCAACTGCTGGTGCTGCTGCCCGCGGTGGAACGTACCGGCTCCGCCGAGGACGTCTTCGAGGTCCTGCGGAGCCTTGCCGAGGTCGAGTTGCGCGGGGGCAGGTGCGCCGCGGCGCTCGCCCACGCACGCCGCTCCGTGGAGCTGACGATCGAGGCGGGCCTGTCACCAGGGCCCGCGTGGTACATCGCGGCCATGGCCGAAGCCATGGGCGGCAGCTTCGTCCGGGCCGCCGGGTACGCGCGGCGGGGAGTGCAGGCCTCCGAGGAGGAACACGACCAGGTGTTCCTGTCCCGCAGCCTGTACGCGCTGGGGCTGGTGGAACTGGTCACGGGCGAGACCACGAAGGCGGTCGCCACCCTGCGCCGGGTGGCCGATTCGGAGGCCGCTCAGCAGGTCGTCGACCCCTCGGTGCTGCGCTGGCACGGAGAGCTGGCCGAGGCGCTGGTGGCGGCGGACGCGCCCGACGAGGCGGTGGCGCTGATCGACGGTGTCCGTGAGGTCGCGGTCGGTCTGGGCCGGTCCGGGGTGGTGGCCGCCCTCGACCGCGCGTACGCGCTGGGCCTGGCCGCCGGTGGCGACGCGGGCGCCGCGGTCCGTCTCCTGGAGGACACCTCAGCGCGCTTCGCCGAACTGGACCTGCCCGTGGAACGCGGCCGGACCCTGCTCGCCCTGGCCCGTGTCGAACGGCGCCGCCGCAGGCGGGCCCCCGCGCGCACCGCCCTCCAGAGCGCGGCCGAAGTGTTCACCCAGGCAGGCGCGAGGCCGTGGGCGGAGCTGGCCTGCGAGTCTCCGGCCCGGCCGGACAGCGGCTACGGGCGTGAGGGGGCGCCCGTACTCACCGAGGCGGAGATGCGGTTGGCGGTGCTGGTCGGCGAGGGGGCGAGCAACCAGGAGGCGGCGGCGAAGCTGTTCCTCAGCGTCAAAACGGTGGAGGCCAGGCTGACCCGTATCTACCAGAAGCTGGATGTACGCTCCAGAGCCCAGCTGGCCACCGCACTGCGCGGAAGGTGACGCCCAGGACCTCTGGCGAGCCCCTCAGGGGAGCACGGCCGGAGACGTGCCGGACTTCACGGCCATGCGGGGTGTGCCGCCGCCGTCCGCAGGGACCGACCAGAGGTCGGCTCCGAAGTCGCCGGGCAGGGCGTAGAGAAGAGTGCGGCCGTTCAGCCACAGGGCCTGGTCGTCGACGCTTCTGCGCTCCGCGAGCGCGGTCTCACGGCCGGTACGCAGGTCCAGGACGTACAGCCGCCAGGGCGTACTGGCGGATGCGCCGGGGACGCGTTTCTTGAAGGCGACACGAGTGCCGTCCGGGGAGAGGGACGGGCATTCGACGTTCTCGCGCAGGGTCCGCAGTGTGCGCCGTCCCAGGTCGCCCTCGACGAGGTACGTACGGCCACGGGTGGCGAGGGTCGCGTAGAAACGGTTGTCGTCGGCGGCGAAAGTGACGCCCCAGAAGTTGTGGTCGGCGGCCCGGTGGCGGCGACCGTCCTTGATCACGGCGAACTTTTCCAGGTCGGGCCGGAGGCTGCCGGTGCGGCTGTCGTAAACGGCGGTACGGGTGGAGAAGGCGCTGCCCGCGTACGAGTCTCCGCTGACGAAGACCGTCCACGCCACCAGCCGTCCGCTCGGCGATACGCGGGCGCGAGTGGGCATCCCGGGCACCGGGAATGTACGGACGGGGCGCAACCGCGCGTCCAGCAGCACGGCTTCGTGACCGGGGACCACCCCGCCGGTGGCGCGGAGGCAGATGCCGGTACCGGCAGCCGCGTGGAAGCGCAGGCAGTTACGGGGCGCGGAGGTGCGGGGCCCTGCCGGGGTGGCCAGCGGGACGGAGGAGACGTGATCGCGTTGCGGGCCCCAGGCCAGGTTGCGGAAGAGCAGCCGCTTTGGCTGACGCAGCGTCACCACACCGGTTTGGGCGCCTGGTTCGCCCGGTCTGGCCTGATCACGTTCGGCCGCGCGGTCGGCGGCCCGCAGGGTGACGACGGCCGCGACCACGACCAGGACGGCGGTGACGAGCACGAGGACGAGCAGCCGAGCCCTGATGCTCATGAGGGACTCCGTCGGTGGAGGTGGCGGTGGCGGTGGAGGTGGGGGCGGAGGGTGGACAGGGCGGCGACCGCTGCCAGCGCGACGGCCAGACCGGCGGCGGCCACGGTCAGGGCGCCTTCCGGCCCGAAGTACATCCAGCCCGCGCCGAAGAGCAGTGAGCCCGCGAAGCGGGCGAGGGCTTGCGCGGTCTGGACGAGCGCGAGGCCGCTCGCCCTCAGGTCCGTGGGCAGCAACGGGCCGGCGGCGGCCATCAGTACGCCGTCGGTGGCCGCGTAGAACGCGCCGAGCAGTACGAGTACGGCTCCGGCCGCCGCCAGTCCGCCGCCCCAGGGGGTGAGCAACAGCACGTACGCGATGAGCAGCGCCCCGTGCCCCGCGAGGAAGACCTGCCGACGGCCGATCCGGTCGGCCAGGTGCCCCAGCGGCACGGCCAGCAGCAGGAATCCGGCGGCGGCGCCGACGGGCAGCAGCGGGAAGTACGGGGCGGGCAGGTCGAGGCGGCGCTGCAGCAGCAGATAGAGGAACGAGTCGCTGACGGTGACCACGCCGAGCAGCGCGGCGATCAGACACAGGCGAGGCAGGCCCGAAGTGCGGGCCAGGGAACGCAGGGCACCCGGCCGGTGCCTCTTCTTGTCAGTGTCCTTGTCCCGATTCTTGTCCGCGTTCTTGTCCCCGTTCTTGTCCGCGCCCTTCCTCCGGGCCGTAATGGTGGAGGACGGCTCCCGTACGAACAGCACGAGCAGCAGTACGCCGAGTGCTGCGGCGCAGAAGCTGACCACGAACACGGCGTCGTAACCGTCACGAGCGGCCCACAGCACGGCGAAGGCCGCGAGCGGGCCGAGCAGCGCGCCCGCGGTGTCCATCGCCCGGTGCACCCCGAAGGCGCGGCCCTGCTCCTCGGGCAGGCAGGACAGGGAGATGAGTGCGTCGCGCGGGGCGGTGCGCAGCCCCTTGCCGGTGCGGTCGGTGGCGAGTACCGCACCGACCGCCCACGGCGTCGTGGCCGCGAGCAGGGCGAGTTTGCAGCCGGCGGACACGGCATAACCGGCGCCCGCCACCAGCTTGCGGCGCTGGGCGCGGTCGGCGACATGGCCACCGGCCAGCCGGGACAGGGCACTTGCGCCCTGGTAGAGGCCGTCGAGGGCGCCGAAGGCGAGCGGGGACATGCCGAGGCCGACCACGAGATACAGCGGCAGTACGGCGGTGACCATTTCTGCTGAGACATCCGTGACCAGGCTGACCGCGCCGAGGGCGATGACGTTGCCGGCGACGGCGCGGCGGGTCCTGGTGCCGCGCGGCGGGCGCGGCCGCGTGCGGCGTACGCCCGCCGTGGTGTCGGCGGCCCGGCTTGCCGACAGGTACACGGGTGACTCCCTTCCGGTCAGAACCAGTTGACGGTCAGCGGGAAGGCCGCGTTCGACGAGGCTCCGGCGGAGTCGGTGGCCGTTGCGGTGATCTGGAGTGTGCCGGTCTGCCAGGGTTTGCCGGTGATACGGCCGGTGGCGCTGTCGATGCTCAGGCCGAACGGCAGTCCGGTGGCGCTGTACTTGAGGGGTGGTTTTCCGCCGGTGGCGGTGATCTGGATCGTGCAGCTCTGGTTGAACTTGCAGGTCTGCGTACCCGGGTTGGACACCTTCAGGTCCCCGTCCGGCGGCGGAGTCGTACCGTCGCCGAAGACCTCGCTGATGGGGGTGGCGCTCGCCGCATTGCCGGCGTGGGTGGTGCCGAAGAGGTCCTCGAAGGTGCGCAGCAGGTTGTAGTGGTTGTACGCGCTGCTGTACTTGCCCTGCTTGACCTTGGCGCCGGAGAAGACCGTGGCGATCTGGTTGGAGCCGAGGAAGTTGTCCTCGTCCCACGTGAGCACCAGCAGGCTGTTGTTGGCCTTGGCCCACTGCGCGTAGGCGTCGAGGTTGTTCTTCACCCAGGTGTCTCCGGTGCTGACCGGGCACGAGTGCATGTCGTTGCACTGGTTGGGGACGACGAACGACAGATGAGGCAGCTGGGAGAAATCGCTCTTCGGGAACTGCGCCCAGGTCTTTCCGGTGTTGAGGGGCACGTTCTTGAAGGCGAACCAGGGGTTGTGCTTCTGCGCGTACTGACCGCTGGTGCAGACCGTGGACCCCTCGCTCGGCAGGTCTTCGTTGTACGTGGCGAAGGTCTTGCCCGCGGCGATCAGTTCCTGCCCGAGGTTGGCGGCGCTCATCGACTGCGGGGTGTAGCAGCCGTCGCCCGTGATGCCCTGGGTGGCGCCGGAGAAGAGGTTGAAGTAGTTCGGCTGGCTGGGGTGGGTCAGGGCCTTCATGGCGGTGAGGCTGGCGCCCGCGTTCGCGAGCTGGTTGATGTACGGCGCGTTGGCGCTGCCGATGATCTCGCCGTACTGCTTGTTCTCGAAGACGACGACTACGACGTGGTCGTAACTGGGCAGCGCGGCGGGCGCGGGGGCCTGCGCGGCGCTCGAATCGGATACGCCGAAGGCAGCGACCAGGGCCAGGGTGCTGAAGATCCCGGCGGCGGTTGCCCGCCACGTCCTGGACCGGGCCGGTGTCCGGTCCGGCAAGGCTCTTGGTTTCATGGGGTGTTCCTCCTTGTCCTTTCTCACTCTTCGCGGCGGGCCGCGCCCGCCACGGTGATGTTCACCAGGCGCGGCACGGGAAGTCCGCGGCTGCGGAACTCCTCGGCCACACCGGTACGTACGGCCGCCAGCCGGTCGTACGGCAGCAGCACCAGCCCGCTGCGCTCCGGCTGCGGACCGGGCCACCAGTCGGCGGTGGCACCCGCACGCCGCGCACACGCCACAGCGCGCCGGACATCGCCCCCGCCCGGGCTGTCGCCGCGCGTCACCAGCAGCATCAGCCGCGCCCCGTACTCGGCCGGGTCGAGGCGGACATGGCGTCGGCCTCCGTGGCCTCCGCCGAGCAGCAGAGCCCGGCCGGGCCGGGCGAACAGCACGGCCTGGCGCAGCGCGTTGTCGCCGTCGGGCGCGGCGTCCCGGACGAGGGCGGCCACCCTGCCGCGCGGTGGGCGCGGCCTGGCGGGGCCGGTGTGCGGGCGGGCGTACAGGTCGGCGACCGCGAGCGCCACGGCGCACTCCAGCGGTTCGGCGCTCGAAAGACCGGTCGCGGCGGTCAGCGTGGAGTGGATGTGCAGGTCGATTCCGCCGCGGCCGTATCCGGCGCGGGCCATGGTGCGCAGGAGGGTGTAGGTGCGGGCGGCCCAGGCGGGGTGGGGCTGCGGCGGTCCTGTGAGCGGGAGTTCGCAGCTCTGTGCGGGGTGGGCGAGCGAGCTCAGCCGTACGAGACCGTCGTCCCGTGGCGCGGCGGCGGCTGCCACGGGCCAGCCTGCGGCGGCGACGAGGTGCGGCGAGCCGAGGTGGAAGGCGTGCGGGGCGCTCCACACCGTGGCCGGGGGTCGGTCGTGCGCCGATTCGAGGGCGTACGCGACGAGCCGGAAGAGCGGGTCGGCGGTGTGGCGGCGGGCGAGGTCCAGCACGTACTCACCTTCCTTCCGTGTCGGCGGGTGTCCTGCGGGCGAGCAGGCGGTAGGCGTTGCCGCCGTCGGTGGCACGGGCCACCGACGAACGCACTCCGTCCAGGGCCGCAGCGGCGGCGTAGCACGGCAGCGACACGGTCTGCACGGCCGCACGGAACGCCCGCCCCGCCGGGGTGGCGCGGCCAGGGCCCCAGGGGGCGTACGGGTCGGGAGCGAGGCGGTTCGCGGTGAGGAGGACGGCGCCGAAGAAGTCGCAGGACTGGTGGGCGGCGCCGTGCTCCTCGGCGAGGACGGTGAATCCGCGCTCTGCCAGCGCACGGCGGAGGTTGGCGACCGGGATGAGGTGCTGGTGCTGGGGCTGGAACCAGGGCAGCCAGGCGGGGCCCAGGAGGCGGGCGAGGCGCGATTCGGGGTCGGGCAGCTCGATGAGCAGATGTCCGCCGGTGGGCAGTACGGCGGCGGCCGCGTCGAGTTCGGCGAGCGGGTCGCGGGTGTGCTCCAGGTAGTGGTACATGCTGACCGTGTCGTAGCGGTGGGCGAGCCCGGCGGCGAGGTCGGGGAACTGGCCGTGGTGGGCGGCAGTGACCCAGCCGCGCGCCTCCGCCTCCCGCACGGCGGCAGCCATGTCCAGGCCGTCGAAGCGGGTGTCGGGCCAGACGTCGCGCGCGCTGTCGCAGAAGTGGCCGTGCCCGGTGCCGACGTCGAGCCAGGCGGCGGGCGTCCCGAAGGGTTTCAGCATTTCGGCGCGGTCGCGGTACGAGCGGCCCATCCTGGCGAACACGACGTCGGCGCCGCCGTCACCGAGGCCGTCGTAGAAGTCGCGGTAGTAGAAGTCGAGGCCGTCGAGGGAGAGGCGGGGGTTCTGGAAAACGTGGCCGCAGTCGCCGCACTGTTCGAGGGTGAACCGGCCAGGCTTGCCCTGGAACAGGTCGGGGACGCGGGTACGTACGGAGAGACGGTCGGAGCCGCACCAGGGGCAGTCGGGGCGACGGTCCTCGAAGAACCGGTCGGTGCCGGCTTTCAGTTCGGCGGTGTAGTACGGCCGGAGCTCCTCCAGTTCGGGCGACGGTCCGGGGCCGGGGCGGGCGCTCACGGCGGTACGGAGTGCGGCGCCGAGGGAGTGCAGGGGACGCGCGGCGGCGGCCCGGGGCAGGTCGGCCGGGCGCAGAGGGCTCCGGGGACCGCCGAGGACGAGGACGGGCTGCACGCAGTAGAGAGCGGCGGCCGCAGCGCCGCAGCGCCGGTCCTCGAAGGCCGCGCGCAGGAGCAGGGCCAGACCGACCAGTTGGGCGGTGGCCACCAGGCCCGGGGGCAGCCCTTGGGCGCGGAGCTCTGCGGCCCGCAGACTGAGGTCGGGGGTGGGGGCGGCCAGGCCGGGGGCGATGGCGACGCCGGTCGCGGTGGCGGCGTACTCCTTCAAGCGCTTGAGGAGGGTGTGGAGTTCGGCGGTGCCGAGGTCGGTACCGAGTTCGGTGCCGGGATCGATTCCGGCTCGGCGCCGGACGTCCTCGCCGACGAGTACGGCGTGCCCGGCGCCCCGGCCCTCGGCCGTGCGGGCATAGCGGTGGGCGCTGAGGTCGAGGATGCGGAGCAGGCTCAGAGCGCGCTCCGTGTCGAGGAGGCCGGGCAGCAGGTCGAGTACCTGCAAGCCGGTTCGTTCAGCGTGGGCGACGGCGGCGAGGAAGGTGGCGTCGTCGACTTCGACACCGCGTGCGGTGATCAGGTGCCATTCGTTCCGGGGCGGGCTGCTCGCCTCGGGGGCAAGGTCCAGGACTGGTACGGCGGCCAGTCTGCGGCGGGCGCGCACGGTCCCGGCGGTGAGTCCGGCCAGCGCAACGAGAGCCGCCCATGGGACGCGGGTACGGGGCTGTGTCATGTCAGCTTCTCCAACCGGTCGGCCGCGGCCACGGCACCGCCGGCCGCGGCGAAGGACGCCTGGATGCGGCGGGCGGCGTGGCGGTGCGCGGGGTCGTCGAGTACGGCTTCGAGTGCGTCGCGCAGCTCGCCCGCGCGGGCCCGGCCGAAGCGCACCCGGACGCCTGCTCCGGCCGCCTCGACCTGCTGGGCGACGATCGGCTGGTCGTCGCGGATCGGCGCGACGACCAGGGGCAGGCCGTGGGCGAGGGCCTCGCAGACGGTGTTGTGGCCGCCGTGGCTGACGACGGCGTCGAGGTGCGGGAGCAGCTGGAGTTGGGGGACGTACTCCTGGAGAAGGACGTGGTCCGGCACCTCGCCGACGGCGTCCGCGGGCGCGGCCAGGATCAGCTGGACGCGGTCGGCCAGCTGATCCACGGCCCGCAGGACCGTGGCGTAGAACCGGCCGCCCGCCTCCCGGTTGAGCGTCCCGAGCGAGACCAGAACCCGGCGTCGTACGGGATCCAGCCGCTGCCACGGGAAGGACGAGCCGTCCGAGGGGCGCGGGCCGAGGGCCGGGCCGACGAAGGCGTAGTGCTGGGGGTACATCTCGTCGGCGCCGACCAGTTCGGGCGTGGAGAAGACAAGGACCAGGCGGTCCGAGAAGCGCGCGTCCCAGCCCGCGGGCGCCCCGCAGGCCGCGAGCAGTCCGGCGATCCGGTCCGCCACCCACTCCCCCACCCGGGGGAAGCCGGCGAAGGGCCGGGTGAACTCCGCCGAGGTCGACGCGGACGTCACCCACGGCAGCCCGCGTCGCCCCGCGACCACAGCTCCGGCGAGCGCCTGCTGATCGACGACGAGTACATCGGGGGCGTACGCGTCGACCGCCCTCTCGACGCCGGGCAGCATGGCGTGGGCGAGCGGGATGATCGCCTCCTCCCACAGGAAGCGCAGGGCTGCGACGCCGCGCAGGTCGCGCCAGTGCTCGTGCAGCGTGCCGTAGCCGCCGGTTTCCGCACTGTCGCCGGAGGGGTACAACTCGGCGCCTGCGGGCAGCAGTTGATGCAGTACCTCGGCCGGGCCCGTCCAGGCGACGTCGTGTCCGCGGGCGGTCAGCTCGGCGGCGACGGCGACCGTGGGGTTCACGTGTCCGGCGAACGGCGGGACGACGAAGAGCAGCTTCATACCGTCACCGCCTCGGGCTGCTGCCGCGCGGGCTCGGCGAGTCGGTCGAGCACCGCCCGCCGGAGCTCGTCGGTGCCGCCCTTGAGTACGTCGTGTCCCAGGCCCGGCAGGACGCGGACGGTGCAGTGGGCTGCATGGCGGGCCAATTCGCGGGCGCCGGGGAGCAGTTCGGAGTGCTCGCCGCAGACGGCCAGCACGGGGCAGCGCACTCGGGCGAAGTCCTCTGGCGTGAAGGGCCGGGCCGCCGCGATGTCGTCGATCAGGGTGGTGCGGTTGAGGAGTTCGTCGGCGGTGGCGGTCAGGCGGGCGGCCTTGCGCGCTCCGATCGAGGCGAGTTCCTGCGGCACGTGGCTGCCTTCGAGGTCGAGGGCGGCGACGGAGAGCGTGTCGAGCATGTTCTCGATCCAGAGGCCGCTCAGCGGGGCCTCGATGAGGACGAGCCCGGCGACGAGGCCGGGGTGGGCGAGCGCGGTGTGGAGTGCGAGCATGCCGCCGTAGCTGTTGCCTATGAGGTGTACGGGGCGCTCGTCGAGGCCGAGGGCGGCGAGCAGGGCGGTCAGGTCCCGTACGGCGGTGTCGGTGTCGTACCCGGCGGGCGGCCGCTCGCTGCGACCGTGGCCGCGCAGGTCGTACAGGACGACGTCGTGCCCGGCCCGGGAGGCGGGGACGGCGAGGGTGCAGTAGAAGCTTGAGAGGTTGTCCACGACCAGGCCGTGGAGGAAGACGGCGACGGGTTCGGTGGAACTGCGGTCACGGCCCGGCAGCCGCTGCACGTGGAGGCGTACGGAGTTGGCGAGGATCTCGGCCATGGCGGGCTCAGGCGGCCGAGGCGGACGAGGTGGACGACGGGGCTGATGGGCGTGACGTGGTCGGCGGGGTCGGCGAGGCCGGCGGAGCCGACGGCGCTGTGCCGGCGATGTGGAACACGAGGTCGCCGACCGTCATGGCCAGGATCTCCTCCATGTCCTTCTCCGCCAGGAAGGCGATCAGGTCCACCGCCGCCCCGTAGCGCTGCTGGAGCAACTCTGCGAGTGCGACGAACTCGATGCTCTCCAGCGCCAGATCCTCGTTGAACGTGGTCTTCAGAGTGACCTCGTCCGCGAGGAGGAACTCGTCGCCGACGGTCTCGACGAGCATGGCGGTGATCTCGGCGAGTATCCGTTCGGCCGTGGGGTCAGATGCCATGGCTGGCCTCCGTCGGGTCGGTGGTGGCTGGGGTGGTGGTGGATGCGGCTGTGGCTGTGGCTGTGGCTGTGGCTGTGGCTACTGTCCGGGCGACGACGTGGAGGGTGGGGCCGTCGTCACCGGGGCCGGGCAGGTCGTGGACCGTGCTGATCCTCACGGCGTGGCTACGGCCCTCGGGCGAGGTCACCCGGAGCCCTGCGGGAGCGTCGGTGACGGTCCACTGCCGCAGGCGTCCCCCGAGGCCCGTGCCTTCCGCCTTGGCGGCTGCTTCCTTGGCACACCAGAGCGCGGTGAGCGCCTGCGCCGTGCCGGTGCCTTCGCGCGCGGCGAGCTCCTCGGCGAGGCGCCGCTCGTCGGCGGTGAGGGCGATACGGCTCAGTGCGGCGGGATCGTCGGTGACGGTCTCGACGTCGATGCCGATGCCATTTCCGATGCCGATGCCGATGCCGACGGTGTGAGCAGGCTGGGCGTACGCGACTGCCAGCCGGTCCTTGTGGGCGAGGGAGAGCCGTAGCCCTGCGGCGAGCGGGCCTTCGGGGCGCGGGCGGCCCCGGTCGTCGTTGCCCACGGGGACTTCGGCCGGGAAGACGGGGCCCGCGTCGCGCTCCCAGAGAAGCCGGCGTATCGCATCCTTCGCCGCGATCCGGCCGAGCAGCCAGGCCGCGCGGGCCCGCGGCGGACGCTGCTCGTACGCCGCCCGCTCGGCGGCGCCGAGGTAGCGCCGCATCACCAGCTCCTGCGAGGCGGGGTCGGTCCAGCGGCGCCGTGCCAGACACCAGCCGCCGGGCTGCGGCTCGCCGATGCCGCAGATCTCCGGCGTGAACTTCATCGGCCACACCCGCTCGTCGGCGGCGAAGCGCCGGTACGTCCAGCCCTCCAGGCGGGCCAGTACGGTGCCGTCGCCGTGGGTGAGTTCCACGTCGCCCAGTACGGAGCCCGGCCGCACGGCGCGGATGCGGGCGGTGGCGCGTACCAGCGCGCCGTCACGTGGAGCGGGCCCGTAGAGGCGGACCCGCTCCAGCGACGCGGGGAACACCAGCCGGTCGACCGTCAGCCTCAACTGCATCCAGTGACCGAGCAGTTGCCCGGCGGCATCGAGGAGTGCCCCGGGCGCCGGCAGGGCGCACAGCACCCCCCGGATGCCGTCGTCGGCGACGGCGGTCACCTCGCGGACTCCGGCGAAGGCCGGCCCGTGGAACATCCACCGGTCGCGGTAGAGGGCCTCGGCGCTGACCGGCGGCGGCGCTTCGCGGGTCAGTGCCGAAGGATCGGGGGCGGGGCGGGCAGGACGACGGTCGGCCAGGACGACGGTGACGGTCGCGCACCCGGCGATCTCGACCCGCACCCGGCCGCTGTCGGAGGGGTCGTGGAAGGCGTTGATCTCGGCATCGACGGGCGGGGCGACGGCGAGCCAGCGCAGGGCGCGCACATCGTCGAAACCGGCCACAGTACGCCCGGGGACCAGCTGGCGCGCGGCGTCCGCGGCCAGCTCCAGCAGCGTGGTCATGGGCACGACGGGGAACCGGTCGGAGGGCTCGGGCCAGGTGTCGGGCTGGAGGTAGACACAGTGGTCGCGGACGTACGGCATGGTCTCCAGGGAGAGCTGACGGCGGGTGCGGTGCTCCTGTGGCGCGGTGGGCGCCGGCCGGAGGGCGGGGGCAGCGCGCCAGGCTTCCGCAACGCTGCGTGCTGCGGCTTGCGTCTCCTCCAGTACGGCGTCCAGGGCCGAGACCAGTGCGTGGCTGGAGGCGGCGGGTGGCCGGGACGGGCCGGTCACGGACAACTCGGGCGCGTTGCTGCCGAGGCGCACCAGCGGGGAGCCGAGGTCGAGCCGTACGAGGCGAGGTCTGGGCGCTGCGGGCGAGGCAGGCACCGCAGGCCCGGCCGGCATCCCGGGGTTGCGGTCCGTCAGGCGATCCCAGCGGGCGTCGAGGCCTTCCGTCCACAGCGCTGCGGCAAGCCGGCGCAGTTGGTTCAGCCCGTCGCTGCCCCGGGCCGCGCCCGCGGAGACGGCGAGGTGGTCCCGGCCGTGCAGGGTGTCCGCCACGAAGCCGGGGAGGCTGCCCGGGCCCATCTGTACGAAGGCCCGTACACCCTCGGCGTACAACCGGCTGGTCAGCTCCCGGAAGCGCACCGGTTCCAGCAGGTGGCGCAGCACCACGTCCCGGACTTCGTGCTCGCCCCCTGGGTACAGGGCGCACGTGGTCGCCGACCACACAGGTACGGTCGGCGGCCGCAGCGGCAGCCTGGCGAAGGCGGCGCGCACCTGGTCGAGGTACGGCGCCCACATCGGCGTATGGAAGCCCGACCGGAATGGCAGCTCCTGCGTGAGTACGCCCTGGCCGGCCAGCCGGATCAGCGCGTCGGCAACGGGGCGGGGCTCGCCGCACAGCACCGACTGGTGAGGGCAGTTGTCGTGGCTGACGGCAACACGGTCGAGCCCCCGCAGCGCGTCGGCAGCTTGCCGCGCGCCGCAGCCGAGGGCCGCGTACACGAGATCGGGGACGTCGAGATCGCCGGGGCGCAGCGAGTCGAGGAAGGTGTCGACCGCCTGCTGCGGGTACATCCCGGCCACCACCATGGCGGTCCATTCGCCGAGGCTGTGTCCGGCCAGCAGGTCGGCCCGGATGCCGAGTTCGGGGAGTACGCGGGCGAAGAACCGGCCGACGGCGATGGCGTCGACCGCCCGCTCGACCAGTGCGCCGCCACCGGTCAGGGCGGGCCGGGGCAGCCCGAAGTGGTCGGCGACGCCGTCGACACAGGGAGCGAGCTCCGGCTCCAGCCCGGGAAACAGGAACGCGAGCCGAGCGTCGCCCGCGAGCAACGGCCTCGGCGCAAACCACACCCCGCCACGCCCGCGCCACGGCTTCCCCCGAGCGACAACCGCCGCTGCGAGGGCCCGCTGCTTGCGCCCGTGGGCCCCGAAAAGAGCAAGGCGACAAGGACCACCGGAGCCGAGCGGCGCGGAAGCCCGCCAGCGATCGGGCAAGGCTTCGAGCACGCCCAGGAGTTCGCGGGGAGTGGCGGCCGCAATGCGAAGCACGAGCCCGCCCGCCCCGGGGCCCGTGCCTACCGGCGGGCGGACCGCCGATGCGGACACCGAACCTTCTGGAACCGGGTCCGCGGACACCGAAGCCGTCGGCAGCGGGCCTGCGGTTGGCGAAGCCGTCGGGCCCGAGACCGCCGATACCCAACCCGGCGCGTCCGAGCCCGAGGCCGCCGCAGGCGAGCCCGCCGGTGCCGAGACCGCCGGAGCCGGGCCCGCGGGGCCCTGGGTCCCGGTGTCCTGGCCCGCGGACGCGGAGACGGCCAAAGCCGAGACGGACGCCGCCGGAGCCGAGCCGGCCGATGCCAAGGCCGATGCCTCCGGACCCGGCGATGCCGAAGCCGCCGGAACCGAGCCCGCTGCTGCCGAAGCCGCCGGAGCCGGGCCCGCGGGGCCCTGGGCCCCGGTGTCCTGGCCCGCGGACGCGGAGACGGCCAAAGCCGAGACGGACGCCGCCGGAGCCGAGCCGGCCGATGCCAAGGCCGATGCCTCCGGACCCGGCGATGCCGAAGCCGCCGGAGCCTGGCCCGCCGTTGCCGAGGCCGGTTGGCTCCGGGGCCCTTGGGCGGGCGGTGGTGGGGGGCTCGCGTTGCCGGGGTGGTTCCTGGGCTCCGTCCCGTCCGGGGGGCCCTGCTCAGCAGCCGGGCGGGGCGGCTCCGTGCCGGGTGCGGCAGCGGGCTTGGGCGCGGTGCCTGGATCGGCCGCACCGGCCCTGAGCCGTCCTCCCGGCGGTAGCCCGGCGCGCGCCGCCGTGGCGGGAACGGGGCCCGGCAACTCTCCCGTCGCGGCCGTTGCCTTCGCCGACGGCGCCGTCTCCGTGGCAGGTCCCCGCACCGCGCGGCCGGCCGGGCCCCCCTCCCGTACGAGCGGCACGGACCCGCCGCCCGGTGCCTCCTCCAGCACCACGTGGGCGTTGATCCCGCCGAAGCCGAACGCGTTCACGCCCGCCCGTCGCGGTGCGCGCCCCCGCTCCCACGGCTCTTCCGCCGTCACCGGACGCATGCGCGTCCGCGCGAAGCCCTCGTGCGGTTCGTCGAGGTGGAGGGTCGGGGGCAGCGTCCCGTCGTACACCGCGAGTACGGCCTTGATCAGCCCGGCCATCCCCGAGGCCTGCATGGTGTGGCCGAGCATCGACTTCACCGAGCCCATCGCGACCGGGTCGGTGCCCGCCACGCGGGGGCCGAACACCCGGGCCACGGTGGCGAGTTCCGCCTCGTCGCCGACCGGTGTCCCGGTGCCGTGCGCCTCCAGCAGGCCGAGCGCATCGGGCGCGGCCGGGTCGAGACCGGCCTGCGCCCAGGCCTGCCGCAGGGCGCGTACCTGGCCGTCCACCAGCGGGCTCATCAGGCTCGCCGCCCGGCCGTCACCGGCCACGCCGACCCCTCGTACGACGGCGTAGATCCGGTCGCCGTCGCGTTCGGCGTCCGCCAGGCGCTTGAGGAGGACGATGCCGGTGCCCTCGGAGAGCAGCGTGCCGTCGGCGCGGCGGTCGAAGGGACGGATGGTCTGGGTCGGGCTCAGCGCCCGCAGCTGCGTGAAGACGCTCCACAGCGTGGCGATATGGCAGTGGTGCACGGCCCCCGCAACCACCAGGTCGCAGCCGCCGCCCGCCAGGAGGCCGGCCGCCTGCTCGACGGCGAGGAGCGACGAGGCGCAGGCGGCGTCGAGGGTGTAGGCGGGGCCCCGGAAGTCCAGGCGGTTGGCGGTACGGGCGGCCGTGAAGCTGGGTACGAGGCCGATGGACGCGTCCGGCCGCTCCGGGCCGAGGCCGGCCTGAAACGCCTCGCGGACCGCCGTGATCCGGTCCTCGCCCAGCTCGGGGGCGAGTTCGCGCAGGGTCGCGGCGATCTGGTGGGCCGTGCGTACGCGCTGGTCGAGGCGGGCGGTGGCAACGCCCATGAATCCGCCGCGGCCGAGGATCACGCCGATCCGGGAGCGGTCGGCGGGCAGCCGCTCATCGCCCCCCGCGTCGGCCACCGCCTCGGCGATGACGCGCAGCGCGAGCAGCTGATCGGGCTCCGCGCCGGCCACGGCCGCGGGCATGATGCCGAATCGGGTCGGGTCGAAGGCGGCGAGGTCGTCGATGAAACCCCCGCGTCGGCAGTAGAAGTGGTCGCTGCGGGCCGGGGCTTCGGCCCCGTTCGGGTCGTAATAGACCTCGGGATCCCAGCGGCCGGGCGGTACATCGCTGATGGCGTCCAGACCCGCGTAGAGATTCCTCCGGTACGCGGCCAGGTCGGCGGCGCCGGGAAACACGGCGCCCATGCCGACAACGGCCGCGTCGGTCGGGCGGGGTCCGCGTCGCGGGTCAGCCATGGTGGGCCTCCCCCGGGTGCTCCGCCATGAGGACGACCTGGCCCACGGTGCCGTGCGCAAGCTCGGCGAGGAACGCGGCGGTGCCCGCGGCCGGATCGAGGAGCGGGATGCCGCGGCTCGCGTACATCCGCTCCAGTTCCGGCGTCACCATGCCGCCGGCCTCGGCGGCCCACGGCCCCCAGTCGATGGCGAGGACACGGCCCGGGAAGCGGCGTGACCAGGCCGGGGCGGCGGCCAGGGTGTCCAGGGCGTCGTTCGCCGCCGCGTAGTCGGCCTGGCCGCGGTTGCCGAAGACCCCGGCGACGCTGCCGAAGAAGACGAGGAAGCCGGGGGCGGGCGCGTCGCCGTGGTCGGCGGCCGCGTCGGCGAGGTGACGGGCACCGTCCACCTTGGTGGCGAAGACGCGTGCGAAGGATGCCGGGTCCTTGTCGCACAGCAGCCTGTCCTGGATGGTTCCGGCACCGTGCACGATCCCGTCGAGGCGGCCGTGGCGTGCGCGTACGTCCTGGATGACGGCCCGTACGGCGTCGGCGTCGGTGACGTCCGCCGCGTGGTAGCGGACGGAGGCCGCGACACCGCCGAGCGCGGCGAGGGTGCTGCGTATCTCGCGAGCGGCGAGGACGCGGGACGCGGCCGCTTCGACCTCGGCGGGGGTGCGCAGGCCTTGCCGGACCAGGGCCGCGCGCAGGGTGACCCGGTCGTGGGCGTGGGCGACCGCCGGATCCTCGGCGTCGTCGGGGGGTGGCGTACGCCCGATGAGCTCGATGTGGCATCCGGTGGCGTGGGCGAGGGCAACGGCCGTACGGGCGGTGATGCCGCGCGCTCCGCCGGTGAGCAGCACCACCGCGTTGCGACCGAGCCGGAGCCGCACCGCTTCGGTGTCGGGGAGGGGAGCGGTGACGGTGCGCAGGCTGTTGCGGGTTCCGTTGGTGTAGCCGACGGCCACCGGCTCCTCGGGGGAACACAGTTCGGCGATCAGGTGGGCGGCGATCCGTTCGGGACGGTCCTTGGGGTCGACATCCACGGCGCGGACTTCCACGCCGGGGTATTCGATCGCCGCCGTACGGGCAAATCCGCACAGCCCCGCACCGGGAACCGGGTCGGCGGAGTGCGGTGAGGAAGCGTTACGCCCGAACGCCCCGCCGCAGCCGGTGACGAGCAGCAGCCGGCGCGTGCCCGCGATCAGCATCTCGCGCAATGCCCCGAACGCCTCCGGCAGCACGGGCGCCTCGGCCGCACGCAACGCACCGAGATCCACCACGCCGTCGGATCCGGCGGCGTCCGCCAGACGTTCCCGGCGCACGGTACGCACCTCGGCCCCGTAGGACTCCAGCGCGGCGGCGAGGGCAACGCCGACACCAAGCCCGTCGTCGACCACGGCAAACCGCCGGCCGGGCAGTACGTCGGCGGGTTCACGGCTCACGGGCGGCCCCACGGGGGCGACTTCGACGAGCAGCCGGGCGGCCCGGGAGGCGCACCGCACGACGCCCCCGCGAGCGAACTCGCCCTGTGGCACGCCCGGGTCGGTATCCAGGTGCCCCATGGTGACGCCTGAAAGGGGCCGCTCGGTGCCCGGTTCGGTGGCGGGGTCGGTGCCGGTGCCGGTGCCGGTGCCGGAGGCTCGGATCCGGGCCGGCTCCGAGACCGGCTCGGAGACGGCACCCGTACCGAAGCCCGCAGCCAGGCCCGAGGCGGGGCCCAGGGCCGGGACCGCAGCGGAACCCGCCCCAGCGCTCGTGCCGGAACCCAGGCCAGAAGCCGTACCGAAGGCCGCGTCCAAGCCCGAGGCCGGACCCGAAGCTGAGCCTGTGTCAGAGCCCACGGCTGGCCCCGTACCAAAGCCCGCATCCCGGCCCGAGGCAGGGCCCAAGACCGAGCCCGAAGCGGGGCCCGAAGTCAGGTCCGACGCTGGGCGCGTGCCAGATCCCATGGCCAGGCCCACTCCCATGGCCGCAGCCGGATCCGAGGCTCGGTCCGAGGCCGGACCCGTGCCAGAGCCCACTGGCAGACCCGAACCGAAGCCCGCAGCCAAGCCCGTGGCGGAGTCCGCAACGGGGCCCGCGGCCATAGCCGTAGGCAAGTCGGCGGGGTGATTCACGGCCGGGGCCGGGCGCGTGGCTCGGGAGGTCAGCCAGTCGACCATGCCGCTGATGGTCTTCAGCCGGGCGAGTTCCTCGACGGCCGATTCCGCCGGGCCGTCCGCCCCGCGCGGCAACCCGATCCGGTCGGCGAGCGCACCGATGATCTCCACCCGCTTGATGGAGTCCACCGAGAGGTCGGCTTCCAGGTCGAGTGCGGGGTCCAGCATCTCCCTCGGGTAGCCGGTTCGGGTGTGGACGATCTCCAGGATCGCGTCCATCAGCTGATCGGGTGTCAGGGCTTGGGGAGCCTCTGGTTCCTCGGCTGTCGCGTGCGGAACGGGCACTTCGGGGGTGTACTGCTGCCGGACAGGCATTGCGGAGGGCGGAGTCGCATCTGCCCCCAAGTAGCCCAGCAGTACGTCGCGTTGCGCGGCCACCAGTTCCCGTGCCCCGCGCAGATACTCCAGTACGGCGTCCTCCCGCCGGTCCACGGCTGCCACCGGAACCGCCGCCGCCACTCGCCGGGGCGGGAGCAGTCCGCCCGCCACCGGTTCGCCGTCCGCCGTCCGTACGAGGTGGCCGTCCACCAGCCATCCGGCACGTCGGGGTGCTTCGGCGGGCAGTGGCGCGGTGCGGCCCTTGAACAGGGGTTCCGGGTCGAACGGGACGCCAGCCGCCGCGAGTTCGGCGAGTGCGGTGACCAGGCGGGTCAGGCCGTGTTCCCCCGGGACGTCCAGCGGGACGGCGGTGTGCGGCCGGTCGCCCAGGGTCCGCCCCACGAGACCCGTGAGCACCCGGCCGGGTCCGGCTTCGACGAACGTCCGCACTCCGGAGGCGTACATCGCTTCGATCTGCTCGGCGAAGCGCACGGGTTCGGCAAGCTGGCGGGCCAGCATGTCCCGTACCGCCACCGGGTCGCCGGGGTAGCGGCCCGCTGTGGTGTTGGACCACACCGGGATTACCGGCCCCGCCACGACCTCACCGGCCAGCTCGTCGGCCAGGGCCTCAGACGCTCCGGCGACGACCTCGCTGTGGAAGGCGCAGGCCACCGGGATGCGTTCGGCGGTGATGCCCGCGTCGCGCAGTGCGGCGATCGCGGCGTCGACCGATGGGGTCGGGCCGGAAATGACGGTCTGCACGGGTGCGTTGTGGTTGGCGACGACGCATCCGGCCGGCAGTCCGGGCAGCTCGTGCGGGGCTGCAGAAACGGCGGCCATCGCCCCGGGGTCGTCACCGGCGGCGGCGAGAATCGCATCGGCCCGGCGGTCGCTGAGCCGCAGGAGGGTCGCGGTGTCATAAGCACCCGCTGCCCACAGGGCGACCAGCTCTCCGTAGGAGTGGCCGGCCGTGCAGTCGGGGCGCACGCCGAGCGAGGTGAGGAGCAGGTGCGCGGCGGCGCCGACGAGGCCCAGGGCGGGCTGGGCGGTCCGCGTGTCGGTGAGGGCTGCGCGCTGGGCCGCTCGTTCTTCGGCGGTGAAGGCCGCGGGCGGGAACATCGCGGCGACGCGGCGCGGATCCGCGCCGTCGAGCAGTGTCCGCAGGCGCGGAAAAGCGACGAAGAGGTCGCTCAGCATGCCCGGCCGCTGGCTGCCCTGCCCGGGGAAGAGGAAGGCGACCTGCCCAGGGGCCGTGGTCTCGTCCCGTACATGGACCCCGTCGGCGGCGACGAAGTCCCGGGCCGGACCCAGCTTCGCGGCCAGGTCGTCGAGACCGGTGGCGACGATCGCGACCCGGACCTCGCCGTCACCGGCGGAGGCAGATGCGGAGGCTTCGGCGGCAAGGTCGCGCAGCGGCCACGGACGCCCTGCCGCGTCGTTCTGTTCCAGCCTGGCGGCGAGTCGGTCCATGGAACGGCGCGCGGCCGCGCGGTCGGCGCCCCGGAAGCAGAACAGTTCGGCGGGCCAGCTGTCCAGCCCGTGCGCCGGCTCGCCCGCATCACCGTAACTCGCCAGCACCGCATGGTAGTTGGTGCCGCCGAAGCCGAACGCGCTGACCGCGGCGAGCCGCCGGCCCGCGGGCGCGGACCACGGCCTGGCCTCGGTGTCGAAGAAGAAGGGGCTGGAGTCCGGCTGCCAGTCGGGGTTGGGGCTGTTCAGGTGCAGGGTGGGCGGTCGTACGCCGCTGTGCACGGCACGTACCGCCTTGATCAGCCCGGCCAGGCCCGCCGCGCATTTCGTGTGACCGAGCTGCGACTTGACCGATCCGAGCGAGCAGGAAGCGACGCCCCCACCTACGCCCACGCCTACGCGCCCGCCCGCGCCCGCGCCCCCGGCCCCGGCCCCGCCCCCGAACGCCTCAGTAAGGACGGCCAGTTCGGTGCTGTCACCGACGACGGTGCCCGTGCCGTGCGCCTCCACCAGTCCGATCTCGCCGGGCGTGATCCCCGCCCGCCGGTAAGCACGTTCCAGGGCGCGTCGCTGTCCTTCGGGCCGTGGGGCCGTCAGCCCGAGGGAGCGTCCGTCGCTGGAGGCGCCCACGGCCTTGACGACGGCGTAGATGCGGTCGCCGTCGCGTTCGGCGTCGGCCAGGCGCTTGAGTACGACGCAGGCGACGCCCTCGCCGAGTGCGATGCCGTCGGCGGCGGCGTCGAAGGGGCGGCACTTGCCCGTGGGCGAGAGGGCGCGTACGGAGGCGAACATCAGGTAGTCGTTGATGCCGTTGTGCACATCGGCTCCGCCACACAGCGCCATGTCGCTGTCCCCGTCGCGCAGTTGCTTGCAGGCCAGGTCGAGGGCGGCGAGCGAGGATGCGCAGGCGGCGTCGATCGTGCAGTTGGCGCCGCCGAGGTCGAGGCGGTTGGCGACGCGCCCGGCGATGACGTTCGCGAGGACGCCGGGGAAGGAGTCCTCGGTCAGCCGGGGCAACTGGGCATCGAGTTCGGGCGGCAGCTCGCCGAGGTAGCCGGGGTGGAGGGCCCGGAAGCCGTACGCTCCGGCGAGGTCGGTGCCCGCTTCGGCGCCGAAGACGACGGAGGTGCGGGAGCGGTCGAAGTGCCGCTCCCCCGCGTAACCGGCATCGGCCAGGGCGCGCGCGGCGATGTCGAGGGCGAGCAGCTGCACCGGCTCGATGCTGCCGAGCGAGGCGGGGGCGATGCCGTGCGCGAGTGCGTCGAACGGGGCGGGCGTCAGGAAGCCGCCCCACCGGGAGGGGGTACGTTCGCCCGCCCGCGCCGGGTCGGGGTCGTGGTAGGCGGCGGCGTCCCAGCGGTCGGCGGGCACTTCGGTGACGGAGTCGGTCCCGGCGACGATGTTCGCCCAGTACCCGGCGAGGTCGTCCGCGCCCGGGTAGCGGCAGGCCATGCCGACGACGGCGATGTCGAGCGGGGCTTCCCGGTCCGCGCCGGGCTCGGGCTCGCGAAGCTGCTCCGCGCGTTCGGCGAGCAGGTCCGTCGCACCCTCGGTCACCTGGGCGTGCAGGGCGGCGACCGTGGTGGTGGCAGTGCGTGCGGTGGCGATCTGGCCGAGCATGTAGAGGCCCTCGCCGCGCTGCTCCTCCTCGTCGACCGGCACGGGCCCCGCAGCTGTGTGGCGCAGGCCCTTGCTCGCGATACGCAGCCGCCCGAGGTTGAGCCTCTCCAGCTCCTCCCACACTTCGTTCGGGCTCGCGCCGTCCTGCCTCAGGCGCTCGGCCGTGGTGGTGAAGGCATCGGTGTACGGAGTGGTGGCGCAGCGGGTCGCGTGGCCGGGAGCGGTGCGCAGCAGCGTGGTGGTGTCGCAGTCCAGAGCGGTGCTCTGGAAGCCGGGGAGTACGGCTCCGGCGGCTACCGCCTCCTCGGTGAACAGGTAGGCGGTGCCCATGAGTACGCCGGTCCGGGCGCCGCGCTCGGCCAGCGGCCCGGCGGCGGCAGCGGCCATCGCCGCGGAACGCTCGTCGTGGATGCCGCCTGCGAAGAGCACGTCGAGTTCGGCGGCGTACGGGCAGGAGAGCAGTCGCTCGATCTGCTCCTCCCAGAGCGGGAAGGCCGCGCGCGGGCCGATGTGGCCGCCGCATTCGAGCCCTTCGAAGACGAAGCGCCGCGCTCCCTCGGCGAGGAACTGGTCCAGCAGTCCCGGCGAGGGTACGTGCAGATACGTTCTGGTCCCGGCGGCTTCGAGCGGGGCCGCCTGGGCGGGGCGGCCGCCGGCGATGATCGCGTACGGCGGGCGTGCTTCGGCGACGGCGGCGAGCTGCTCGCGGCGCAGCTCGTCCGGGGCGAAGCCGAGCAGGCCGACTCCCCAGGGGCGGCCGGCCAGGCGCTCGGCGGTTTCGGTGAGCAGTCTGCGTACCTCACGGCCGTTCATCACGGCCAGGGCTAGGAAGGGCAGCCCGCCCGCGTCGGCGACGGCGGCGGCGAAGGCGGGCCGGTCGCTGACCCGGGTCATGGGTCCCTGGACGACCGGCAGATGCTCCTCGCCCGGGCGCGGCAGTAGGGGGCGGACCCGTGCGGCGGCCTCGATGTGCCCGGTGATGGCCGCGCGTACGGCCTGAACGACGGAGCCGGTGGTGCGGTGACGCGCCGCGAGCCGGGCGGCCGTCGCACCGTCCTGGCCGATGGGCAGGGGCTGCGTGCTCAGGCCGTGTGCGCCCAGCAGCCGCGCGATGTCGCCTTCCGGCAACGCCAGATCGGGGCGGGTGTAGACGCGGTGGCCCGCGACGACCGTGGTTTCGCTGCCGTCCATGGCACGGATCGCGGCCGCGACCGCGGCCGGCAGTTCGGCGGCTCCCTCGGTGGTGAGTGCGAGCTGTGCGTCGAGTACGACACCGGCGGCGCCGCCCGCGACGGCGGCGGCGGCCGTGTGGGGTCCGATGCCTCCCGCTGCGAAGACCGGGACGTCCAGCTGCCGGTCGGCGAGGAGGCGTTGCAGCAGTACGAAGGTGGTCAGTTCACCGACCCGGCCGCCCGCCTCGTGCCCCCTGGCCACGAGCCCGGTCGCTCCGGCGGCGACGGCAGCCACCGCCTCGGCGGGGCTGACGACCTCGGCCCACAGCCGGCGCCTGCCGTCGGCGGCCCACTCGCCTGTCCCGGTCCGCCACCACTCCTCGGCGAGCAGAACGGTGTCCACAGCGTCGGGCAGTTCGTCCGGGGTGAGGGGGCATCCGGCCGGTACCCGGACTCCGTACGGCCCGCGTCCGCGAAGTGCGGCCAGTGCGGTGCGCGCCCGGTCGGGGTCCCTGCCGAGGTCGAGCAGGCCGAGGGCACCGGCTCGCTGCGCGGCGGCGACCATCCCGGGATTGGGTTCCTCGAACGGGCTGACCACGACGACGAGGTCCTGACGCAAGGACCGGGCGGGCTGAGAGATCACGGGCTCTCCTTTACTTCCGGGCAGTTGCTCCCGGTTACTTCCGGGTGGTTGCTTCCCGGCGGTTGCTTCCGGGCAGGACCGGGCGGGGGAGCGGGGACCGGTGTCAGGCAGAGGGGCGTACGGACGTAGGACGTAGGGGCGTACGGACGTACGGGCGCAAGACGTAGGGGGCGTACGGACGCCGCGAATGAAGTAACCGGCGGTAACACCGCCATGTCGCGTTGCATCGTGCGGCGACCGACCCGCAGTGTCAACGCCCATCCACGACCCATGCCGCCGCGGTATGGACTGCTGCCGACCGGGCCTCAATCACCTTGACGTGGCGGACATTTGTTCATCCGTGTGCCTCTTACACCCTCACGGCGCTGGAGTTAACGTCCGCACATGACCCCCACACTGCAGCAGCTGCGCTACCTCGTAGCCGTCGCGGACTGCCGTTCCATCACGGCCGCGGCGTGTTCCGTCTACATCGCCCAGCCCGCCCTCTCCCGCTCCATCCAGTCCCTGGAACGTGATCTGGGCGTGGAGCTCCTGGACCGCAGGGGCCGGGGCGCGACTCTCACGCCCGAAGGCACGCGTGCCGTACGCCTGGCCCGGACCGTCCTGGACGCCGTGGAGGCGATCGAGGACATCGGTCCG
The DNA here is from genome assembly GCF_028807635.1 of Streptomyces spiramyceticus. Lineage (NCBI taxonomy): Bacteria > Bacillati > Actinomycetota > Actinomycetes > Kitasatosporales > Streptomycetaceae > Streptomyces > Streptomyces spiramyceticus. Next base: position 105,036 of record NZ_JARBAX010000001.1, read on the forward strand.
GCGCACGGCGGCAGTTCGCCCGCCACGCTGATCGTGGCCGTGACCCCGACGCTCTCCCTCGACCTCGCCGCCGACCTCGTGCCCTCCTTCACCGAACGCCATCCCGGCGTCGACGTGCGTCTGCTCCAGCACGACAGCCGTGAGGCACTCGTACGGGCCCTGACCGACGGCGCGGCGGAACTGGGCCTGGTCGATCTGCCCGTCGACAAGGATCTGTCGACACATCACCTCCAGGACCGCGAGGTCGTACTGATCTCCCCGCCCGGCTCCGGACTGCCCGACCCGATGCCGTTCCGGATGCTGGGCGGCCTGCGGATGGTGCTGCCGACCCCCGGCACCGGCCGGCGCACGGAGCTGGAGGCGATGTTCGGCCGCGTCGGGGTGCGTCCGGTGGCGGTGGTGGAGGCGGACGAGCGGCTGGCCTGGGTGACCAGCGTGGCGGACGGGCGCGGCTCGCTGATCTGGTACCGGGACATGGTGTTACGGGCCTTCGGCCACCGCGTGGAGGTCCGCTCCTTCACCCCGCCGCTGCTGCGCGCCGTCGGCATCGTCCACCCGCGCGGTCCGCTCAGCCGCGCCGCCCGCGCCTTCCTCTCCCACGCCAGGCACAACGCACCCGTACGGGAACCGGCGAGGTGACGAGAGCGAGGGAGGAGGCGGGTTGAGGAGGCGAGGCGCGGAGGCGGGCCGCCATGCCCGCCGGGCATCGGCCCATGCCGAACGGGTGTGCGCTGCACGCTTGGAGCCTCGACCGCCCGCCGTCACATTGTGCTCATGCCCCGATACCTGATTCGTACCGCCATGGGCGCGGCGCTCATCACCACCGCCGCCCTCTTCGCGGCCCCGCCGACCCCGGCCGCAGCGGCGCCGTCCGCCGCGCCGGAGCGCGCGTGCACCCTGCCCCCGGGCCTCGCCGAGCTCAGCGGCCTGGCCATGAGCGCCAGACACCCGGGCGTCTTCTACGCCGTCAACGACAGCGGCAACACCACTCAGGTGTTCGCCGTCGACTGCGGTGGCCCCACCGGCGTCCTGAAGGCGACGTACAGCCTCAGCGGCGCGACCAACACCGACTGGGAGGGGCTGGCCGTCGGCAAGGACGCGCAGGGCCGCCCCGTGATCCAGGTCGGCGACATCGGCGACAATTTCAGCGGCCGCGCCGAGCTCACCGTCTACAGCTTCCCCGAGCCCGACCAGCTCACGAACGCCACGGTGACACCCACCGCCCTGCGCTTCGCCTACTCGGACGGCAGACACGACGCCGAGTCGCTCCTCGCCGATCCGACGACGGGTCAGCTGTACGTCGCCAGCAAGCTGATCGGGGCCGCCGGACAGCTCTACAAGGCCCCGCTGCCACCCCAGTCCGGCCAGGTGAACACGCTCACCCCGGTCCGTCCGGGCCCGGTCTTCGCCACGGACGGCGCCTTCTCCCCCACCGGCAAGTCGTACGCACTGCGAAGCGGCGGCCCGCTGGGTGCCAACACTGCGTACATCTACGACGCCGCCGGCACGAAGCTCGCCGAGGTCGCGCTGCCGTCGCAGCCGCAGGGCGAGACCCTCACGTACGCCAATTGCTCGACCCTGCTTGTGGGGTCGGAGAACGACACGCAGCTGTGGCGCGTCCCGCTGCCGCCGGAGGCCGCACCGGGCTGCGGCGGCACCACTCCGCCGCCGGACGGGGACCTGAAGGTGTCCAACCCGGGCACCCAGAACTGCAAGTTCAACCAGAGCTGCACGATCCAGATCACCGCCACCGGCGGCAAACCACCGGTCAGCTACAGCGCGTCCGGGCTGCCCTTCGGCCTGAGCATCGACACCGCCACCGGCCGGATCACCGGCAAGCCGTGGCAGACCGGCACCCTCCAGATAACCGCCAGGGCAACCGACTCCACCACAGCCTCGGCCACCACCACGTTCCCCCTCAGCATCAACTGGTTCTAGCGCCGCCGAGCCGGTCCGCCTCCCCGGCCGCCGCCGCGAGAACGGCGTCGAGCAGGCCGGGGAAGAGCGCGTCCAGGTCGTCGCGGCGCAGCCCGTTGAGCTTGGCGGTGCCCCGGTAGACCTGCTGGATCACACCGCTCTCCCGCAGCACCCGGAAGTGGTGGGTGGTCGTGGACTTGGTGACGGGCAGGACGAAGTACGAGCAGGAGAGCTCGGCCTCGTCGGCCGAGGCCATCTCGCGGACGATGCGCATTCGCATCGGGTCGGAGAGCGCGTGCAGCACCCCTTCGAGGCGGATCTCGTCGCGCGCGGGGTGCGCGAGTTCACGCGCGCTGGTGACGGTGCTCACGACGGCTCATTTCGTTGGTGTCTTCGTCTTCGGTGTCTTCGTCTTCATTCAGGGATGCCATTGTACGAGAACCATCGTAGTTTGACATTCACCGTACTACGATGAGTATCGTACTACGCGTCCCCGGCACCGTCGTGAATGGAGTCCGCCGTGAGCAGCCTGTTCGAGCCCTACACCCTGCGTTCGCTGACCGCCCCGAACCGGGTCTGGATGGCCCCGATGTGCCAGTACTCGGCGGAAGCCTTCGGGCCGAACGCGGGCGTGGCCGACGACTGGCACTTCGCCCACTACGCGGCCCGCGCGGCCGGCGGCACCGGCCTGATCCTCGTCGAGGCGACGGCCGTGAGCCCCGAGGGCCGCATCAGCCCGTACGACCTGGGCATCTGGAACGATACGCAGGTCGAGGCGCTGCGCCGGATCACCCGCTTCCTCAAGAGCCAGGGCACGGTCGCGGGCATTCAGATCGCCCACGCGGGACGCAAGGCGTCGACCGACCGACCCTGGGAGGGCGGGGCGCCGGTCGGGCGGGACGAGGCCAACGGCTGGCAGCCCGTCGGACCGAGCCCCGTCGCCTTCGCCGAGGGCCACCCCGTACCGGACGAGCTGTCGGCCGACCGGATCAAGGAGATCGTCGGGCAGTTCGCCGACGGGGCACGGCGCGCGCTGGACGCCGGCTTCGAGGTCGTCGAGGTGCACGGCGCGCACGGCTACCTGATCGGCGAATTCCTCTCGCCGCACAGCAACCACCGCACCGACGAGTACGGCGGCTCCTTCGAGAACCGGACCCGCTTCGCGATCGAGGTCGTCGACGCGATGCGTGCGGTGTGGCCGGAAGAACTGCCCCTGTTCTTCCGGATCTCGGCCACCGACTGGCTCGACGAGAACGGCTGGACGGCGGACGACACCGTCCGCTTCGCCCGTCTCCTCAAGGCGCACGGGGTCGACCTGCTGGACGTCTCCACCGGCGGCAACGCGTCGGGTGTACGCATCCCGACGGGCCCCGGCTACCAGGTGCCGTTCGCCGCGCGGGTCAAGGCCGAGACGGGCCTGCCCGTCGCCGCCGTCGGCATGATCACAGAGCCCGGGCAGGCCGAGAAGATCCTGGCCAACGGTGAGGCGGACGCGGTCCTGCTGGGCCGTGAGCTGCTGCGCAACCCGTACTGGGCACGGCAGGCGGCGCGGGAGTTCGGCGGGGACATCCACGTCCCCGACCAGTACCACCGCGCTGTCTGAACCGGCGCCGGGAGCCGCGCGCCCAGCCCTCCTCCCCTCGTCAGCCTGCGAAGGCGGTGGCGGGAAGGCCCTGACCCGCGCCCGGGAGGACCAGCAGGGAGCCGGCGAGCGGGTGCGGGCGGGTGAGGCCGGTGCGGGCCGTGGTGATGTAGACGACGCCGTACATCGACTTGTCGATCGCGGGGCCGGTGCGGGCAGGGTCGACGGTGATCGAGTAGTCGGTGGCCGCTTCGGCCGCCGGAGCTTCGGCGGGAACGGTGACGAGTGCGGCCGTGAGGCCGGTCAGGACGGACGCGATCGCGAGGCGCGTCTGAGTCTGCTCATTCGGGCTCCTGGTGTCGTTCGAAATATCGGACATTGACCACAATCCCGAACGAGAACATAGGCAGGCGCCCACGGCAGGTCAACTCCCCTGCACCACAAGAAACTTCCGTTCGTGGCGGACAAAGGACTGCGGGCTGCGGGCTGCGGGCTACCGACTACGCGCGACGCCGGAGGCTGATGTCCGCTTCCGTGGCGTAGCTCTGGGTCCACTGACGCCCGACGTCCGACGTCCATGTGACGTGGACGGTGTCGCCGTCGGTCCTGACGCGGTCCACCGTGATCGTGCGCTCGCCGGTACGCACGTCCCCGCGCCGCAGCTCGCCCGCCTTGACGGTCTCGTACGTGTCCGTGGCCTGCGCCTCGGCCTCGTCGGCGGCGCGCAGAAGGGCTGCGGCCAGCTCCCGGGCCTGCGCGGGGGTGGCGACGAGGGGGACGTACTCGCTGCCGTGCGCCCCGATGTGGATCTGACCCGCGTCCGCGTTGCCGGCGGGACCCGGGGCGACCTCGACGTGGTGCGTATCGCCGTCACGGGTGTGCATGCGGATCTCGGGCATCTTCGTCTCCTCAGGCGTGCGGGCCCACCGTGATCGTGCCGACGGTGAGTTCGGTGCTGCCCTCCATGATCTCTCCGACCCGCCTCACCTGGTCGTCGAGCTCCTTGCGCTGCGCGGCGGTGAGGGCGCCGAGTGGCTCGACCGTGATGTGGATCTTGCGTCCGGAGCGGCGCTGGTGCCCGTCGCCGGCCGCGACGCCGTCCACCAGCAGGACGGGGGTAGTTGCCCGCCTGGCCGCCGGCCAGTGCGCGTTCATAGGCCGGTCCGGGGAAGAAGCAGCTCCCGGGGCTGAGACGCGATGACGTACGCGTCGAAGTACGGCAGCAGGCGCACACCCCGGGGCTTGGCGGTGCATCGCCGTGTCCCCGGCCACCACCCAGGCGGTGGCGCCCTGGCGGACACCTGGGCCAGGAGAACCTCGGGGTCGCGGTCGCGGGGTTCGTGGCGATCAGTGTGCCGTGCGGCCGGTCCGGGAGGGAGTCGGCCGCACGGTGAAGGGCTTCCTACCAGTCGCCGTCGGTCACCGGCTTCCCCGGCGCGTCGCCGAGCGGCTTCACCTGGTGCGGCGAGGGCTCCTGCCACGGTGCGTGGTCGTCGCCCAGCCACTCCCCGGCGGGCAGCACCGCGCCCAGCGTCTCGGAGGGCGCCAGGTCCTCGCCCTCGGCGTCGTAGTAGTCGAACCAGGGCAGTCCGGCGCGCGTGTACGCGGCCCGGTCCACGGGGGACGGCGGGGGCTCCTCGCCCGTGATACGCCGCCACTCCGGGGGCGTCACGAGGTGGACGAAGACCCGGCCCGACGGCTCCCCGGCCCAGTCGGACGCGGACCGGTCGTCCTTGTAGACCTCCTGGCGCATGGAACCGCCCACGCCCAGTCCCATCGCCGCCCGGGCCCTGGGGGCGCCGCCCGGCCTGCCGAAGGGAGCGGCGCCCATGGCGGGCGCGGCGGGCACCGGCCCTCCGTACCCGTATCCGTAACCGCCGCCGGGCTGGGGCGGCGGGGGCATCGCCGCCCGGCGCTCCGCCTCGCGGCGCTGTTCCTCGCGCCAGGCGGCCAGGGCTGCGCCGGTGAGGGGGAAGGACTGCAACTGGAGCCCGCCCCACGTCTCCTCACCGGTGACCTGGCCCTCCACCGTCGCGCCCATGCCCAGCGGCACCGCCACGAACTGGCGCACCGTGCCCTTGCCCGAGTTGATGCCGTCGAGCCACGGCTGGCGGGGCAGCACGAGGTAGTTCTGCGGGTCACGGGACAGCCGGCCACTCCACGGCTTCCCCGACACGGCACACACCTTGCCCACGCCCACCTGGAGGGCACCCGGCTCCGCGGTCCCGGCGAAGCTGAGCCACATCGCCTCCCGCAAGTACACGGGCAGCATGATGCCGCCCCTGGCCAGCCACTGCTGCGGCGCGGTGTCCGGGTAGTCCTCGACCCTGCGCAGCGGGAAGTGCCCCAGCCCGGGTGGCAGCGCGTGCGTCCCCTTCTCGGGCAGGCGCAGCGTACGTACGAAACGCACCTGCACCCCGCCCGGCAGCAGCAAACTGTCCCCGTCGATCCGCACCGCCCCGACAGTCACCGGCGCACTCCCCTTGTCTCGGTACCGCTGATCCCTTACGGAGGTACCACGACGACGCCACGTCCCCCGGTTCCACGTGCGCGTCAGGTGCTGCGCCCCACGTCGAACGGCGCCGTCGTCCCCGTGAAAGGCCCCGCCGCCGTGTCGCCGAAGTACCGCACCCGGTACGTGCCCGCCTCGGCGTCCGGCGGGACGGCCCAGGTGATCGTCACCGTGGGCGACGACGCCCCCGCCCTTGCCCCGCCCTGGCCCAGCGGAACGTGGTCGACCAGTCGCCGTCGTCGGCGACCACGGTCCACACTCCGTCCTCCCCCATCCGCTCCACTGCGAGGTAAGTGCCGCCCCTGTGCAGGTCGTTGCCCGGGTGGGCGCCCACGAAGCGGGCGGTGACCAGGCTGCCCGTACGGGCGAAGGCGAGGACGTCGCCGAAGGCCCGGCCGGGGTGCGGCGCGTCGTGCCCGCGCCGCCGGGGCCGGGAGCGCTGCGGCCGGATGCGCTCCGGCGTGCCCCGGGCGACCCGCCTGCCGTCCCGCATCGCCTCCGCCAGGCCCGCCACGCTCTGGCAGAGGGCCGGCAGCTCCCAGCGGCCGAAGAGCGTGCTGCCGCCCTCGTACTCCTGGGCGTCGTACTCCTCCGGTGTGGTCACGTAGTGCGCGTACGTATTGCTGTAGCCCGCGACCAGGACGTCCGCCAGGTCCGCGCCGACGATTTCGGCGACTGTACGGCGCAGACGCAGGCCCGCCACGATCGTCACCTCGGCGGGGATGCCGACGAGGTACAGGGGGCCGATGCGCAGCAGTTGGACCGGGAGCCGCTCCTGAACCATGGGCAGGACGCGGTTGACCGGGCCTGCGGGCAGGCACATCCCCTTGGGGGCCTGGGCGTCGCGCAGGCGGGGCGCCAGAGGGTAGACGACCTGCTGGGACAGGGTGTCCCAGAGGAGGTTGCGGCCCGGCCTGAAGCCCCTGAAGCCGGGGCCGTCCACCCAGGCGCCCGCGAAGGCCGCCGCACCCGCGACCGGGACCTGTTCGAGCGGGCCGGGCTGCGGCCCACGGTCGACCTCGACGAGCTGGTCAGGGTGGTGATCGCGATGCGGGAGGGGGCGCTCGGCCAGAGTTACGTCGAACCGGACCGGCTGACGCCGGGCGCGCTCGTCGGCCGGTTCCTGCCGCTGCTGCTGGATGCGTCGACGGCGGAACTCAAAGGACCGCTGCCCCGACTTCAGGGCGCGCCACCGCCCTGAACTGCGACAACGCCCGCTGCAAGGTCCATTGTCAGTGGGCGGGTGCACACTGGCCCGTATCTCAGACAACGGCGTCCTGGAGGTGTCGGTCATGACCGACGTACTGCTGACTGTAGGTACACGAAAAGGACTCTTCATCGGCCGCAGGCGCGGAGGTCAGTGGGAGTTCGACGGACCGCATTTCAACGCGCAGGCGGTGTATTCGACCGCCATCGACACCCGCCGGGCGGTGCCCAGGCTGCTCGTCGGCGGGGACAGCGCGCACTGGGGTCCTTCGGTCTTCCACTCCGACGACCTGGGCGAGACCTGGACCGAGCCCGCCCGGCCGGCGGTGAAGTTCCCGCAATTCACCGGGGCCTCGCTGGAGCGGGTCTGGCAGCTGCATCCGGCCTGGCCCGCGGCGCCCGACGTGGTGTACGCCGGCACCGAGCCCGCCGCGCTGTTCCGGTCCGAGGACGGCGGAGAGTCCTTCGAGCTGGTACGGCCGCTGTGGGAGCACCCGACGCGCTCGCAGTGGATGCCGGGCGGCGGCGGGGAGGGGCTGCACACCGTAATCACCGATCCGCGTGACGCACAGGCTCTGACGGTCGCGGTCTCCACGGCCGGGGTGTTCCGTTCGCTGGACGGCGGGGCGAGCTGGGCACCGTCCAACCGCGGGGTGTCGGCGGTCTTCCTGCCCGACCCCGATCCCGAGTTCGGCCAGTGCGTACACAAGATCGCCCAGGATGCGGCCGATCCCGACCGGCTGTATCTGCAGAACCACTGGGGCGTCTACCGGAGCGACGACGCCGGAGCCAACTGGTCCGACATCGGGGCCGGGCTGCCCTCCACGTTCGGATTCGCCGCCGCGGCGCATCCGCACCTGGCGGACACGGCGTACGTCTTCCCGATCACCGCGGACTCCGACCGGGTGCCCGCCGACAACAAATGCCGCGTCTACCGGACCGGTGACGCGGGCAAGACCTGGGAGCCGCTGTCGGCCGGACTGCCCGAGGAGGCGCACTACGGGACGGTGCTGCGCGACGCGCTCTGTACGGACAACGCCGACCCGGCGGGGGTGTACTTCGGCAATCGCAACGGCGAGCTCTTCGCGAGCGCGGACGACGGGGACAGCTGGCAGCTGCTCGCCTCGCATCTGCCGGATGTGCTGTGCGTACGGGCGGCGGCCATGGGCTGAGCTGCGGTCGTCGGCCGAGCTACGGCGATCGACTGCGGCCCTGGACCGTCGGCCGAGCTCCGGCCATCGGTTGATGCGGGCGGGTGCGCCACCAGTAGAGTGACGCCCCGTGGCAGCAAGACCGTTGAAAGAGATCGTCGAGCCGGGCTGGGCGGACGCTCTGGAACCAGTGGCCGAACGGGTCGCCGCTATGGGCGACTTCCTGCGTACGGAGATCGCCTCCGGGCGGACGTACCTACCGGCCGGGGCGAACGTACTGCGGGCGTTTCAGCAGCCGTTCAGCGAGGTGCGGGTCCTGATCGTCGGCCAGGACCCGTATCCGACGCCGGGACATGCCGTGGGGCTGAGCTTCTCCGTCGCGCCCGAAGTGCGTCCGCTGCCGGGCAGCCTGGAGAACATCTACCGGGAGATGCACACCGACCTCGGTCTCCCCCGGCCGTCCAACGGTGACCTCACGCCGTGGACGCGCCAGGGGGTGCTGCTGCTCAACAGGGCGCTCACCACGGCTCCGCGCAAGCCCGCAGCGCACCGGGGCAAGGGCTGGGAAGAGGTGACCGAGCAGGCGATCCGGGCACTGGTCGCGCGCGGCACACCGCTGGTGTCCGTGCTGTGGGGGCGTGACGCCCGCAATCTGCGGCCGCTGCTCGGCGATCTGCCGGCCGTCGAGTCCGCGCACCCCTCCCCGATGTCGGCGGACCGCGGTTTCTTCGGCTCCCGGCCGTTCAGCCGCACCAATGAGCTGCTGGCCCGCCAGGGCGCGCAGCCGGTGGACTGGCGGCTGCCGTGACGCCGGGCCCCGGCCCCACCGGCGGGTGGGTGCTGGGCGTGGACTCCGGCGGATCGGGGCTGCGGGTGGCGCTCGCGGACGCCTCGGACATTGGGCGTGCGCGGACCACCGCGTCGCGCGAGCCCGTCCGCACGGGTCCCGCCGGCATCGACGCGGCGCATCTGCTGGACCAGTTGCTGCCCATGGCACGCGCCCTGCTCGACAGTGCCGGAGGCGGCGCTCGGGACACCGCCGGTGAGACTGTCGGTGACACCGTCGCCGTCGGCGCTGTCGCCGTCGGCGCCGCCGGGATGGCGACCCTGGGTGACGACCTGCGCACCCGGCTGCCGGCGGCGTTGGAGAGTGCGCTCGGAGTACGGCGCGTCGCGCTCGCCGCCGACGCCGTCACGGCGTACGCGGGGGCGCTCGGTCAGCGTCCTGGGGCGGTAGTGGCGGCAGGGACCGGGATGATCGCCCTGGGCACCGACCTGGCCTCCTGGCGCAGAGCCGACGGCTGGGGGCATCTGCTCGGCGACTGCGGCAGCGGTGCCTGGATCGGCCGGGCGGGGCTCGAAGCGGCGATGCGCGCCCATGACGGGCGTCCCGGGGGCTCCCCGGCGCTGCTCGCCGCACTGGAGACGGTTTTCGGCCCCGCGCCCGAACTGCCCGGCCTGCTCTACCCGCGCACCGACCGGCCCGCCGTACTGGCCTCCTTCGCGCCGGAGGTCGCCCGGTGCGCCACGGCCGGGACCGGCGAACCCCGCGAAACTGTCGACCCCGTCGCGGCGGGAATCCTGCGGGAGGCGGCCCGGCACATCGCCGACGCAGCTGCCGCCGTCTGCCCGGCGTCCGGGGAGTGCGAAGTCGCCCTCACCGGCGGCCTGTTCAAGATCGGCGACCCGCTGCTCGTACCCCTGCGGGCCGAACTCTCCGCTCGACTGCCGCACGCGCGTACCGTATCGGCGGCCGGTGACCCGCTGGCCGGGTCCGTGCGCATCGCCGCATCGCTCGCCACCGGCGACCTGCGGCTGCCGCACGACGGGCGCCTGTTGCACGTACCGACAGAGCAGGGCAGTTGAACTCAAAGCGACTCACGGGATAAATAGGGACAGACACCGCTCGAATGCCCCCTCCCCGAACGGCCCAACCCCGAAAGCCAGTAGCATGCGGCGCCATGAGCTCCCCCACTGGGCCCGCATCCGGCCTGCCTGTACGAATGCCGCGACCTCGCCAGCCCGGACGGCACCGCCGCCCGGAACCCGTGGTGGCGCCCGAGGGCGCGCCCGCGCTTGTCCTCGCCGTCCCCGGCACCCCGGGCAGCGCTTCGCGCAGCCTGGCGGAGGAAGTCGTCAGCATCGCCCGTTCCGAGCTGCCCGGCCTTGACGCCAGAATCGGCTACCTCGACGGCGACAACGCCGAGTACCCGACGCTCGAAAACGCCCTCGCGCACACCGCTGCCGAGCGCACCGCCCGCTACGAGCAGGCGCTCGCGGCGGGACGCGAGGTCGAAGAGCCGCACGGCCCGGTCGCCGTCGTGGTACCGCTGCTCGCCGGTCCCGAAAGCGCCCTCATGCGCCGGATACGGCAGGCAGTCATGGACAGCCGCGCCGCGGCCGAGCTGACCGACGTCCTCGGCCCCCACCCGCTGCTCGCGGAGGCACTGCACGTGCGCCTCTCCGAGGCCGGTCTGTCCCGCGCCGACCGTGCCAGGCTGTTCACGGTCGCCACGGCGGCCGACGGCATCATCCTGGCCACGGTGGGCGGCGAGGAGGCCGTGCAGGCCGCCGGGATCACCGGCATGCTGCTGGCCGCGCGTCTCGCCGTACCGGTCATAGCCGCCGCGCTCGACGAGGAGGGTTCGGTCGCCGCCACCGCGGAGCAGCTGCGCGGTTCGGGTTCGGTGCAGCTCGCGCTCGCGCCGTACGTGATCGGCCCGGAGGTTCCGGACAGCCTGCTCGACGCGGCCGTCAAGGAGGCGGACTGCGCGACGGCGGAGCCGCTGGGCGCCTACCCGGCGATCGGCAAGCTCGCGCTGTCGCACTACACGACGGCGCTCGGCATCGCCCCGCAGCAGCAGGCTCAGGGCATGTCGACCCACTGACACGGCACACCACGTCGGACAACGGCAGACGGCAGGGAGGGCCCGCACCGATCACTCGGTGCGGGCCCTCCCTGTGTGTCAGGGGCGCCAGGGGCACCAGGGATGCCGAGGGTGTCAGGCGAAGACGACGCAGGACGCCGCAGGCGCCTCGATGGAGCCCGCCCGGCGCGGGATGCCCGTCTCCTGGTCGATGTCGAACCAGATGACGTCTCCCGAGCGTTCGTTGGACACGTACAGCCTGCGTCCGGAAGGGTCCGCGGTGAGGTCGCGCGGCCAGTGCCCGCCGCACTCCACCGTCGTCACCAGCTCCGCCCGCGCCCCGCCCGCGTCGAGTGCGAGGACAGCGATGCTGTCGTGCCCCCTGTTGGCCACCCACAGGAAGCGCCCGTCGTGCTCCACGACGGCCTCGGAGGCGTACGTCGCCCCTTCCGTGCCCGGCGGCACCACAGGGGCCTCAGCGAGCGGCACAAGCACTCCCGACTCGGCGTCCCAGCGGCAGACCGTGACGGTCGGCTCCAGTTCGTTGAGGACGTACGCGTGACCGCCGTCCGGGTGGAAGGCCAGATGGCGGGGGCCCGACCCGGGCCGCAGCGCGGTCTCGGTGTGCACACGCAGCGTTCCGGTGGGGGTGGTGAGTTGGCAGACCCGTACGGAATCGGTTCCGAGGTCGACGCTGAGCACCCAGCGCCCGGTGGGGTCGGGCAGCACCTGGTGCGCGTGCGGCCCGGCCTGGCGGTCCTCGTCCGGGCCGTTGCCGCGGTGGTGCAGTACGCCGGTGGCCGCCTCCGGGGCGCCGTCCGCGCCGACGGGGAGGACCGTGACGCTGCCCGAGCCGTAGTTGGCGGTCACCAGGTGCCCGGCGGCGAGGGCGAGATGGGTGGGCGCTGCGGCGCCCACCGGCACCGGCTTGCCCAGTGGCTGCGGGGCGCCGTCGCCCGTCACGTCGAACGCCGCGACCGCCCCGTCCTCGGTCTCGCTCACCGCGTACAGGGCCGAACCGCCGGGCGCGAGCGCGAGGTACGAAGGGTCGGCGACGGCGTCGGTGGCCCCCAGGAGGGTCAGCCCGCCCGTCTCCGGGTCCACGGCGGCGGCGATGATCCCCCGGCCCCCTGCCGACGTGAACGACCCTATGAACGCCCGCCCTGCCGCGTTGCTGCTGCTCACCGTGGAGCCCCTTTCCGAGACAGCTGTGGATCACATTCTGCCGGGCCGCGATTACGATCCACGCCCAGTCGGCCCCGGCCCGGCGGCCCCTCGCCTCCTCCCGTTCCAGGTGGGCGAGGAAGCGCAGCGACTCGGTGTGGTGGTCGGATGGGGGTACCTCCCATGCCTTGCGGTGGTGGAGCCGGATGAACTCCCCGGCCTGTCTGAGAAAGCGCCCGTTCGGCTGTTCGGTACAGGGCAGGGAGCGGGGCGCCAGAGGTCCTGGTCCTGGTCTTGGGCCTGGGCCTGGGCCTGGGCCTGGTCCTGGTCCTGGTCCTGGTCTGCGGCTCGCCGGCGGTACTTGCGCATGGTGCGGGCACCCCCAAGTGCCGAAGGGGCACGGGCCGTTTCCGCACGGCCCGTGCCGGTCACCCGTGTGGTGCGGCCGGGTCTACCCCTCGCACACGCTGATCCACCCTGTCCGTGTTGATTGCATCTGCCTCATTCGGCGACCTCCTGTCCAGGCCGCAGCTCAGGCGCTTACGACGGGGGCGCGCGGAGAGGTGCGCAGGGGAGTGGCGAGCTCGGCGAGCGCCTGCTCCAGCTCGTGGAGATGGCTCAGCGCGGCCTCGGCGCCCGGGTGGTGCGCCGGTGCCTGTACGGGCTGAACCGGCGGCCCCTCGATCTCGGCCCCCGGCGACACGAGCGCCTCGACGGCGGCCTCGACGCGCCAGCAGGCGGCGGCGAGGCGCGCATCGTGGGAGGCGTCGGGGTCGGCGGCCACGGAGGCGAGGGCCCGTACCAGCCGGGCGCAGTCGTCGAGCAACGCGATGACCTGGCGGGCACGCGCCTTGCGGGCGCGCAGCGGGCTCAGCGGGTGCACCAGCGGGGCGAGCGTGTGCCGTACCCGGCCGAGGAGCAGCTCCAGTTCGGCCACCCGGGGCGCCGGGTCGGCGGCGGTGTCCCCGGCCAGCCGCCGGGCGGCGTCGGCGGTGCAGGCGCGTACGCAGTGCAGCGCGCGCTGGATCCAGGCGTTGGTCGTCCCGTGGGTGGTGACCGGCAGGACGACGGCGACGGCGACGGCCGCGCCGAGTGCGCCGACGGCGGTCTCCTCGAAGCGCAGGAGGAGCAAGCCGGGGTGCAGGACGCCGAGGAGTCCGTACAGCAGACCGGCCATGACGGTCACGAAGAACATCATCCAGCTGTACGAGGGCGCCGCCGTGTAGAAGATGCCGAAGACGCAGACGGCGACCAGGGCGGCCGTCGGCGCGGGCGACCCGGCGACGGGGACCGCGATCAGCAGGCCGGCGGCGATGCCGGCGACCGTGCCGAGTACGCGACGGAAGCCGCGTACCAGCGTCTCGCCGCGCGCGGTGGTGTTGACGAAGATCCACCACGCGGTGCCCACGGCCCAGTACCAGCGCTCCTGCGAGAGCAGTTGCCCCAGCGCCAGCGCGAACGCGCACGCGGCGGTGACCTGGAATGCCTGGCGGGTGGTGGGGCGCGCGAGACGGCGCCCGGTCAGCGGGGCGGGCGCGGCGGGCGGCGGAGTGCGCCGCTCGATGCACCACGCGCCGAAGCGGACCGCGGATGAGGCGGCGACGGCGAGCGCGACAGCGGCGTACAGCTCGGGCAGCTGGGACGGCTGCGCGTGCAGGAACTGGGTGGCGAAGAACTGCATGAACGCGAAGATCCCGAGCGCGTGACCGCGCGGCCCCCAGCGCCTGGCGTACGCGCCGCAGAAGACCACCAGGAGGAATGCCAGGTCGCGAGGGAGCGGGTGCTCGTGGAGGGCGGTCGCCAGGGCGAGTACGGGGAAACCGGCGAGCGGCAGCAGCGCGGTGGTGACCACCTGGCGGCGGACCGTCGCATCCTGGACGGTGAAGAGCGCGAGGAGCGCGGCGAGTCCCGCGGTGATGGAGGCGGTCAGGGACAGCCCGGCCAGTTCGGCCGCGGCCACCGAGAGCCCCACCCCGATGACGGCGCGCGTGGACACGCGCAGACGCAGAAGCCCCGGATCAGGAGCGCTGAACATCCTCTTCACGACGGTGTGACCGCCCCCCTCGGCGAACCGATCTTCACGGACATGGGAAAGGCGCCGCTGTCCGGGAGCGGCTTCGTTGCCGGTCCGGCGCTGCGCGGCGCCATGAATACACAAAGGAAAGCATCAAGTGGCACGGTGGCTCAACTCGCCCTGGAACCACTGAGCCATTGGTACAGTAAGCGATCCGAGAACCGAGCCAGAAGGAGGCCAACGGATCATGGCGGTGGACGAACTCGACACCCGCATCCTGCGCCTGCTCATCGAGCAGCCCCGCACCAGCGTGCGCGAGTACGCCCGCGTCCTGGGCATCGCGCGCGGGACGCTCCAGGCCCGGCTGGAGCGGCTGGAGCGGGACGGAGTGATCACCGGTACAGGTCCCGCCCTCTCCCCCGCCGCGCTCGGCCACCCCGTCCTCGCTTTCGTCCACATCGAGGTAACCCAGGGCCACCTCGACGAGGTGGGCGACGCGCTGGCGGCCGTACCGGAGATCATCGAGGCGTTCTCCATCACGGGCGGCGGTGACCTGCTGACCCGGGTGGTGGCGCGCGACAACGGGCACCTGGAGGACGTCATCCAGCGGCTGATCCAGATGCCGGGCGTCGTACGGACGCGTACCGAGGTGGCACTGCGCGAACGCGTGCCGCACCGGCTGCTGCCGCTGGTCGAGGCGGTGGGCAGGGCGGCCGCCAGAACCCCGTAGTCACCGGCTTGGCATGCTGGTGCCATGAGCACCCCGCACGGTACCTCGGTCATCTTCGATCTCGACGGAACGCTCGTCGACAGCGAGCCGAACTATTACGAGGCGGGCCGACGGCTGCTCGCCCGGCGCGGCACCACGGACTTCACGTGGGAGGTGCACGCCCGCTTCATCGGGATCAGCACGCGCGAGACGCTGATGGCGCTGCGCGAGCGGTACGGCATCGAGGCGCCGCTCGACGAGCTCCTCGCCGAGAAGAACCGGCTCTATCTGGAACTGGCCGGCGCCTCGACCGAAGTGTTTCCCGAGATGCGGAAGTTCGCCGAGCGGCTGCACGCGGAGGGGACCCCGATGATCGTGGCCTCGGGGTCCTCGCGCACCGCCATCGACGCCGTGCTCGCCTGCACCGGCCTGGACGCCCTGATCACCGCCGTCGTCTCCGCCGATGAGGTGCCGCACGGCAAGCCCGCGCCCGATGTCTTCCTGGAGGCCGCCCGCAGGATCGGCGCCGCGCCCGCCGACTGTGTGGTCCTGGAGGACGCCCCGGCCGGCGCGACGGCAGCGCACGCCGCGGGCATGCGCTGCATCGCGGTCCCCTACGTCGACGGCACGGACACCGACCCGGCGTTCGCCACGGCCGGGCTGCTCTTCCCGGGCGGCCAGAGCGAGTTCACGGCGAGGGCGGCGTACGACTGGCTCGCGCAGCGGCCCGCCCGGCCCTGAACTCGGGAGGGTTCAGCCGGTGCGCCGCACCTTGAGCGTGTTGTCCGTACGGGTGCCGGGCTGCCCGTCTTCCGGCCGGGTCTGGATCCGCTCGTGTTCTTCGCTGACCAGCACCTCCCACTGCCCTTCCGGCAGCTCAAGCGCTTCGAGAACCTCATCCGGCGTGGGGAAGGCCACGTCGGCAGGGTGGTTGTGCTCCCACGACGGGTACCCGGCATGTCCGACGATCAGGAGTACGCCGCCGGGCGCGACGGCCGCGGCAGCCGTCCGCAGGATCTTCTCGCGCGGCATTTCGCCCCAGGAGTGCAGGAACTGGGCGGAGACCAGGTCGAATTCGCCTGCGGGGAACGACTCGCCCAGGTCGTGCCGCTGCCAGTCGATCCGGTCGGCCACTCCCGCCTCTGCCGCGTGCCCGGCCGCACGGCCGAGGGCGATTCCGGAGATGTCTGTGGCGGTGACTCGCCATCCCTGCTGTGCGAGCCAGATCGCGTCGGCTCCCTCGCCGCAGCCCAGATCCAGGGCCCTGCCCGGCTTCAGGCCGGTGGTTTCACGGACCAGGGCGGCGTTGGGGTTCCCGCTCCAGATGCGGTCGCTCTCGGCGTACCGGGCGTCCCAGAGCTCCGCGCCCGACTTGAGCTCCGCGCCCGACTTGGCATCCTTTGTCATCGGTGTGTCCTCCCATGTCCTACTGTGTGCGACGGCCCGGTGCGCGACGGCCCGGCGGGTGTCCTCGGCGACGAGGTCGGCGTTGATCGCCGCGGCGGCGCGCACGCCGGCACCGGCGGCGCCGATGACCTGTTCCGTCAGGTTGGCGACATTGCCGGCCACCCACACGCCGGGCACGGCGGTCGCGCCGGTCGGGTCGGCGGCGATGTAGCTGCCGATCACATGTCCGTCCCGTTCCTGCTCGGTCGGCTCAAGGCCCAGGCCCGCCAGGAGGCCGCCGCGTGCGGTGAAGAGCGGGGCGACGACAAGGGCCTCGCAGCCGGCCGACCGGCTGTCGGCCAGGGTCACGCCGGTGAGGCGGTCGCCGGTGATCTCCAGACCGGTCACCCGCCCGTCCACCACGGCGATGTCGCGGGCCGCGAGCTGCTCGTACTCCTCCTCGCCCACTCCCGCCCAGGTGTGCAGGAAGAGAGTCACGTTCGTGCTCCACTGCCGCCACAGCAGGGCCTGATGCACCGCGAGCGGCCCGGTGGCCAGGACTCCGATCGGACGATCGCGCACCTCCCAGCCGTGGCAGTACGGGCAGTGCAGCACCTCGCGCCCCCACCGCTCCGCCACGCCTGGCACCTCGGGCAGCTCGTCGACCAGGCCGGTCGTCACCAGCAGTCGGTCCGCCTCGACCGCTGCCCCGTCTTCGAGTACGACGCGAAAGCCCCCGGCGTCCATGCGCTCGGCCGTCACGACGCTCCCTGTCACGATCTCGCCGCCGTAGCCGGTCACTTCCGCGCGGCCCTCGGCGAGCAGCTGCGCGGGGGGCGTCCCCTCGCGGGCGAGGTAGCCGTGGACGTGGGCGGCCGGGGCGTTGCGGGGCCGGCCGGCGTCGATCACCAGCACCGAGCGGCGTGCCCGGGCGGGGGTGAGTGCGCCGCTCAGCCCCGCGGCGCCACCACCGACGACCACGACGTCGTAGCGCTCCTGCTGCGCCGCCTGCTCTCTCTGTACGGTCATGTCTGGTACCTCCATTCGTGGGAGATGGTCCGCCCGGACCCCGGCGCTTGACAAAGTTTGTTGCCGGGTCGGCAAATGGAGAGATGGCAGACGACGACTTCGCAAGTGTGCTGACCGCCGTGGGACCGCGCCTGCGGGCGCTGCGCCGGGAACGCGGCACCACCCTGGCCCAGCTGAGCGAGACCACCGGAATCTCGCTCAGTACGCTCTCGCGCCTGGAGTCCGGGCAGCGCAAACCGACCCTGGAGCTCCTGCTGCCCCTGGCGAGGGCCCACGGCGTACAACTGGACGTACTCGTGGACGCGCCGGCGACCGGCGATCCCCGCATCCACCCACGCCCGTTCACGCGCCACGGCATGACCTTCATCCCGCTGACCCGCCAACGCGGCGGCCTGGTCGCGTACAAGCAGGTCATGCCTCCGGGTCACGGCGGAAGCGGGGAGCTCGAACAGCGGGTGCACGAGGGTTACGAGTGGCTGTACGTCCTCGCGGGCCGGCTGCGGCTCGTCCTGGGCGAGCACGACTTCGTCCTCACGGCCGGGGAAGTCGCCGAGTTCGACACCCGCACGCCGCACGCCTGGGCCAACGCGGGCCCGGAGCCGGTCGAATTCCTCAGCCTGTTCGGACAGCAGGGCGAGCGGATGCACGTACGCGCCCGCCCCGCTGCAGGCAAGTGACCCGCAGGTGAATCGGCCATTGTGCGGTCGGTGACCCGCGGCGGCACAGTGGAGGTACGGACGAAATCCGTACCAGAGGAACTCAAGGGACTCAGCCGTGAAGGACGACGACACGCTGCGGACCTACCGCGGCAAACGGCACTTCGACACGACCTCGGAGCCACGCGGCGACGGCGAGCAGGCGGGCGGCGCCCCGCGCTTCGTCGTGCAGATCCATGACGCGCGCCGCATGCACTTCGACTTCCGGCTGGAAGTGGACGGCGTACTGAAGTCGTGGGCCGTACCGCGCGGCCCGTCGGAGAACCCGCACGACAAGCGGCTGGCCGTGCCGACGGAGGACCATCCGCTGGAGTACCGCGAGTTCGAGGGCGTCATTCCGAGCGGCGAGTACGGCGGCGGCACGGTCATCGTCTGGGACCAGGGCACGTACGAGCCGCTCAGCCACGACCGGCGGGGCAGGCCCGTACCGTTCGACGAATCCCTGGAGAAGGGGCACGCCACCTTCCGGCTCGACGGGACCAAGCTGCACGGCGAGTTCGCCCTCACCCGCTTCCGGGGCGGCCACGAGGGCGACGAGCCCGGCGAGGAAGCGTGGCTGCTGATCAAGGCCGACGACAAGCGGGCCGTCCACGGCAAGCCCGGTACGCCGGACCCGCACCGCGCCCGTTCGGCCCGTACGGGGCGCACCCTGCGCCAGGTCGCCGCCGAGGAACCGGCAGACCTGCCGCGAGAACTGGGAGAACCGTCATGACCGACCGCGAGGACCGCAAGACGGTGGAAGCCCTGCTCGACGAGTACGGCAAGACCTACGCCGACGAGGCGGGCATCCGACTGCGCGACACCCCCCAGCCCCTCTACCAGCTCCTCGTCCTGAGCCATCTCCTCAGCGCCCGCATCCGGGCATCCGTGGCGGTGGCCGCGGCACGTGCGCTGTTCGAACACGGCATGCGCACTCCGCGCAAGATGGCCGACGCGACCTGGCAGCAGCGCGTCGACGCCCTCGGCGAGGGCGGCTACCGGCGCTACGACGAACGGACCGCGACCCAGCTCGGCGACGCGGCGCAACTGCTGCTGGACGAGTACGGCGGCGACCTGCGCCGCCTGCGCGAGGAGGCCGACGGCGATCTCGACGAGCTGCGGACAAGGCTGCGCCGGGCCCCGGGCATGGGCCCGGCCGGTGCGGACATCTTCCTGCGCGAGGCGCAGGCCGTGTGGCCGGAGGCGGCGCCGTACATCGACGGCAAGGCACTTCAGGGCGCGGAACGCCTCGGCCTGCCCAAGTCGCCGGACAAGCTGGCTGCCCTGGCGGACGACCGCGGCCCGGCCGTGCTGGCGGCGGCGCTGGTGCGGGCGGCGCTGGACAAGGAAGTCGTGGCGGAGGTACGGGAACGCGTCTGACGCGGACCGCAAGCAGGAGTGGCAGTAACCGACATGCGAGGGCCGAGCCGAGGGCTTGAAGTTGTCATGATCACGATGCTAACTTCAAAGCTGAAACTCTGTCAGGTTTGGAGTCGGAGGCCCGGTGAGCACGAGCCCGAAGCCGCACGCTGTCGGACCGGCGCACCGGCTGAGCCGGTGGCGTACGACCGCCGTCGTCACCGCCCTCGCCCTGCTGGGCATCGCCGCCCCCGCGGCGGCGCAGGACTCGACCCCCACGCCCGCCCCCGAGCCGTACCTCGTGGGCCGCGGGATCGCCGACGCGACCGGAGAAGTGGCCGCGACGGGGATGATGGGGTACGGCCGGACCGACCAGGTCGCCGAGGGGCTGCACACGAGGCTGCGTTCGCGGTCGTTCGTCATCGTCGACCGGGCGACCGGCAGACGCGTGCTGCTCATCGTCGCCGACTCACCGATGATCTTCGAGAGCGTGCACCAGCGGGTGCTGAAACGGCTGGCCGAGCGCTACGGCGACCTCTACACCGAGCAGAACGTGCTGATCACGGCAACACACTCGCACTCGGGGCCCGGTGGTTACTCGCACCACCTGCTCTACAACCTCACGACGAAGGGCTACCACGAGAAGACCTTCGCGGCCATCACGGACGGCATGGTGGAGTCGGTGACGCGCGCGCAGGCCGACCTCGCGCCCGCGTCGCTGACCCTCACCCACGGCGAGCTGCACAATGCCAACGTCAACCGCTCCAGGGCCGCGTTCGACAACAACCGGCGGGACAAGGAGTTCTTCCCCGAGGGTCGCGATCCGCAGACCTCACTGCTGCGCATTGAGCGGGGCGGCCGCCCGGTGGGCGCGATCAACTGGTTCCCCACCCACAACACCTCGATGACCGGCGAGAACAAGCTGATCAATTCGGACAACAAGGGGTACGCCGCCTACCGGTGGGAGCGCGAGAGTGCCCACGTCGACTACCTCGCCGACGCCGAACCGGACTTCGTCTCCGCCTTCGCACAGACCAACGCCGGCGACATGTCCCCGAACATCGCGCTCAAACCGGCAGACGAGCTGCCCGCCACAGAGTTCGAGAGCACCCGCGAGATCGGACTCCGCCAGTACGACGCGGCACACGACCAGCTCGACGACACGGGACAGCGGCTCGACGGGGCGGTCGACTCCCGGCTCACCTACGTCGACCTGGCGAACACCACGGTCGGCCCGGCGTTCACCGGCGACGGCAGGGAGCACCGCACCTGCAAGCCGGCGATCGGCGCCGCCATGGCCGCGGGCAGCACCGAGGACGGTCCGGCCTTCCCGGTCTTCAAGGAGGGCGAGAACCCGGTGTGGGACGCGGTCTCGAAGACCGTCCTCTACGGCGCGGACGAGGAGTTGAAGCAGTGCCAGTCCCCGAAGGGCATCGTGGTGCCCGTCGGCGCGATGAACGCGGTCTACCCCTGGGTGCAGGAGCAGGTTCCCGTCCAGCTGGTCCGCATCGGCGGTCTCTACCTCGTGGGTGTCCCCGGGGAGGTCACCGTCGTCGCGGGGCTGCGCCTGCGGCGGACGGTGGCGGAGATCGTCGGCGCCGACATCAAGAACGTCCTCGTGGCCGGGTACAGCAATGCGTACATGCATTACGTGACCACGCCCGAGGAGTACGACAAGCAGCAGTACGAGGGCGGCAGTACGCTCTTCGGCCGCTGGGAGCTGCCCGCTCTCCAGCAGACCGCCGCCGGGCTGGCCACCTCGATGCGCGCGGGTGAGCCGGTCCCACGCGGGTCCGTGCCACCGGACCTGTCCGGCCGACAGCTGTTCCGGCAGCCGGACAACGGGCCTGACACTCCACCGCTGGGGCGGCGGTTCGGCGACGTACTCACCCAGCCCGCTGCCTCCTACAACGGTGGGCAGCAGGCCGCGGCGGTGTTCGTCGGCGCGCATCCGAACAACAACCTGCACCGGCACGGCACTTACCTCGAAGTGCAGCGCCTGGACGGCTCGAACTGGCGGCGCATCGCCGACGACGGCGACTGGTCGACGACATTCCGCTGGAGGCGCGAGGGCCTCATGGCTTCGCGGGCGACCGTGACCTGGGACATTCCGGCCGACGCGGAGCCGGGCAGCTACCGGATCCGCTACCACGGCGACGCCAAGAACTTCCTCGGCGGGATCGGCCCGTTCACGGCGACGTCCCGCACGTTCGAGGTCAAGGACTGACCCGGACGGCACCCGACGTCCCGATGGCGTGGCAGAAGCGCGCGGCCTTCTGTTGCAGTGCGGCAGTCTCTCGTAACCTCGGCACGGTTTGAAGTGGCCATGCCGAGAAGAGGGTGCCCATGCACAGACGTCTGCTTCACCTCGTCCTCGCCCCGCTCGCGGGCGCTTTATTGATCGGGGCGCCGGCGGTCGCGGCGCCCCCGGGTCCGCCCGACGTGTACCGGCCCGTGCGTGGACCCTCCGCGCCCGCCGAGTACCGGTACCTGCAGAAGACCTTGCCGGGACAGCCGATTCCGCGCCACGCCCACGAGGACGCCGCTGCGCAAGCCCGTCAACTGCCCACGGCCGGCGGGCGCTGGAAGTCGGTCGGCCCGACGAACATCGGCGGTCGCATCGTCTCGCTGGCGCTCGATCCCAAACGCGCCGACACCGTGTACGCCGCAGCGGCCAGCGGCGGGATATGGCGCAGCACGGACGCCGGGCAGACCTTCGAGTCCGCGTGGCCCGACAGCTGGACGCAGGCCATGGGCGCGGTCGCCACGGGACCCGACGGTGCCCTGTACGCCGGGACCGGCGAGGCCAACCCCGGTGGCGGCAGCATCACTTACGAGGGGACGGGCATCTACCGCAGCACCGACGGGGGCGCCCACTGGCGCTCGATCGGGCTGCGCGACTCCGGCGCCATCAGCGCGATCACGGTGGACCCCGGCAATCCGCGTCGTCTCTACGTCGCCGCGGCCGGATCGCTCTACAACGGCGGCGGCGACCGGGGCGTCTACCGGTCGGACGACGCCGGCAAGACGTGGCAGCGGATCCTCACCGGGGCCAATGAGTTCACCGGCGCCACCGAAGTGGTCGTCCAGGGCAAGAATCTGTACGCCGTGATGTGGGACCACCGCCGCACACCCCAACTGCGCACCTACGGCGGCGTGGGCTCCGGCGTCTTCCGCAGCGGCGACGGCGGCAAGAGCTGGCAGCGGCTCGGCGGCGGCCTGCCCGCGCAGGGCCCGGATGTGGGGCGGATCGGCCTCGCTGTCGCGGGCGAACGGGTCTACGCCATCGTCAACAAGAGCAGCGGCCCCTTCGAGGGCTTCTACGCCTCCACCGACGGCGGCGACAACTGGAGCCGGACCCCCGCGGATGCGAACCTCACCGGGTCGCAGTCGTCGTTCGGCTGGTGGTTCGGGAAGATCTGGGCCGACCCTGCGGACGCCCGTCATGTGCATGTTGCCGGCGTCCCGCTGATGACGACCAAGGACGCCGGGGCCACCTGGACGTTCGACGACAGCAGCATCCATGTGGACCAGCACGCCATGGTGTGGGATCCGCGCCGACCCGGCCGCGTCTACCTGGGCAACGACGGCGGGGTCTACCGCTCCGACGCGAACGGGGACGGCGGGTGGGTCAAGGCCCGCCACGAGCCGTACACCCAGCTCTACAGCGCGGCGATCAGTCCGCAGGACACCTCACGCATCTCCGGCGGTGCCCAGGACAACGGTTCGCTGCGCTCCTGGGGCGGTGACGGCTTCAACGAGTATCTCGGCGGGGACGGGGAGGAGAACCTCATCAACCCGACCGACGTGAACAATGTCTTCGCCTGCTACCAGTACGGCAACTGCTTCCGGTCCACAGACGGGGGCGACACCCTCACCTACTTCGCCGACAAGACCACCTTCAAACGCCGCAACTGGTTCACGCCCGTTGTCTTCGACCCCCGCGACCCGAAGATCCTCTACTACGGCTCCGAGGTGCTCAACCGCTCCACGGACGGCGGCGCGACCTGGCAGCCCATCAGCTCCGACCTGTCCGGCGGCCCGGGTCCCGACCCGATCTACACCAATTACGGGACCATCACCTCGATCGCACCGGCGGGCGACGGACGCACCGTGTACGCCGGCACCGACGACGGCCGCGTATGGGTCACCAAGGACCTGGGCGCGACCTGGACGAAGCTGGCCGAGGGCCGGCCGTGGGTGACCCGGGTCGTCGTCGACCCGGCCGATCCCGACCGGGTGTACACGACCCACTCCGCCTACCGCGCCGGGTCGGGGCTGGCGCATGTGTACGGCAGCACGGACGGCGGCAAGCACTGGAAGGACCTGTCGGGCAACCTGCCTGACGCACCCGTCAACGACCTCGTCGTCGGGCGCGGCAAGCTCCTGTACGCCGCTACCGACCAGGGCGTGTTCACGTCCGCGACGGGCGGCCGGCAGTGGCTCCGCCTGGGCCGGGGCATGCCTGCGGTTCCGGTGGACGACATCGAGTACGACGCCGGGCACCACCGCTTGGTGGCGGCTACGTTCGGCAGGGGCTTCTACGAACTGAACACGGCCTGAACGACGTAGACGCATAAGAGCAGAACGCAAAAGGAGAACGCAAAAAAGCGGACGGAGGGCGGTCGCCTGTGCGGCGTGACCGCCCCCCGTCCGCGGCTTGTGTCAGCCCAGGGTCGCGATGGCCTGGTTGAACGTCTTCGACGGACGCATCACGGCCGAGGCCTTCGCCGGGTCGGGCTTGTAGTAGCCGCCGATGTCGACCGGCGAGCCCTGCACGGCGATCAGCTCGTCGACGATCGTCTGCTCCTGCTCGGCCAGCGTCGTGGCGAGAGCCGCGAACGCCTTGGCGAGCTCCACGTCCTCGGTCTGCTTCGCCAGCTCCTGCGCCCAGTAGAGCGCCAGGTAGAAGTGGCTGCCGCGGTTGTCGATGCCACCGAGGCGACGGCTCGGCGACTTGTCCTCGTTGAGGAAGGTCGCGGTCGCGCGGTCCAGGGTGTCGGCGAGCACCTGGGCGCGCGCGTTGTCCGTGGTCTGTGCGAGGTGCTCGAAGCTGACCGCGAGGGCGAGGAACTCACCCAGGCTGTCCCAGCGCAGGTAGTTCTCCTTGACGAGTTGCTGGACGTGCTTCGGCGCGGAGCCGCCTGCACCGGTCTCGAACAGTCCGCCGCCGTTCATGAGCGGTACGACCGAGAGCATCTTGGCGCTCGTACCGAGCTCCAGGATCGGGAACAGGTCGGTCAGGTAGTCGCGCAGCACGTTGCCGGTGACCGAGATCGTGTCCTCGCCGCGGCGGATGCGCTCCAGCGAGAACGCGATCGCCTTCTCCGGCGCCATGATCTCGATCTGGAGACCGTCGGTGTCGTGCTGGGCCAGGTACGTCTTGACCTTGGTGATGAGGCTGGCGTCGTGCGCGCGGCCCTCGTCGAGCCAGAACACGGCCGGGTTGCCGGTCGCGCGGGCGCGGGTGACGGCGAGCTTGACCCAGTCCTGGATGGGGAGGTCCTTGGCCTGGCACATGCGCCAGATGTCGCCGGCGCTCACCGCGTGCTCAAGGACGGCGTTGCCGGCTCCGTCGAGGACCCGCACCGTGCCGGTGGTGGGGATCTCGAAGGTCTTGTCGTGGCTGCCGTACTCCTCGGCCTTCTGCGCCATCAGGCCGACGTTCGAGACCGAGCCCATCGTCGACGGGTCGTAGGCGCCGTTCGCGCGGCAGTCGTCGATGACGACCTGGTAGATGCCGGCGTAGCTGCTGTCGGGGATGACCGCGAGGGTGTCGGCCTCCTGGCCGTCCGGGCCCCACATGTGACCGGAGGTGCGGATCATGGCCGGCATGGAGGCGTCGACGATGACATCGCTCGGTACGTGCAGGTTGGTGATGCCCTTGTCGGAGTCGACCATCGCCAGGGCGGGGCCCTCGGCGAGCTCGGCCTCGAAGGACGCCTTGATCTTCGCGCCCTCGGGCAGCGACTCCAGGCCCTTGAGGATGCCGCCGAGACCGTCGTTCGGGGTCAGGCCGGCCGCGGCGAGCGACGCACCGTGCTCGGCGAACGTCTTCGGGAAGAAGGCGCGCACCACGTGGCCGAAGATGATCGGGTCGGAGACCTTCATCATCGTGGCCTTCAGGTGCACAGAGAACAGGACGCCCTCGGCCTTGGCGCGGGCGACCTGCGCGGTGAAGAACTCGCGCAGCGCCGCGACGCGCATGACGGACGCGTCCACGACCTCGCCGGCGAGCACGGGTACGGACTCACGCAGGACCGTGGTGGTGCCGTCGTCACCCGCGAGCTCGATGCGCAGCGTGCCGTCCTCGGGGACGACCACGGACTTCTCGGTGGAGCGGAAGTCGTCGGTGTCCATGTGCGCGACGTTCGTCTTCGAGTCGGACGACCAGGCGCCCATCCGGTGCGGGTGCGCCTTGGCGTAGTTCTTGACCGACGCGGGGGCACGGCGGTCGGAGTTGCCCTCGCGCAGGACGGGGTTGACGGCGCTGCCCTTGACCTTGTCGTAGCGCGCGCGGACGTCCTTGTCCTCGTCGGTCTGCGGGTCGTCCGGGTAGTCCGGCAGCGCGTAGCCCTGCTGCTGCAGCTCGGCGATCGCCGCCTTCAGCTGGGGGATCGAAGCCGAGATGTTCGGCAGCTTGATGATGTTCGCCCCGGGCGTCTTGGCGAGCTCACCGAGCTCGGCGAGCGCGTCGTCGATCCGCTGGGCGTCCGGGAGACGCTCGGGGAAGCTGGCGATGATCCGCCCCGCCAGGGAGATGTCACGGCTCTCTACATTGACCCCGGCCGTCGAGGCATAGGCCTCGACCACAGGCAAGAACGAATACGTCGCCAGGGCCGGGGCCTCGTCGGTGTGCGTATAGATGATGGTCGAGTCAGTCACCGGTGCTCCGCTCCACGTCTGCAACATTGCTCGACATCAAGATATCTCGTGATCGCCCCCCTATCGACAGGGGCCTGCCCCCGCGGATGGCGACCCAGGGGCAGCGGTGCGTGTGGGCGGCTGCCCCACACGCAACTTCGCCCGGAATCCCATCGGGAGATTCCGGGCGAAGCCGGGGACCGTACCCGCGCCGCGGGGGTCGTACGCGGGTACGGAGCAGGAGGGCGTCGTACGACGCCGGGTGAGCCGTGTCAGCCGGCCACAGGTACTGACCGGCCACAGGCACTACGTGGTCCGGAGAGCTTCGGTGGGCTGCATGCGGGCGGCGCGCAGCGCGGGAAGCAGGCCGGCGACGGCGCCGATCGCGATGGCCGCGAGGAGGCCCCCTCCCCAAGCGAGCGGCGGGACGACGGTGGCCCAGTCCTTGACCTGGGCGTAGACCGTGGTGGCGATGACACCCAGCGCCACCCCCACGACGCCGCCGAGCGCGGCGAGGAGGATCGCCTCGGCCAGGAACTGGAGGCGGATGTTGCCCTTGGTGGCGCCGAGTGCGCGTCGTAGCCCGATCTCGGACCGGCGTTCGAGCACCGAGATGACCATGGTGTTGGCGACTCCGATGCCGCCGACGAGCAGGGCCACCGCCCCGAGGCCGAGGAACAGTCCGTTCAGCGCGGACTGGGTGGCGGCGCGGGCTTCGAGAGCGGCCGAGGGCTGGCTGACGCTGACCTCGTCGGCGTTTTCCGGATTTGCCGTCGCGGCCAGTACCTTCTGGACGTTGGTGACCTGGTCGGTCTCGGAGCGTACGTAGACCGTGGACGGGTGGCCGTCGAAGTCCAGGTACTTCTGCGCGGCCGGGTAGCCGACCAGCACCGAGGAATCGATCTCGGGCGTCAGGGTCGCCTGATTGAGGATCCCCGCGACGTAGAACCACTGGCCGCCGACCCAGATGCGCATCCCCGTGTGGACCTCGGCGATGCCCAGGCGGCTCGCGGCGGCCGCGCCGAGCACGGCGACCGGCTGTTTCTCGGTGGCGGCGTTGAGGTACTTGCCCTTGGCCACGGTCGTGCGCAGTGCGGCGGGCAGCTCCAGGCTCGCGGCGTTGACCGTGATGGAGTTGGTGTTGATGCTCGGGATGTACGGGTTGCGGAAGGCGTTGGCCTTGGTCTTGCCGGTGCTCTGGACCGATTCGACCGGCCCGACGCGGGCGATCATCGCCGGAGCGTCGAGCGGGAGCTTGGCCTCGCCGCCGCCCAGGACCCGGCCTGGGGTGACCGTCAGCAGGTTGGTGCCCAGCTTGTCGATCTCGGCGAGCAGACCGGCCTGGGACGAGGCGGACAACCCCATCACCGCCACCATCGCAGCGACGCCGATGGCGATGCCCAGTGCTGACAGCGCGGCCCGCATACGGCGGGTGCGCAGCCCCACGCTGGCGGTCCGGGCCAGGTCGGCCGGGCGCAGCCGGCCGGGAGCCGGAGCCGTGGTGGTCATGGCAGGTGCCTTTCGGTGGACAGGGGCTGCTCCGACGAGCTGACGTCGGCGACGATGTGACCGTCGAGGACCTCGATACGGCGCGGCATTCGTGCGGCCAGTTCACGGTCGTGGGTGATCACGACGATGGTGGTGCCCTCGGCGTTGAGTTCTCTCAGCAGCTTGAAGATCGCTGCCCCGGTGACGCTGTCGAGGTTGCCGGTGGGCTCGTCGGCCAGCACGATCGCCGGGTTGCCGGCCAGGGCGCGGGCGATCGCGACCCGCTGCCGTTCGCCTCCGGACAGTTCCGGCGGGCGGTGATCGGCCCGGTGGCCGAGGCCGACCCTGGTCAGGGCCGCGGCCGCCGCCTTCATCCGCGTGGCGTGCTTGGCGCCCGAATAGAGCATCCCGTCGGCGACGTTCTCCAGGGCGGTGGAGTTCTGGGCCAGGAAGAACTGCTGGAACACGAACCCGATCCGGGTGGCTCGCAGTCCCGCCAGGGCGCGGTCCGACATCTTGGCGACGTCCTCGCCGACGACCCGTACCGTGCCCGAGGTGGGACGGTCGAGGCTGCCCATGACTTGCAGCAGCGTCGATTTTCCCGATCCCGAGGGGCCCACGATCGCCACGAGCTCGCCCCGGTGAATGGTGAAGCCGGCCTTGTCCAGCGCCACCACCGGCGACGCGCCGGGGTAGATCTTGGAGACCTCCTCCAACTGCAGGACGGGCTCACCGGTGGGCTGAGTACCCGCTGCGCGTGTCGTCGCTGTTTCCGCCGCTTCGGCTGTTTCCGTGTCCGCGCCGGTCATGAGGACGGCACCACGATCTTCTGACCGACCTTGAGCCCGTCGCCCTTGACCTCGACCATGCCGGCGCTGTCGTCGAACAATCCGGCCGTCACCGGGATCAGGCGATGCGCGTCGTCGGCCCCGACGACCTCGACGGCGTACCCGCCGCCGGCCAGCGCCAGCAGCGCGTTCACCGGCACCGACAGCACGTCCTTCACGGTGTCGGTCACGATGGACACCTGCACGGGCGCCTGGTCGAGCTGCCCGGTCGCCTTCGGGTTCGACGGCTTGATCTCGACGGAGATGGTCATGCTGTCGTCCGATTTGGTCGCGACTTTCCCGACCGACGACACGACACCGTCGGTCGTCTTGCCGTTGGGCAGCGAGATGGTCACCTTGTCACCGATCGCCACGTCGGACTGCTGGCTGGCGTTCAGCGCGACGGTGACCTGGCGTTGCGTCGAGGACGCTTCGAGGACCACTGCGCCGGGCGCCGCCGCACCACCGCGTACCGCGCTGACCTTGGTAACCCTGATCTCCTTGGCCGACAGGAACACGGCCTGCCCGAGCGGCAGTTTGCCGGTCTCCTTCAGGCCCACATCGTCCTGCATCTCTTTGAGGGCGTAGTACGTCTGCCAGCCGAAGTAGTCGGAATCGGGGTCGATTTCGTCCTTGGTGGCGTATCCGAGGGCGACCAGCGCGGCGTTCAGCTGCCGTACGTCGGCCCCTTCCATGTTCCACTCCAGGGCCCGGTAGACCGGCACGTAGGCGCCGTACAGGAAGATGACCGGCTTGCCGTCCACCCGGTAGAGCACCTTGCCCTGACGGACCACTGTGCCCGCGCCCGGCAGCTTCGTGACCGTGCCGCCGGCCTTGTTGACCACCTTGTAGTCACCTGCGTAACCCAGCGTCCCGTTCTCCTGGGTCCGGGCTGCCAGGGTTCCCTTGGTCACCTTCGCCAAGCCGGTCCGGGCAGTGGGCTTGGTCAACGGGTCCTTCGCCTCGCCGCCGAACGGGTCGGTGACGACGATCCCCACACCCGCCGCGACCAGGACGCTCACGACGACCGCTATCGTCCGCGCGCGCCGTCCGGAGCCTCCGGAGCGCGGACGCCGTCCCTTCTCGTCCGGCTCATTGACATCGGCGTCATCCATCGAAATCTGCGAAGTGCTCATGATGCGCCTCCGCGCTGCTGAGGAACCGTCACAGTATTCACGCGCATGCCCCGGCCCGCCTTTTCCCGTTCGCGTTCCGGTCGGCATCGCACTTGACGGTGCTTTGCATATCGCCCTCCATTACCGTCCGAATTCCTGCATGGGTTCCTGCATGGGTCCTTTCTACGGAGGGATCGGTTTCACCAAGGTTTCGCTCCGCCAGGTGCAGGGCAACCCGGCGATGAAACGCTGAGGAAACCGGGGGTTGAGCATCCTGGACCGGCTTGTCAAGGTGTGCCGTGAGAGAAGTGGTCGTCGAGGGGGCAACAGGTGCGGGTACTCGTGGTGGAGGACGACGAGGAGATGGCGCAGACGGTGGCCGTCGGCCTGCGCCAGTCGCAGATGGCCGTGGACGTGGCGTTCGACGGCCCGTCCGGGCTGGAACGCGCGCTGTGCAACGACTACGACGTGATCGTGCTCGACCGGGACCTTCCCGGGATGCACGGCGATGAAGTGTGCTCCGAGCTGCTCGCGGCGGGGTGCCGGGGCCGGGTGCTGATGCTCACCGCCGCGGCGACGACGGAGGACCTCGTCGACGGGCTCGGCCTGGGCGCCGACGACTACCTCCCCAAACCCTTCGATTTCCCGGTGCTGATCGCTCGGATCAGTGCGCTGGCACGCCGGGTTCATCCGGTCGTGCCGCCGGTGATCCGCCATGGAGACCTGGTGGTCGACACCGCACGGCGTACGGCCAGCCGGGGAGACCGGCCGCTGGAGCTGGCGCCCAAGGAGTTCGGCACGCTGGAGCTGCTGCTGGCCTCCGAGGGCCGGGCCGTCTCCGCCGAGGAACTCCTCGAACGGGTCTGGGACGAAGCCGCCGACCCGTTCACCAATGCCGTGAAAATCACGATCAGCCGGTTACGGACCAAGCTCGGGGATCCGCCGATCATCGAGACCGTGGCCAAGCGCGGATACCGGATTTGAGGAAATACATGTCGGTCGTCGCCCGGCTCAGGAGCCGCGTAATCCGTCCCCGTCTGCCCCGCCGCACAGTCCGGGCCAAGATGACCCTCCTGTACGGGGGGTTGTTTCTCATTTCAGGCGCCGCCCTGCTGGCGATCGCCTATCTGCTTGTGCGGTACTCCGTGCTGGGCGATCCCCCCATGGATTCCAGCTCCGACTTCGCCACTCCGCCACCCGACAATGGCGGTATCAAGCCGCCCCAGAACCCCGAGAACCCAGAGGGGCCTGTCGATTCGCCGCAGGACCAGTCGGTAGCCATCGACATGCTCTCGGCCCAGGCGCAGAAAGCTCTTGCCCGTCAGCGGTCCCTCGTCATGCACCAGTTGCTCGTCAATTCCGGGATCGCGCTCGCTCTCATGTCGGTGATCTCGATCGCGCTGGGCTGGATCGTCGCCGGCCGCATTCTGCGCCCGCTACGGACGATCACGGCCGCCGCACGGGACATCTCGGCGACAAGCCTGCACCAACGCCTGGCGCTCGACGGCCCCGGCGACGAGCTCAAAGAGCTCGGCGACACCTTCGACGGCCTCTTGAGCAGGCTCGAAAGCTCCTTCCAGACCCAGCGCCAGTTCGTGGCCAACGCGTCCCACGAACTGCGCACTCCGCTGGCCCGCCAGCGGGCGCTGGGCCAGGTCGCACTGTCGGACCCCGAGGCGACGGTGGAGTCCTTGCGGGCGGCGCACGAACGGATCCTCGCCGCGGGCGCCCAGCAGGAACGGCTCATCGAGGCACTGCTCACCCTGACCCGCAGCCACGTGGGCATCGAAGTCCGCCAGCCCTTCGACCTGGCACAGCTCACCCACGAGGTCGTCGACCCACGGAAGGCCGAGGCGGCCTTCCGGACGGTGAAGATCCGGTCGTCGGTCTCCGCGGCCGTGGCGGCGGGCCACCGGCCCCTCGCCGAACGCCTCGTCGTCAATCTCGTGGACAACGCCATCCGGCACAACACGCCGCACGGTGAGGTGGAGGTCACGACCCGGACCGAGGGCGGTCACGCCGTCCTCACGGTCGCCAACACCGGTCCCGTCGTGCCGCCGGACGCCATCGACCGGCTCTTCCAGCCGTTCCAGCGGCTCGGCACGAACCGTACCGGCGGCCGTAGCGAGGGACTGGGTCTCGGCCTGTCCATCGTGCAGGCCATCGCCACCGCCCACGACGCCACCGTCACCACCACAGCGGGGGCCAGGGGCGGCCTGATCATCACCGTCACCTTCCCCGCCGTGAGCAACCATGCCCCGCTCACTCGGCACCGTCCGGAGCAGGCCACCACCGCACGACGGTAACGACCACGACGGTAACAACGGGGAGCGCCGTACCCCCCTCGTAGCCAACGAGGGGGGTACGGCGCTCAGTTGCGCAATGGTCACTGGGGTCCGC
Source organism: Streptomyces spiramyceticus (assembly GCF_028807635.1). NCBI lineage: Bacteria > Bacillati > Actinomycetota > Actinomycetes > Kitasatosporales > Streptomycetaceae > Streptomyces > Streptomyces spiramyceticus. Next base: position 137,321 of record NZ_JARBAX010000001.1, read on the forward strand.
TTCCGGGCCCGCCGGACTGGATCTCCTTGGGCCCGCCCGCGACCTTCTCCAGAATGGGCTGGCAGGTCTTGTCCGCGCCCTTGAAGACATCGCCGTTCGGGTCGACGCCGAGCGTTTCGCCATTGATGTCGAGGCCGCCCTCGGCATTGGGGTCCGGGAACTTGGGGACCCCGTTCTTACGCATGCACTTGGAGTACTCCAGCGCCGCTTCCTTCACCCCGGCGGGCGGCTTGGCGTTGCCGACCGCGGGCAAGAGCGGCTTGCATGCCTTGTCGGCGGCCTGGGCCTGCGACGACTTCATGTCGACCTTGTTGCCGTCGATGTCGAGAAGACCCTGGGCATTGGGGTCGGGGAAGTTGCTGATTCCGTGCTCTCGCATGCACTTGGCGTACGCCAGCGTGCTGCCGCCCTTGGGCGGGGCGGCCTTGGCCGTCCCCTTGCTGCTCGGAACGTCCGCAACGGCATTCTCACTGGGTTTGTCATTGGAACAAGCGCCCGCGAACAGCATGATGGCCGTCACCGCGGCGAGCGAACCGACCAGCGACCGGGTCCGCCGCGACCGACCAGTACAGCTGCTGTCGAGGACACCGTGGCCAGAGGCACCTTGCATGTCTTTCTCCGTCTCTCGTGGAGGTTCCTGTTGGCTTCGTCAGCGACCGGGCGCTGTCGTAGCCGGGACGCTTGATCAGACGTTACGGTTCGGGGGGTTTCGGCGAGGTATCAAGAACGCTGGTGCCCGAGCTTCTCCAAAACCACGCGGGCGATCTCAACGAGCGGTTCCGCCTTTACCAATTGACGGTGGTCGCACTCAATGGAGTGGGTCTCCACATCGCCCTTGACATAGGGGCGCCAGGATTCTGGAGCGGCCTCGGCCGACATGAGCTCCGGGCGGCCGAGTGTCGCCACGAAAAGGAGAATGTCTCCCTCTACGAAGCCGGGAGTGAATCTCTGCAGAAGCCGCAGATTGTTCTCTTCGGCCTTCTGGACGACCGACAACGTCTCATCGCCCAGTTTTACGTCGGCCTGCTCAACTGCGGCCGCCTCGGGGGCGCCGGTCACGACGTCGCCGTCGATGAGCAGCACCGGCTGTTCCCCGGGCCGGAGCTCGCCGAATCCCGCGAATTCCCCACTGCCTTCGCCGCTGACGTTTCCCTTCTCGTTCGCCGTCGTTATCTCGCGGTTCGGATATCCGTCCAGAATGGCCAGCATTCCGACCGTGTCGCCCTCCCGCTGGAGGTGCGCCGCGACAGCGTGGGCGACCACTCCGCCGAAGGACCACCCCAGAAGGTGGTAGGGCCCGCTCGGCTGTACGGAGCGGATCTGCTCGGCGTAGTCGGCCGCCATTTCCTCGACACTTTCGGGCAGCGCGTCGGTTCCGGTAAGTCCGCGCGCCTGCAAGCCGTATATGGGGTATTCGGCCGGCAAGTGGTTCACCAGAGCCGCGTAGTGCCAGCTGAGGCCCCCGCCGGAATGCAGGCAGAACAGCGGTGGCCGGTCGCCGCCGGTCCGCAGTGGCAGGATCATTTCGTAGTCGCCCGTGGCGTCGGAGTCCTTGTCGAGCACCGCGGCGACCGAGGCGGCCGTCGGCCCGGCGAACAGCTCCCGGATGTTGATCTCCGTGTCGAGTACGGTCCGGATCCGCTCGATCAGCCGCATCGCCAGCAGAGAATCGCCGCCCAGGTCGAAGAACGACTCTTCGGCGCCGACCCGGTCCACGCCCAGGACTTCGGCGAACAACCCGCACAGGACCGCTTCCACCAGCGTTGCCGCCTCCCGGCCCGTCCCGGGGCCGCCGGGGTCCGGGGACGGCAGAGCCGCCCGGTCCAGCTTGCCGTTCACCGTGACGGGCAGGGTCGCCATCATCATGACCGCGGACGGCACCATGTAGTCAGGCAGTGCACGCGCCGCGTACTCCCGCAGGGTGTTCCCGTCCAGCCCCGGGTCGGCCGGGACGACGTAGGCGACCAGGCGCTTTGTCCCGGGCTGGTCCTCGCGTACGGTCACCGCGACCTGGCCGACGCCTTCGTGTCCGGCCAGCACCGACTCGACCTCGCCCGGCTCGATCCGGAACCCGCGAATCTTGACCTGATCATCGGCCCGGCCCGCGAACACCAGCTCGCCCTCGGGCGACCAGCGCGCCAAGTCGCCGGTCCGGTACATCCGTTCGGCGTTGTCGGTGAACGGGCAGGCGACGAACCGTTCAGCCGTCAGTCCCGCCCGTCCCGCGTAACTCCGGGCCAGACCCGCGCCGGCGACGTACAGCTCGCCGGTCACTCCGGGCGAGAGCGGGTGCAGGAATTCGTCCAGCACAAACGTCCGACTGTTGTCCATCGGGCGGCCGATCGGCACGTTCGACGGGACTGTGTCGGCGGCGGTGTACGGGATCTGGGTGGTGAACGCCGTCGTCTCGGTCGGCCCGTACGTCGTGCGGACCACCAGCCCGGGATGCGCCTCCAGCAGGGTGCGGATCGCTGAGGCCGACACCACGTCACCACCGGTCGAGACCTCGCGGACCCCGGCGAAGATCTGGGGCGACTCCTCGGCCAGGAGGCTGAACAGCCCTGCGGTGGCATGCACGTTGGTGACGCCGTGCTCGGAGATCAGCCGGCCCCGCTCGGCCGCGCCGACGTCGCCCGGGGGCATGACGACCAGCCGGCCACCATGCGCGAGGGTCACCCAGATCTCGTACGTCGAAGCGTCGAAGGCATGATTGGCCTGCACCAGGACACGCTCGACGACGTCCTCGCGCCAGCTCCGGTCCTCGGCGAAGCTCACGACGTTCCGGTGTGTCACCGCGACGCCCTTGGGCGTACCGGTCGACCCGGATGTGTACATCACGTACGCCAGGTGACCGGGCAGCAGCGGCGCCGAACGGTCGCCCTCGCGGGGCGCAATCGGCGGGCAGAGCGCCATCCCGGCGACGGCCTCTTCCCACACCACGTGGTCGTACTCGTCCGGCAGAACGCCCCGGGTCGTCCTGGTGCACAGCACCAGAGCGGGCTCCGCGTCGGCGAGCATGAGCCCGATGCGCTCGGCCGGACAGTCCGGGTCGACCGGCACGTACGCCGCGCCCGCCTTCACCACGCCCAGCAGCACCACCAGCAGGTCGGCCGACCGGTCCATCACCACGGCGATCCGGTCGTCGGGTCCTGCCCCCCGGCCGATCAGCCAGTGCGCGACCCGGTTGGCCAGCGCGTCCGCCTCCGCATACGTCAGCGTGGCATCCCGGGCCGCGATCGCGATCGCGTCGGGGGTGCGTTCGACCTGGCGCTCGAAGAGCTCCGGCAGGGTGGTGGCGGCCACCGGGTGTGCGGTGTCGTTCCATTCACGGAGGACCGTCCGCTGCTCCTCGGGGTCGATGATGTCGAGCTTGCCGACCCGCACCCGCGGATCGGCGGCTATCTGTTCCAGCACCTTGACCAGCCGGTCGGAAAGGGCCTGGGCGGTGTTCTCGTCGAACAGGTCGGTGGCGTACTGGAGAGTGCCGCCGATGCCGTCGGGTGTCCCGGTCTCGTCGCGGAACTCGCCCAGCGTGACCGACAGGTCGAAGCGGGCCGCGACGGCGTGGTCCGGGTTCAGCTGCTCCACCTGGAGGCCGGGCAGGTCCCACGAGTCCTGGGCCGGGCCGCTGGAGTGCAGGGCCAGCATGATCTGGAAGAGCGGCTGCCGGGCGAGCGAGCGCACATGGTCGAGGTCGTCCACGAGCCGCTCGAACGGCAGATCCTGGTGGGCGTAGGCCGCCAGGTCCGTGTCACGGACCCTGGCCAGCAGCTCCTCGAACGTGGGGTCGCCGCTGACGTCGGTGCGCAGCACCAGGGTGTTGATGAAGAACCCGGCCAGGTCCTCCACCGCGCTGTCGGCCCGGCCGGCGACCGCGGTGCCGACGGGAATGTCGGTCCCCGCGCCGAGCCGGGCCAGCAGCATCGCCAGCGCGGCCTGGACGACCATGAACATGGTGGCCGAACTCTGCCGCGCCACCTCCGTCAGGGCGGCGTGGGCCTCCGCGTCGAGCCGGAGGGGTACGGATCCGCCCTGGAAGGACGAGATCGCGGGCCGGTTCCGGTCCACCGGCAGCGTCAGTTCCTCGGGCAGACCTGCCAACACCTCGCGCCAGTATCCCAGCTGAGCGCTGATCAGGCTGTCGGGGTCGTCCAGTTCGCCGAGGACCTCGCGCTGCCAGAGCGTGTAGTCGGCGTACTGCACCGGCAGTGGCGCCCAGCCCGGCTCGGAGCCGGTCTGCCGGGCCTTGTAGGCCGCCTGCACGTCCCGCTCCAGGACGCCCATGGACCAGCCGTCCACGGCGATGTGGTGGGCCACGATCACCAGCACGTGTTCCGTAGCGGAGACGGTCAACAGCTCGGTCCGCCACGGCAGATCGCGGGCCAGGTCGAAGCCCTTGCCCGCCACCTCGGCCATGGCGCCGGGGAGTTCGGTCCGGGTGACGTTCCGGACGTTGAGGTCCGGACGGCCTTCGAGGATCTCCTGTCGGGGGCTGCCGTCCGTCGAGGGGAACACGGTACGGAGCGTCTCGTGCCGGTCGGCGACGTCGCCGATCGCCGCGTCAAGGGCTGCGATGTCCAGCTCACCGGTCAGTCCGAGCGCCAGCGGCACGTTGTACGCCGCACCCGCGCCCGCTTCTTCCATCCGGTTGAGGAACCACATCCGCTGCTGGCCGAACGACAGCGGCAGCACCTCGGGCCGTTCCCGCACGACCACACCGGCCCGTGCATCACCCTGGCCGCTCTCGACCAGCCTGGCCATTGCGGCGACGGTCGGCACGGAGAACACTTCGCGGATGTTGATCTCGACGTCCAGGACCGAGCGCACTTTTGCGATCAGCCGCATCGCAAGCAGTGAGTCACCGCCGAGCTCGAAGAACGAGCCGTCGGCGCTCACTTGCTCCAGACCCAGCACCTCGGCGAACAGCGCGCACAACGCTTCCTCCGCCGGGGTGGCCGGAGCACGGTGTTCGCCGCTGCCGAAGTCCGGAGCGGGCAGGGCGGCCCGGTCCAGCTTCCCGTTCACCGTCACCGGCAGGGATTCCAACGCAACGACAGCGGCCGGAACCATGTAGTCCGGCAGCACACCCGCCGCATACTCCCGCAGTACGTCTCCGTCGAACTCATCGCCGGCCGGGACGACATAGGCAACGAGCCTCTTGGTCCCCGGCTGGTCCTCACGCACGATCACCGCGACCTGACCGACACTCCCGTGCCCGATCAGCACCGCGTCGATCTCGCCGGGCTCGATCCGGAATCCACGGATCTTCACCTGGTCGTCGGCACGGCTCGCGAAGAGCAGCTGCCCGTCCTTCGACCAGCGCGCCAGGTCACCGGTCCGGTACATCCGGCCGCCGAACGGGCACGCCACGAACCGCTCCGACGTCAGGGCGGCCCGGTCGTCATAACCGCGGGCCAGTCCCGGTCCGGCCAGGTACAGCTCCGCGATCACGCCCGGCGCGACCGGCTGGAGGAACTCGTCCAGTACGTACGTCCGGACGTTGTCCATCGGCGATCCGATGGGCAGCACGGCCGGGGCTTCGGCTCCGGATTCCACCACGAACGTGGTGGAGCACAACGTCGATTCCGTAGGCCCGTACAGATGCCGCACCCGCAGCCCGGGCACTGTCTCCAGCACTCGGGCGACCGAACCGGCCGGGACGACGTCACCGCCGGTGAGCACCTCGTCCAGTCCCGACAACGATTCGGGAGACTCCTCCGCCAGGACGCCGAACAGGCCGGCCGTGACATGGACCGTGGTCAGGTCGTACGTCTCGACCAGTCCGGCCAGCACCGCGCCGTCCACGGCCCCCGCAGGAGCGACCACCACCGCACCGCCGCGCACCAGCGGCGCCCACACCTCGTACGTCGAAGCGTCGAAAGCGTGGGGGGCGTGCATCAGGACCCGGTCCCCTGGCCCTACGGCCCAGCCCCGGTCGAGTACGAGTCCGGTGACACCGCCGTGCGTGGCCACGATGCCCTTCGGTGCTCCGGTCGAGCCCGACGTGAACATCACGTACACCGCCGATCCCGCCGACGCCCGGCTCTCGGGGGCGGGGCCCGAGCAGGATGCGACCTCGGCCACCACCTCGGGGTCGTCCCAGACGACCCGCTCCGTTTCCGGTCCGGAGAGCAGACCCGCGGTGTCGTGCGTGCAGAGCACGACCTCGGGGGCCGCGCCGCGCAGGATCTGAGTGATCCGCTCGGCCGGATAGGACGGGTCCACCGGCACATACGCCGCACCGGACTTCACCACTCCGAGCAACAGCACGACCAGGTCGGCCGAACGGTCCATCACCACCCCGACCCGGCTCTCCAGGCGCACGCCCCGGTCCGCCAGCCAGCGCGCGACCCGGTCGGACCGGGCGTCCAGCTCGGCATAGGTCAGCGTTACGTCGTCGTCGGCGCCGATCAGGGCGACCGCGTCCGGTGTACGGGCCGCCTGTGCCGTGAACAGTGCGGCCAGCGACGTCTCCGGCACCGGCCGGGTGGTGTCGTTCCAGCCTTCGACCACCTGTTGGCGCTCGGCGTCGTCGAGGATGTCGAGCCTGCTGACCGGGAGGTCCGGGTCGGCCGCCACCTGCCGTAGAACCTCGGCCAGCCGGGCCGTCAGAGCCTGCGCGGTGCCGGCGTCGAACAGGTCGGTGGCGTACAGGAGGTCGCCGACGATCCCGGCCGGGCTGCCGTTCTCGTCGCGGCGTTCGGCCAGCGTGATGGACAGATCGAACCGGGCCGCGACGGTGTCTTCCGCCGGCATCGGCCGGACGTCCAGCTCCGGCAGATCCCAGGAGGATCCCTCCTGGGGGAGGTTCTGCAGTACGAGCATGATCTGGAAGAGCGGGTGCCGGGACAAGGACCGGGCCGGGTTGAGGTCTTCCACGAGCCGCTCGAACGGTACGTCCTGGTGGGCGTACGCCGACAGGTCGGTCTCCCGGACGCGGGCGAGAAGCTCGGCAAACGTGGGATCGCCGCTGACGTCGGTGCGCAGGACCAGGGTGTTGATGAAGAACCCGGCCAGATCCTCCAAGGCACTGTCGGGACGGCCCGCGATCGCGGTGCCGACAGGGATGTCGGTACCCGCGCCGAGTCGGGCCAGCAGCATCGCCAACCCGGCCTGGACCACCATGAACATCGTCGCCGAACCCCGCTGCGCCGCCTCGACCAGCCCGGCGTGGGCCTCGGCGTCGATCTCCACCGGAACCGAGCCGCCCCGGTAGGACGAGACCGCGGGCCTCGTCCGGTCCGCCGGGAGGAGCAGTTCCTCGGGGAGCTCGGCCAGTGCCTCGCGCCAGTAGCCGACTTGGGCGCTGACCAGGCTGTCGGGGTCGTCCAGGTCGCCGAGGACCTCGCGCTGCCAGAGCGCGTAGTCGGCGTACTGCACCGGCAACGGAGACCAGTCGGCCTCCGTACCGTGCAGGCGGGCTCCGAAGGCTGTTCGCAGGTCGCGCGCCAGGACGCCCATCGACCAGCCGTCCACCGCGATGTGATGCGCGACCAGCACCAGCACGGACTCGGTGTCGGACAGGACGAGCAGCTCGGTCCGCCACGGCAGGTCGTGCGTCAGGTCGAAGGTCCTGCCCGCCACCTCGGCCACAGCCGAGGGCAGGTCTGTCGGCGTGACGTTCCGGACGTGGAGGGCCGTGCGGCCGGCGGCGCCGTCCAGGACCTGCTGGCGGGGAACACCTCCGGTCGTGGGGAATGTGGTGCGCAGCGTCTCGTGCCGGTCGGCCACATTGTGCAGAGCCGCCTGCAGTGCGTCCACGTCCAGCTCGCCGGTCAGGCGCAGCGCCAAGGGCACGTTGTAACCTGCGCCCGCGCCTGCCTCCTCCATCCGGTTCAGGAACCACATCCGCTGCTGGCCGAACGACAACGGCAGCACCTCGGGCCGCTCCCGCACACCCACACCCGCCCGTACGACACCCCGGTCGCTCTCCACCAGCCGGGCGATCCCCGCAACCGTCGGCGCACCGAACAGCTCCCGGATGTTGATCTCGACGTCCAGGACCGAGAGCACCTTGGAAATCAGGCGCATCGCGAGGAGCGAGTCACCGCCGAGCTCGAAGAACGAGCCGTCGGCGCTCACTTGCTCCAGTCCCAGCACCTCGGCAAACAACGCGCACAACGCCTCCTCCGCCGGGGTGACCGGCGCGCGACCTTCGCTGTGGCCGAACTCGGGGGCGGGGAGGGCAGCGCGGTCGAGCTTGCCGTTCACCGTCATGGGCAGGGCGTCCAGCGCGACGACAGCGGCCGGAACCATGTAGTCCGGCAGCACACCCGCCGCGAACTCCCGAAGACCGTCCCCGTCGAACTCCTCGTCGGCCGGGACGACATAAGCCACCAGCCGCTTGGCACCCGGCTGATCCTCACGCACAATCACCGCGACCTGACCGACACCCCCGTGCCCGGCCAGCACCGCCTCGACCTCACCCGGCTCGATCCGGAAACCACGGATCTTCACCTGATCATCGGCCCGGCCCGCGAACACCAGCTGACCGTCGGACGACCAGCGCGCCAGGTCACCCGTCCGGTACATCCGACCACCGAACGGGCACGCCACGAACCGCTCCGACGTCAGCCCCGACCGCCCCGCATACCCGCGAGCCAGCCCGGCACCAGCGACGTACAAGTCACCTGTGACCCCCGGTGCGACCGGATGCAGGAACTCGTCCAGCACGAACACCCGGCTGTTCCACACCGGGCCGCCGATCGGCACGGCGGTCCGCCCCGGCTCGGGCGTCAGCGCGCCGGACATCGTCGCGCAGATCGTCGTCTCGGTCGGCCCGTACGCGTTGACCAGGTTCAGCCGCTGAGACCATTCGGCAACCAGGGACGGCGGGCAGGCCTCGCCCGCCACGACGACCGTCTCGACGGACGCAGGCAGTTGAGCGGTACCGGCCAGCACCGAGGGCGGCAACGTCATGTGCGTGATCCCGTACTCGCCGAGGAGGTCCTCCAGCGGCGCATAGGGCGGCATCCGGTCAGCGGGGGCCGTGACGAGGGCCGCCCCGGACGTCAGCGCCATGACCAGTTCCCATACGGAGGCGTCGAAGCCCAGCGCAGCGAACTGCAGCACCCGCGAACCCGGCCCCACCCCGAACCGGTCGATCTGGCAGCCGGACAGGCTGGCGAGACCCGCGTGGGTGACGACCACTCCCTTGGGAACACCGGTCGAACCGGACGTGTAGATCACATACGCGGGATGTTCAGGATGCAGTGCAACCACCGGTGCGCTCACCGGACGGTCCTCGATCTCGGCCACCGTCGCGGGGTCGTCCCACACCACCCGCTCGACCCCGTCGGCGAGCAGGCCGTCGGTCCCGCTCGTGCACAGCACCAGCGCGGGCAGGGCGTCGGCGAGCACGAACTTGATCCGCTCGGAAGGGTAGTTCGGGTCCACCGGAATGTAGGCCGCTCCGGCCTTCATCACGCCGAGCAGAACCACGACCAGGTCGGCCGAGCGCTCCATCAGTACGCCGACCCGGTCCTCCGGGCCGATGCCCCGGCCGATCAGCCAGTGCGCCACCCGGTTGGCGCGTCGCTCCAGCTCCGCATAGTCGAACGACGTCTCGCCGATCAGCGCCGGCTCGGCGGGTGTTCGCGCGACCTGGGCCTGGAACAGCTCGGGCAGGGTCGCGGCCGGGATCGGCCGGGCGGAGTCGTTCCACTCGTCGAGCACCGCGCGGCGCTCGGTCTCGTCGAGTACGTCGACCTGGCTGATCCGGACGTCCGGGTCGGCCGCGACCTGCTCCAGGACCTGGGTCAGACGTGCCGCCAGAGCCACCGCGGTCGGCTCGTCGAACAGGTCGGTGGCGTACTGGAGGCTGCCGACGATCCCCGCGGGGATTCCCTGCTCGTCGCGCTGTTCGGAGAGGTTTACGGACAGGTCGAATCTGGCCGCCACGTTCTCGTCGACGGGCATCGGCTCGATGCTCAGGCCCGGCACGTCCCACGGGGTCTCGGTCCGGGGCACGTTCTGCAGGATCAGCATGATCTGGAACAGCGGGTGCCGGGACAGCGAACGAGCCGGGTTGAGCTCGTCCACCAGCCGCTCGAACGGCATGTCCTGGTGGGCGTAGGCGCCCAGGTCGGCCTCCCGGACGCGGGCGAGAAGTTCGGCGAAGGTGGGGTCGCCGCCCGTGTCGGTGCGCAGGACCAGGGTGTTGATGAAGAACCCGGCCAGATCGTCGAGCGAGCTGTCGCCGCGGCCGGCGATCGCGGTGCCGATGGGGATGTCGGTGCCCGCGCCGAGACGGCTCAGCAGCACGGCCAGCGCGGCCTGGACGACCATGAACATCGTGGCCGAACTCCGCTCGGCGACGTCCACGAGCCCGGCGTGCGCTCCGGCGGCGACCTGGACCCGTACCGACCGGCCCTGGAAGGTGGCGACGGCGGGCCGCGCCCGGTCCACGGGGAGTACGAGTTCCTCGGTGATGTCCGCCAGGGCGTCCCGCCAGTAACCGAGCTGGCCGCTGATCAGGCTTTCGGGGTCGTCGGGATCGCCCAGGACCTCGCGCTGCCAGAGCGCGTAGTCGGCGTACTGGACGGGCAGAGGTGTCCAGTCGGGGCCCTCTCCCGCGTGGCGGGCCTTGTAGGCGGCCCACAGATCCCGGGCGAGGACGCCCATGGACCAGCCGTCCACGGCGATGTGATGTGCCACCAGTACAAGAACGTGTTCGGTGGTGGAGAGGGTCAGGAGCTCGACGCGCCACGGCAGGTCGGTGGACAGGTTGAACCCCCGGTCACCGGCGGCGGCCACGAGGCCGGGCAGCTCGGCGTGGGTTGAACGGCGAACGTGCAGGTTCGGACGGGATCCGGGGCCCTCCAGGATGCGTTGCTGGGGAACACCGTCGGTCTCCGTGAAGACCGTGCGGAGCGTCTCGTGCCGGTCGGCGACGTCACCGAGCGCCGCTTCGAAGGCGGTGACGTCCAGGTCACCGGTCAGCCGTACGGACAGGGAGACGTTGTAGGCGGCGCCCCCTCCGGCTTCTTCGAGCCGGTTGAGGAACCACATCCGTTGCTGGCCGAAGGACAGGGGCAGCACGTCTGGCCGTTCCCGTACGACGACACCCGCTCGTACGACGCCCTGGTCTCTCTCCACCAGCCGGGCCATTCCGGCGACGGTCGGCGCACCGAACAGCTCCCGGATGTTGACCTCGGCATTCAGCTCGGACCGGATCTTCGAGATCAGGCGCATCGCGAGGAGTGAGTCACCGCCGAGCTCGAAGAACGAGCCGTCGGCGCTCACTTGCTCCAGCCCCAGCACCTCGGCGAACAGTGCGCACAACGCTTCCTCCGCCGGGGTCGCCGGAGCACGGCCTTCGCCGCCGTCGAACTTGGGGGCGGGGAGGGCGGCGCGGTCGAGCTTGCCGTTCACCGTGACGGGCAGGGTTTCGAGCTGCACGATCGCGGTGGGGACCATGTAGTCCGGCAGCTTGCCCGCGACGTACTGCCGCAGCAGGTCGGCGTCGATCTCCTGACCGGCCGGGACGACGTAGGCGACCATCCGCTTCACGCCCGGCTGGTCTTCCCTGACGATCACAGCGACCTGGCCTACGCTCTCGTGCGCGGCCAGCACCGCCTCGACCTCACCGAGCTCGATCCGGAAACCACGGATCTTCACCTGGTCATCGGCACGGCCCTCGAAGAGGAGCTGCCCATCCGGCGTCCAGCGGACCAAGTCGCCGGTGCGGTACATGCGGCCCCCGTACGGGCAAGCGACGAACCGCTCCGCCGTCAGCCCGGCACGGCCGTCATAACCACGGGCCAGACCGGAACCCGCGACATACAACTCCCCCGTCACACCCGGTGCGACCGGACGCAGGAATTCGTCCAGTACGTACGTCCCGGCGTTGTCCATCGGTCGGCCGATCGGCACACTCACCGGAACAACATCACCGGCGCTGTACGGGATCTGCGTGGTAAACGCGGTCGTCTCCGTAGGACCGTACGTCGACCGGACCGTAAGACCCGGATGGGCGTCCAGCAGCGCCCGTATCGCCGAAGCAGAGACCACATCACCACCGGTCGACACCTCACGCACACCCGAGAAAATCTGCGGAGACTCCTCCGCCAGCACCCGGAACAGACCAGCCGTGGCGTGCACGTTGGTGATCCCGTGCTCGGCTATCAACCGGCCGCGCGCGGCCGCGTCCTTCTCACCATGCGGCAACAGGATCAGTCGACCACCGCGTGTGAGCGGCACCCACAACTCATACGTCGACGCATCAAAAGCATGGTTCGCCTGAACCAACGCCCGCTCCACCACGTCATCACGCCAGCTACGGTCCGCGACGAAGCTCGCCACATTCCCGTGCGTCACCGCCACACCCTTCGGCGTACCGGTCGAACCCGACGTATACATCACATACGCCAGGCTGTCCGGCGACAGAACCAGCCCCGGATCCACCGGCTCAGCCTCAAAAAGCCCCGCCACCGCAGTCGTCTCAAGACCGTCCAACTCACGATCGGCCACCACCACAGAGACCCCGGCCTCCGCCACCACCGCACGCAACCGCTCCACCGGATGACCAGAGTCCAACGGCACATACGCCGCACCGGCCTTCACCACACCCAACAACACAGCAACGAGATCCGCCGACCGGTCCATCACCACACCGACCCGGCCCTCCAGACCCACACCCCGGCCGATCAGCCCCTGCGCCACCCTGTTCGCCCGCTCGTCCAACTCCGCATACGTCAGCGACACATCACCGCCAACAACCGCAACAGCACCCGGAGCCCGCGCCACCTGCGCCCCGAACAAATCCGGCAACGTCACCGCAGAAACCGACCGAGCAGTGTCGTTCCACTCCTCGATGACCTGCCGCTCTTCGCTCGCATCCAGCACGTCGAGCCGACTGATCCGTACCCCCGGGTCGGCGGCGATCTGCTCCAGGACATGCCGCAGGCGGTCGGCCAGAGCGCGAACGGTGTGTTCGTCGAACAGGTCAGTGGCGTACTGCACAGTGCCGCGCAGTCCTGCCGGGACGCCCTGTTCGTCGCGCAGTTCGTTCAGTCCGACGGACAGGTCGAAGCGGCTTACGACCGTCTCGTCCGCCGGCATCGGTCGAACCCGCAGACCGGGCAGCTCCCACGAGGCGTCCGCCTGGGCGTCGTTCTGGACCGCCAGCATGATCTGGAAGAGCGGGTGCCGGGACAACGAGCGCGCTGAATTGAGGTCTTCCACGAGCCGCTCGAACGGTACGTCCTGGTGGGCGTACGCCGACAGGTCGGTCTCCCGGACGCGGGCGAGAAGCTCGGCAAACGTGGGATCGCCGCTGACGTCGGTGCGCAGGACCAGGGTGTTGATGAAGAACCCGGCCAGATCCTCCAAGGCACTGTCGGGACGGCCCGCGATCGCGGTGCCGACAGGGATGTCGGTACCCGCGCCGAGCCGGGCCAGCAGCATCGCCAGCGCGGCCTGGACCACCATGAACATCGTCGCCGAACCCCGCTGCGCCGCCTCGACCAGCCCGGCGTGCGCGTCGGCGTCGACTTCGACCGTGACCGTCCCGCCGATGAATGAGGAGACCGCCGGTCTCGTGCGGTCCACTGGCAGGACCAGCTCTTCGGGCAGTTCGGCCAACACCTCTCGCCAATAGCCGACTTGGGCGCTGACCAGGCTGTCGGGGTCGTCCAGGTCGCCGAGGACCTCGCGCTGCCAGAGCGCGTAGTCGGCGTACTGCACCGGCAACGGAGACCAGTCCGCCGTCGCGCCCTGGAGACGCGCCCTGAAGGCCGCCCGCACGTCCCGGGCCAGGACGCCCATCGACCAACCGTCCACCGCGATGTGATGCGCCACCAGCACCAGCACGTGTTCGGTCTCGGACAGGACCAGCAGCTCGGTCCGCCACGGCAGATCGTGCGTCAGGTCGAAGGTCCTGCCCGCCACCTCGGCCACGGTCGCCGGGAGATCGTCGTGCGCGATCTCGCGGATCCGCAGTGCTGTCCGGCCGGCGGCACCCTCCAGGACCTGCTGCCGGGGAACACCCCCGGTCTCGGGGAACGTCGTGCGCAGCGTCTCGTGCCGGTCGGCCACATCGTGCAGAGCCGCCTGCAGTGCGTCCACGTCCAGCTCCCCGGACAGCCGCAGCGCCAAGGGCACGTTGTAACCCGCGCCCGCGCCCGCTTCCTCCATCCGGTTCAGGAACCACATCCGCTGCTGGCCGAACGACAACGGCAGCACCTCGGGCCGCTCCCGCACACCCACACTCGCCCGCACGACACCCCGGTCGCTCTCCACCAGCCGGGCGATCCCCGAAACCGTCGGCGCACCGAACAACGCGGAAATGGTGATCTCCGCGTCGAGGACCGAGCGGATTTTGGCGATCAGGCGCATCGCCAGCAGCGAGTCACCGCCGAGGTCGAAGAACGAATCCTCCGCGCCCACCCGCTCCAGGCCCAGGAGCTGGCCAAACAGCCCGCACAGCACTTCTTCCGCCGGCGTTGCCGGACCCCGGCTCACCACTTCGCCCAGATCCGGAGCGGGCAGAGCGGCCCGGTCCAGCTTCCCGTTCACCGTCACCGGCAGGGACTCCAACGCGACGACTGCAGCCGGGACCATGTAGTCCGGCAGCACACCCGCCGCGAACTCCCGCAGTACGTCCCCGTCGAACTCCTCACCCGCCGGGACGACATAAGCCACAAGACGTTTCGTCCCCGGCTGATCCTCACGCACGATCACCGCAACCTGACCGACATTCCCGTGCCCGACCAGTACCGTCTCGACCTCACCCGGCTCGATCCGGAAACCACGGATCTTCACCTGGTCGTCGGCACGGCCGGCGAAGAGCAGCTGCCCGTCTTTCGACCAGCGCGCCAGGTCACCCGTCCGGTACATCCGACCACCGAACGGGCACGCCACGAACCGCTCCGACGTCAGCCCCGACCGCCCCGCATACCCGCGAGCCAGCCCGGCACCAGCGACGTACAGCTCCCCGACGACTCCGGGCGGCAGCGGGCGCAGGAATTCGTCCAGTACGTACGCGCGGCTGTTGTCCATCGGGTACCCGATCGGCGTGCTCGCGGGAACCGTGTCGCCTGTGGTGTAGGAGATCTGTGTGGTGAAGGCCGTCGTCTCGGTCGGCCCGTAGGTCGTACGGACCACCAGTCCGGGATGTTCCTCCACGAGGGTCCGGATCGCCGATGCCGACACCAGGTCACCACCGGTCGACACCTCACGCACACCCGTGAAGATCTCCGGCGACTCCTCCGCGAGCACCCGGAACAGACCGGCCGTCGCGTGCACGTTCGTCACCTCGTGCTCGGCGATCAACTGCCCGCGCTCGGCGACGGAGACGTCACCCGGACGCAGCAGGACAAGGCGGCCGCCCCGCACCAGGGGCACCCACAGTTCGTACGTCGAGGCGTCGAAGGCGTGATTGGCCTGTACGAGCACCCGCTCGGCCACGTCCTCGCGCCAGGAGCGGTCGAGGACGAAGGCGATCACGTTGGCGTGGGTCACCGCGACGCCCTTGGGGACACCGGTGGATCCGGAGGTGTACATCACGTACGCGAGGTTCTCCGGTGACGCCAGATCCTGCGGGTCTTCCGTGCCGTCCGGCTCCGGCAGCCCCTTCACCATGACGGCGCCGAGCTCGTCCAGCGGACGGTCGGCCAGCACCACCGAGACCCCGGCCTCCGCGACCACGGCGCGCAGCCGCTCGACGGGGTGACCGGCGTCCAGCGGAACGTAGGCCGCGCCCGCCTTGAGCACGCCGAGCAGTACGGCGATCAGGTCCGCCGAGCGGTCCATCACCACGCCGACCCGGTCCTCCGGGCCCACCCCCCGGCCGATCAGCCAGTGCGCGACGCGGTTCGCCCGCTCGTTCAACTGCACGTACGTCAGGGTGACTTCGTCGCTGACGACGGCAATCGCGTCCGGGGTCCGTTCGGCCTGTTCCCGGAACAGCGAGGGCAGCGTCGTCTCGGGGACCGCCCGGCCGGTGTCGTTCCAGCCGTCGACGACCGTGTGCTCTTCCATGCCGTCGAGGACGTCGATCCGGCTGATCCGCAACTGCGGGTCGGCGGCCACCTGTTCCAGTACGCGTACCAGTCGCCCGACCAGCGCCTCGGCCGTGGCCTCGTCGAAGAGGTCCGTCGCGTACTGGAGTTCGCCGCCCATACCGGCGGGAGCGCCGTGGTCGTCGCGCTGTTCGGCGAGGCTGACGGTCAGGTCGACGCGCGCCGCGACCGTCTCGCCCGCGCGCATCGGCTCCACGCGCAGCCCTG
This sequence comes from Streptomyces spiramyceticus, assembly GCF_028807635.1. Classification (NCBI taxonomy): domain Bacteria; kingdom Bacillati; phylum Actinomycetota; class Actinomycetes; order Kitasatosporales; family Streptomycetaceae; genus Streptomyces; species Streptomyces spiramyceticus. Next base: position 153,550 of record NZ_JARBAX010000001.1, read on the forward strand.
GCATCTCCCATTGGCCGGCCGCCCGGGGGATGTTCTGCAGGACCAGCATGATCTGGAACAGCGGGTTGCGGGACAGCGAGCGCACCGGGTTGAGATCGTCCACCAGCCGCTCGAACGGCAGATCCTGGTGTGTGTAGGCGGCCAGGGCGGTCTCGCGGACCCGGGCCAGCAGTTCGGCGAAGGTGGGGTCGCCGCTCGCGTCCGTACGCAGTACCAGGGTGTTGACGAAGAATCCGGCCAGGTCGTCGAGAGCGCTGTCCCCTCGTCCGGCGACCGTGGTGCCCAGGGGGATGTCGGTGCCCGTGCCGAGCCGGGCCAGCAGCATCGCCAGCGCGGCCTGGACGACCATGAACATCGTCGCCGAGCCCTGCTGGGCCACTTCGACCAGCTCGGCATGTGTGTGCGCGCCGAGCCGTACCGGGAGCGAACCGCCCTGGAACGAAGACGTCGCGGGCCGCGTCCGGTCCACCGGGAGCGGCAGTTCCTCGGGGAGGCCGGCCAGGGTCTCCCGCCAGTAGCCGAGCTGGGCGCTGATGAGGCTGTCGGGGTCGTTCAGGTCGCCGAGGACCTCGCGCTGCCAGAGGGCGTAATCGGCGTACTGCACCGGCAACGGCGACCAATCCGCCGCCGATCCCGCACGCCGCGCCGCGTACGCGGTCTGAAGGTCCCTGGCCAGGACGCCCATCGACCAGCCGTCCACCGCGATGTGATGCGCCACCAGCAGCATGGCGTGCTCGGTGGACGACAGGGCCAGCAGGTCGATCCGCCACGGCAGGTCCCGCGTGAGATCGAAGCCCCGCGCGATGCCCTCTTCCAGCAGGCCGGGGAGGCTCTCTTCGGTGACCTCGCGGACCTGGACGGACGGGTGTCCGGCCGGGCCGTGCAGGATTTCCTGTGCGGGTACGCCCTCGGTCTCCGAGTAGACGGTACGGAGCGACTCGTGCCGGTCGGCCACGTCCGCGAGGGCCGCTTCCAGTGCGGCCACGTCCAGCTCGCCGGACAGTTTCAGGACGAGCGACACGTTGTATCCGGCGCCGGATCCTTGTTCTTCGAGCTGGTTGAGGAACCACATCCGCTGCTGGCCGTACGACAGCGGCAGTACGTCGGGGCGTTCGCGTGCGACGAGGCCCGCCCGTACGGCCCCCTGATGGCTCGTCACAAGCCGGGCCATCCCGGCCGCGGACGGCGCCCCGAACAGCTCACGGACCGTGACCTCGGCGTTCAGCACCGCCCGGATGCGGGCGATCAGCCGCATCGCGAGGAGCGAGTCTCCGCCGATGTCGAAGAAGGAGTCCTCGGCGCCGACCCAGTCCAGGCCCAGTACCTCGCCGAACAGCCCGCAGAGCACCTCTTCGAGCGGCGTCGCGGGACCGCGCCCGAGCGCGCCGCCGAAGTCCGGGGCGGGCAGCGCGGCCCGGTCGAGCTTGCCGTTGACGGTCACCGGCAGCGATTCCACGATCACCACGGCGGCGGGGACCATGTAGTCGGGGAGCCGGTCCGCGACGTGGTCGAGCAGCGCGTTCACGTCCGCGCCTGCGCCCGTGCCCGCGTCTTCGGCGACCACGTAGGCGACGAGCCGCTTCACGCCCGGCTGGTCCTCGCGGACGATCACCGCGACCTGGCCCACACTCGCGTGTCCGGACAGGACCGCCTCGACCTCGCCCGGCTCGATACGGAAACCACGGATCTTCACCTGGTCATCGGCCCGTCCGGCGAACACCAGTTGACCGTCGGACGACCAGCGCGCCAGGTCACCCGTCCGGTACATCCGCTCCCCGGAGCCGGGGAACGGGCACGCGACGAACCGCTCCGCCGTCAGCCCGGCGCGGCCGTCATAGCCTCGGGCGAGCCCGGTCCCGGCGACATACAGTTCCCCGGTCACGCCGGGTACCGCCGGACGCAGGAACTCGTCCAGGACGTACACCTGGGCGTTGTCCATCGGTCGGCCGATGGGCACACTCGCCGGAACGACGTCATCAGCGGCGTACGGGATCTGGGTGGTGAAGGCTGTCGTCTCCGTCGGCCCGTACGTCGACCGGACCGTCAGATCCGGATGGGCGTCCAGCAGCGCCCGTATCGCGGATGCGGAGACCACATCACCACCGGTCGACACCTCACGCACACCCGCGAAGATCTCCGGCGACTCCTCCGCCAGCACCCCGAACAGACCGGCCGTGGCATGGACGTTCGTCACCCCGTGCTCGGCGATCAACCGGCCGCGCTCGGCCGCGTCGACATCGCCGGGACGCATGACGACCAGCCGGCCGCCGCGCGTGAGCGGAACCCACAGCTCGTACGTCGACGCGTCGAAAGCGTGGTTCGCCTGAACGAGCACTCGCTCGACCACGTCATCACGCCAGCTACGGTCCGCGACAAAGCTCGCCACGTTCTCGTGCGTCACGGCAACGCCCTTCGGCGTACCGGTCGAACCGGACGTATACATCACATAGGCCAGAGCGTCCGGCGAGACGAGTGTCGATACGGGGCCGTCCAGCGCCGCGACCTCGTCGGCCAGCGCCGGATCGTCCCAGCTCGCAGCACCGGCAAGCCCGAGCCTGTCCGCATGCGCGCTCGTGCTCAGCACCAGCGCGGGTTTCGCGTCACCCAGCATGAATCCGATGCGCTCGGCCGGATAGTCCGGGTCCACCGGCACATACGCCGCGCCCGCCTTCACCACACCCAGCAGCACCACGATCAGCTCGGCCGACCGGTCCATCACCACGCCGACCCGGCTCTCCGGGCCCACCCCCCGGCCCGCCAGCCAGCGCGCCACCCGGTCGGCCCGGGCGTCCAGCTCGGCATACGTCAGCGTCAGGTCCTCACCGGCCACCGCGACCGCGTCCGGCGTGCGTGCCGCCTGCGCCTCGAACAGCTCCGGCAGCGTGCGGGCGGACAGCGGCTGAGCGGTGTCGTTCCAGTGCTGGACTACGGTGCTCCGCTCAAGGGGGTCCAGAAGGTCGAGTCGGCCGACCGGCAACGCGGGGTCGGCGGCGATCTGCTCCAGGAGCCTGACGAGCCGGTCCCCCAGCGCCTGGATGGTGACCGGGTCAAAGAGGTCGGACTGGTAGTCGAAGCGCAGTTCCAGCCGCTCGCCCGGGACGACGCCCAGGATCAGCGGGTAGTGGGCGGTGTCCGAGCTGGCCGATCCGGTGATCTGCAGTCCGCCGGACGGGACTAGGCCGCCCTCGGCCGGCACCGGGTAGTTCTGGTAGACGAGCAGTGAGTCGAAGGTCGCACCGGAGCCCGCTGTCCGCTGGATCTCCGCGAGTCCCAGATGCTGGTGGTCGAAGAGTTCGGCCTGCTGGACCTGGAGGTCGGTCAGCAGCTCCGCGATCGTCCGGTACGGATCGAGACGCACCCGCACCGGCACCGTATTGATGAACAGACCCAGCATCCGCTCAACACCCGGAAGATCAGCCGGACGACCGGCCACCACAGCACCGAAGACCACGTCATTCCGGCCGGTCAGCATGCCGACCAGAACACCCCACACACCCTGCACCACAGTGTTGAGCGTCAGCCCGTGCTCGCGCGCGATCTCGCGTAACGCCTCAGTCAGCCCGGCGCCGGCCCGCACCATCGCGTGCTCGGGCAGAGCCAGGTCGCCGCCGCGGTCGGCCGGGCGTACCAGTGTCGGGGCGACGGTCCCCGCCAGCGCATCCCGCCAGGCATCCCGCGCCGCATCCTTGTCCTGACGGCCCAACCACGCCAAGTACTCCCGATACGACGTCACCGGCGGCAGCACCGACACATCGCCGCCAGCCGCGTACAACTCCGACAACTCACCGAACAAAACCGGCAGCGACCAACCATCCATCAAAATGTGATGCATCGTCAGCACAAGCTGATAACACGACTCGTCCAGCTTCAGCAGCAACAACCGCAACAGCGGCGGAACCGCCAGATCGAACCGGCGCTCGTGCTCGGCTTCCATGAGCCGCACGGCCTCCGCTTCGGCCTCCGCGGCGGGCAGCCCGGAAAGGTCGACCTCACGCCACGGCAGAGTCACTCCCTGGAGCACCACCTGCACGACCTGCTGCATCCCGGCGGGCTGCTGGAAGCTCGCACGGAGGCTGGCGTGCCGGTCCAGCAGCGCCTCCCAGGATGCCCGCAGTACTCCGGTGTCCAACGGCGCGGCCAGATCGGTGACGCGCTGTTCCACGTAGACGTCACGGGCCTGCTCGTCGTACTGGGCGTGGAAAAGCAGCCCTTCCTGGAGCGGCGACAGCGGCCACACATCTTCGATACGCACCTGGGTCACTGCGGTCACTCCTTTTCGCCGGAGAGCTTGATCTGAAGCGCATCGATCTGGTTCTGGGCCAGTGCGACGAGCGGGAAGTCCGAGGGGGTGTGCTGGTCGCCGTCCGCTTCGGGGACGTGAGAGGCCAGGCCGGTGAGCATCGCGACCCAGCCGTCAGCCAGATCGTGGAGCGCCGCCTCCTCGAAGGGGCCGACCGGGCAGACCAGGGACACGGTCAGCTCGGGGCCGTCGGGCAGGTCCCGGACGAGGCCCCCCGCCTCCAGCAGGTGGGAGGCAGGCATCTCGGCGTCGGCCGTCCCGCCCAGGATCGTGTCCCCCACCGGCTGCCAGGCTCCTCCGGTCACCGGCGTCGCCGGACCGGAGGCGAAACGGCCCAGGTAGTTGAACCCGATCTGGGGCGTCGGCAGCCCGGCCAGTGCAGGGGCCGTCTTCGGGTTCAGATGGCGCAACAGCCCGAAGCCGAGCCCGTCGCCGGGCACCGCCCGCAGCTGCTCCCTGACCCGCCTGATCAGACCGCCCGCCGCCGGGCCGCCGGAACGGATCCGCGCGTACTCGGCTGTGCCGGGGTCCAGCCGTACCGGGTACGAGCCGGTGAACCAGCCGACGGTACGGGTGAGGTCCATGTCCTCGGTGAGCGGGGTACGACCGTGGCTCTCGACCTCGATCAGTACACCGCCCGCAAGGTTGCGGCCCTGGCGGCGTCGCCATTCGCCGACCGCGGCGACCAGCCCGGCCAGGAGTACGTCGTCGATGCCGGCGTCGAAGGCCGCCGGGACGCGGGTCAGGAGCTCCGTCGTCACCGGGACCGGGACCTTGACCTCGACCTGGCGTACGCCCCGGGCGACGGTGTCCACGGCCGGATCGAGCGCCCTCTTCCCGAGCAGCGGGTTCGGGCCGCCCAGCAGCCGGGTCCAGGCGGGCACTTCGGCGGTCCGCTCGGTGCTGAGCGCCTGGAACTCCAGCGTCTCGGCCCAGCGCCGGTACGACGTTCCGCGCTCGAAGAGCGGTTCGCGTCCTTCCTGCAGGGCCGTGCACGCGGCGGCCAGGTCCGGGACGAGCACCCGCCACGAGACGCCGTCGACCACGAGGTGATGGGCCACCATCAACAACCGGCCGGGAACGTCCGGTCCGGCATCGAACCACACGAGCTGGACCATCGCCCCGGCCCGTGGGTCCAGCCGGTCCACCGCACGGCGTCCCTCGTCCCGGACCAACTCGGCCAGGCTCTCGGCGGTGAGCCCCACCGTGTCGACCCGGACGACACGATCCCCGGCCGCCGAGCCCGCCTCCGGGACCGCCAAGTGGGCGGCCCCGTCGGTGAGTTCGAGCCTGGCGCGCAGGATGTCGTGGTGGTCCAGCAGCGCCTGAACGGCCGCCAACAGGCTGGGCAGGGTAAGGCCGGCAGGGGTCTCGACGAGCATTGACTGGGAGAGGACCCCGGTCAGCGCGCTCGGGCCCGCCCGCTCGACGAGATCGAGCATGACCGGGGTCAGCGGGGCCCGTCCGATGCCGGTGTCCTGTTCCGCCGGTTCCGCCTGGTCGGCGTCGTCCGCACTGGTGCTTATGGCGACCGCGGCGAGTCCGGCCGGGGACTTGTGCTCGAACACCTGGCGGGCCGTGATCACGATCCCGGCACGACGGGCCCGGGACACGACCAGCATCGACATGATCGAATCGCCGCCCAACGCGAAGAACGAATCCTCCGCGCCGACCCACTCCAGCCCCAGCACCTCACGGAACAGCGCACAAAGCAGTTCCTCGACGGGGGTCTCGGGGCCACGGCCTTCGCTGCCGCCGAACTTGGGGGCGGGGAGGGCGGCGCGGTCGAGCTTGCCGTTCACCGTGACGGGCAGGGTGCCGAGCTGCATGATCGCGGTGGGGACCATGTAGTCCGGCAGCTTGCCCGCGACGTACTGCCGCAGCGGGTCGGCGTCGATCTCCTGACCGGCCGGGACGACGTAGGCAACCAGCCGCTTCACGCCGGGCTGGTCTTCCCTGACGATCACAGCGACCTGGCCTACGCTCTCGTGCGCGGCCAGCACCGCCTCGACCTCACCGAGCTCGATCCGGAAACCACGGATCTTCACCTGGTCATCAGCACGGCCCTCGAACAGCAACAGGCCATCATTCGACCAGCGGACCAAGTCGCCGGTGCGGTACATCCGACCGCCGTACGGGCAGGCGACGAACCGTTCCGCCGTCAGGGCCGCGCGGCCGTCGTAACCTCGGGCCAGACCGGAACCCGCGACGTAGAGCTCCCCTGTCACGCCCGGTGCTACCGGACGCAGGAATTCGTCCAGGACGTACGTCCGGGCGTTGTCCATCGGAAGGCCGATCGGCACGCTTGACGGAACAACATCACCGGCGCGGTACGGGATCTGGGTCGTGAACGCGGTCGTCTCCGTCGGCCCGTACGTCGACCGGACCGTAAGATCCGGATACGCTTCCAGCAGCGCCCGTATCGCGGATGCGGAGACCACATCACCACCGGTCGACACCTCACGCACACCCGCAAAAATCTGCGGCGACTCCTCCGCCAGCACCCGGAACAGACCAGCCGTCGCATGCACATTGGTGATCCCGTGCTCGGCAATCAACCGGCCACGCGCGGCCGCGTCCTTCTCACCATGCGGCAACAGGACCAACCGGCCACCCCGTGCCAACGGCACCCACAACTCATACGTCGACGCATCAAAAGCGTGGTTGGCCTGCACCAACACCCGCTCCACCACGTCATCACGCCAACTACGGTCCGCGACGAAGCTCGCCACATTCCCGTGCGTCACCGCCACACCCTTCGGCGTACCGGTCGAGCCAGACGTGTACATCACATACGCCAGGCTGTCCGGAGAGAGACCGACCACCGGCCGGGCCGCGCCGGCCTCGAACAGCTCCGCCACTGCTGTCGTCGGGAGGCCATCAAGCTCACGGTCGGCCACGACCAGAGAGACTCCGGCTTCGGCCACCACCGCACGCAACCGCTCCACCGGGTGATCGGAATCCAGCGGCACATACGCCGCGCCCGCCTTCACCACACCCAGCAGCACCGAGACCAGGTCAGCCGACCGGTCCATCACCACACCGACCCGGCACTCCGGGCCCACACCCCGACCGATCAGCCAGTGCGCCACCCGGTTCGCCCGCTCGTCCAACTCCGCATACGTCAGCGACACATCACCGCCAACAACCGCAACAGCACCCGGAGCCCGCGCCACCTGCGCCCCGAACAACTCCGGCAACGTCACCGCAGAAACCGACCGAGCAGTGTCGTTCCAGCCCTCCACCACAACGCGCCGCTCGCCCTCGTCGAGCACATCGAGCCGGCCCACCGGCATCGCGGGGTTCGCAGCGATCTGCTCCAGGAGCCTGACCAGCCGGTCTCCCAGCGTCTGCACGGTCGCCGCGTCGAAGACGTCGGGCTGGTAGTCGAAGCGCAGTTCCAGCTCGTCCAGTGGGGCCACCGCCAGGGCCAGCGGGTAGTGGGCGGCGTCCTCGCTCGCCGCTCCGTCGATCTTCAGGCCGCTGAGCTGCAGCGGCCCGTCGGGGTTGCGCGGATAGTTCTGGTACACCAAGAGCGTGTCGAAGGTCGCGCCCGCACCGGCGAGGCGCTGGATCTCCGTCAGGCCGAGATGCTGGTGCGGGATCAGCTCGGCCTGCTCGATCTGGAGGTCGGTCAGCAGCTCCGCGATCGTCCGGTACGGATCGAGACGCACCCGCACCGGCACCGTATTGATGAACAGACCCAGCATCCGCTCAACACCCGGAAGATCAGCCGGACGACCAGCCACCACAGCACCGAAGACCACGTCACTCCGGCCGGTCAGCATGCCGACCAGAACACCCCACACACCCTGCACCACAGTGTTCAGCGTCAGCCCGTGTTCACGCGCCGTCTCCCGCAGTGCCTCCGTCAGCCGGGCGCCGGCCCGTACCGTCGTGTGTCCGGGGACGGATGTGTTCGCGCCGGGGCCGGCCGGGCGTATCAGCGTCGGGTCGACGGTCCCCGCCAGCGCATCCCTCCAGGCATCCCGCGCCGCATCCTTGTCCTGACGGCCCAACCACGCCAAGTACTCCCGATACGACGTCACCGGCGGCAACACCGACACATCGCCACCCGCCGCGTACAACTCCGACAACTCACCGAACAAAACCGGCAGCGACCAACCATCCATCAAAATGTGATGCATCGTCAGCACAAGCTGATAACACGACTCGTCCAGCTTCAGCAGCAACAACCGCAGCAGCGGCGGAACCGCCAGATCGAACCGGGCCTTCTCCGCGTCCGCGAGCCGATCCGCCTCAACCTGCTGCTCGGCCCCGTCCAGTCCGGACAGATCCACCTCGCGCCACGGCAGTCGCACGCCCGAAGCGATCAGTTGGACGGGGTGGCCCGTCCCTCGCCGCTGGAAGCTCGCCCGCAGGGTCGCGTGCCGGTCGAGCAGCGCCTGCCAGGACGTGCGTAAGAGGTCGATGTCCAGCGCGCCCCGGAGTTCCATCGCACCCTGGAGCACGTAGACGTCGTGGGTGTCCTCGTCGTATCCCGCGTGGAACAGCAGACCTTCCTGGAGCGGCGACAGCGGCCACACATCTTCGATACGCACCTGGGTCACTGGGGTCCCTTTTCGTCTGCAAGCCTGATCTGGAACTCGTCGATCTCGTCCTGGGCGAGTGTCACCAGGGTGAAGTCGGAGGGCGTATGACCGGTGGTGCGGGGAGCACCGTCCGGGTCGGTGGTGTGGGCCACCAGTCCCGTGAGCATCGCGACCCATCCGGTGGCCAGCTCGTGGAGCGCGGCCCGGTCGAGCAGCCCGGTCGGGCAGGTCAGTGTCACGGTCAGTTCGGGCCCTTCCGGCAGATCGCGGACCAGTCCACCGGCTTCGAGGGCATGGGAAACGGCCATCCGGGCGTCCGCCGTTCCGCCCAGGACCACGTCTCCGACAGGCTGCCAGCTCGCCTTTCCGATGTCATGGCCGTCCAACTGCCGAACCGCGGAGGGGAAGCGGCCGAGGTAGTTGAAGCCGATCTGTGGCGTCGGCACATCGGACAGAGCCGGGGCCGTTTCCGGGTTCAGGTAGCGAAGGAGCCCGTAGCCGAGACCATCGCCGGGTACCGCGCGCAGTTGCTCCTTCACCTGCTTGATCAGGACGGCCGCCGCGCCTCCGCCGGAGCGGATCGTCGCGTAGTCCGTGGTGCCGGGGTCGAGGCGTACCGGGTAGGAGCCGGTGAACCAGCCGACGGTCCTGGTCAGGTCCAGGTCGTCCGAGAGCGGGTCCTCGGTCAGCGGCACCCGGCCGTGGCCCTCGACGTCCACGAGCATCCCGGCCTCGGTGTTACGGCCTCTCCCCCGCTGCCACTCGGCCACCGCACCGGCCAGACCGGCCAGCAGGACGTCGTCGACGCCTGCGTAGAAAGCCGCCGGAACGCGGGTCAGCAGGTCCGCCGTCACCGGAACGGGCACCGGCAGGGAGACGGCGTGTACGCCGGCGGCCACGGTGTCCACGGCCGGGTCGAGCGCCCTCTTCCCGATCAACGGGTCGGGGCCGTCGAGCAACCGGGTCCAGTTCGGCAGCTCGGCCACCCGGCCCGCCTCCGCCGCCTGCTTCTCCAGGGCGCGTGCCCACCGCCGGAACGACGTCTCGACCGTGTCGAGTTCGATGTCCCGTCCGGCCTCCAGTGCCTCGTAGGCTGCCGCGAGATCGGGGAGAAGCACCCGCCAGGACACGCCGTCGATGACCAGGTGATGCGCCACCAGCAGCAACCGTCCGGGCACTTCGGCGCCGGCGTCGAACCACACCAGCTGGATCATCACCCCTGCCTGCGGGTCGAGCCGGTCCACCGCGCGCCGGAACTCGGCTGCCACATCCGGCGTCGGGGCGCGCATCACACAGTCGTCGCCCGACGGCCCGGAGCCCCTCTCCGGCACCATCAGCGACTCCGGCTCGCCGTCGACGAGTTCGAGACGGGCGCGCAGGATGTCGTGATGGTCGAGCAGCGCCCGTACCGCCGCCGCCAGCCGGGACAGATCCAGGTCGGCGGGCACCTCCACGAGCATCGACTGGGTCAGCGATCCGGTCAGCGCGGTCGGTCCCGCCCGCTCGACCAGTTCACGCATGACGGGCGTCAAGGGCACTCGTCCCACGGGCACATCGGGTTCCCGCATCACGGCGACTGGCTCGGTGGCGATCGCGGTGGCGACCCGGGCGAGGCCCGCCGCGGACTTGTGCTCGAACACCTGCCGGGCGGTGATCACCACTCCGGCGCGACGGGCGCGTGAGACGACCAGCATCGACATGATCGAGTCGCCGCCGAGCTCGAAGAACGAGTCCTCCGCGCCGACCTGTTCCAGGCCCAGGGCCTCGCCGAACAGGCGGCAGAGCACCTCCTCGACCGGCGTGGCCGGGCCTCGGCCGGCCGGGCGGGCGCCGGGCTCGGGTGCGGGCAGCGCGGCCCGGTCGAGCTTGCCGTTCACCGTGACGGGCAGGGCGTCGAGCGCGACGACGGCGGCCGGAACCATGTGTTCCGGCATCAGCCCGGCCACGTGGTCGCGCAGCGCCTCGGCATCGATGCCGGTGTGCGGGTCCGCGGGCACCACGTACGCGACCAGGCGCTTGATGGGGCGGGCGCGGCCTTCCCGCTGGTCGGCGCGGGCGATCACCACGACCTGGCCTACGCTTTCGTGCGCGGCGAGCACCGCCTCGATCTCGCCCGGTTCGATCCGGAAGCCGCGGATCTTCACCTGGTCGTCGACCCGGCCCGCGAACCGCAGTTCGCCCCCGGTGGTCCAGCGTGCCAGGTCACCGGTCCGGTACATCCGCTCCCCGGAGTCCGAGAAGGGGCAGGCGACGAAGCGCTGCGAGCTCAGATTCGGGCGCCGGACGTAACCGCGCGCCAGCCCTGCCCCCGCGACGTACAGCTCTCCGGTCACACCGGGCGGAACCGGGCGCAGGTGCTCGTCCAGTACGTACACCCGGACGTTGGCGATCGGGCCGCCGAGCGACACGACGTCGGGGAGCTCGGCGGGCGCCGTCCAGCAGGTGACGTCCACCGTGGCCTCGGTCGGGCCGTACTCGTTGTAGAACGACCGTCCCGGAGCCCACCGCCGCAGCACCTCGGGGCTGCACTCCTCGCCCGCGGTGACGATGTGCTCGATCTTCCGCAGGACCGCTTCCGTCCGCGCGTCGTCCCCCACGAGCGTCTCCAGGACGCTCGGCGTGAAGGTGACGGCGTTGACGGCCAGAGTCTCCAGCTCCAGCAGGATGTCGCCGTCCCGCTGGGCGACGCACAGGGTCGCCCCGCCGACCAGTGTCGGGTAGATCTCCGACACGGACGTGTCGAAGGACACCGAGGCGAATTGCAGGACCCGGTCGCCGGGACCCCAGCCGTAGGCGCCGACCCTCCAGTTCACGTAGTTGACGAATCCGCGGTGTTGTACCGCGACGCCCTTGGGGGTCCCGGTCGAGCCGGAGGTGTAGATCACGTACGCGGGGTGGGAGGGACGCAGCGGCGCGACCCGGTCGGCGTCGCTCGGTGCGGTCGTCGGACGGCCCGACAGGTCGGCGACCACGTCCGGGGCGTCCCAGATGAGCCGTTCGAACCCGGCGGCGGTCTCCGCACTCCTGCCGTTGCACACCACCAGTGCCGGGCGGGCGTCGGCGAGCATGAAGCCGATCCGCTCGGCCGGATAGCCGGGGTCGATCGGCACGTAGGCCGCGCCCGACTTGAGCACACCGAGCAGCACCGCGAACAGGTCGGCCGACCGTTCCATCAGTACGCCGACCAGGTCCTCCGGGCCGATTCCCCGGTCGATGAGCCGGTGGGCGACCTGATTGGCCCGCGCCTCCAGCGCCGCGTACGTCAGGGCGCCGTCCGTGCTGACGACCGCGTCGAGGTCGGGGGTCCGCGCGGCCTGTGCCTCGAACAGGTCGGTGAGCAGCGTGGCGTGGACTGGGCGGGCCGTGTCGTTCCAGTCTTTGAGGATCCGCTGCCGTTCGGCCGGTTCCAGTACGTCGAGTTCGCCGACCCGAAGTTCCGGGTCGAGGGTGATCTGTTCCAGGAGCCGGGTCAGCCGGGCCACCAGGGCCTGGACCGTAGGCTCGTCGAACACGTCGGGCCGGTACTCCAGCCGCAGTTCCAGTCCGTCGCCGGGGGTCGCGATGAGGGTGAGCGGGTAGTGGGCCGCTTCCTCGCCCCCGCCTCCGGTGATCGGGAGTCCTCCGGGCTGACCTGTGGCGGCGTCAGGGTCGTGCGGATAGTTCTCGTAGACGACGAGGGTGTCGAAGGTCGCGCCCGCACCCGCGATGCGCTGGATCTCGGTCAGGCCCAGGTGCTGGTGGGCGATCAGTTCGGCCTGCTGGACCTGGAGATCTGCCAGCAGGTCGGCGAACCGCTGCCCCGGACGCAGGCGGACGCGCACCGGAACGGTGTTGATGAACAGCCCCAGCATCTGCTCCACGCCCGCAAGTTCGGCCGGACGGCCCGCGACCGTCGCACCGAACACCACATCGGTACGGCCCGACAGCATCCCGACCAGAACGGCCCACGCACCCTGGACCAGGGTGTTCATCGTCAGCCCGTGCTTGCGGGCCGTCGCTTGCAGCGTCCGGGTGAGTTGTTCGCCGGTGTTGGCGACGACGTGTCCGATCTGTTCTCCGCCGCCGTCGACGGGTCCCACCAGCGTGGGGTCGTCGGCACCAGCGAGCAGCTCGCGCCAGGCGTCCCGGGCGGCTTCCTTGTCCTGACGGCCCAGCCAGGCGAGGTAGTTCCGGTACGGGGTCACCGGCGGCAGGGCGCCCGCGTCGCCGCCGGCCGCGTAGATCTGTGACAGCTCATCGAACAGGACGGGCAGCGACCAGCCGTCCATCACGATGTGGTGCGAGGTCACCAGCAGCCGGTGGCGCGAGCCGCCCAGCTTCACCAGCAACAACCGCAGCGCCGGTGGAACCGCCAGATCGAACCGGCTCGCCTGCTCTTCCTCGGCCAGCCGGACTGCCTGCGCCTCGGCGTCCGCCTCGGACAGACCTGACAGGTCCGCCTCGCGCCATGGCAGCACCACATCCCGTACGACCACCTGGACCGGGATGTCCATCCCGGCCGACTGCCGGAAACCGGTCCGCAAGCTCGCATGCCGGTCCAACAACGCCTGCCACGACGCCCGGAGCACTCCCGTGTCCAGGGCCCCGTCGAGGTCCAGGAACCGCTGGCCCACGTAGACATCGCGGGCACCCTCGTCGTACCGGGCGTGGAAGAGCAGGCCCTCCTGCAGAGGCGACAACGGCCACACATCGACCAGACCTGGAACAGCCGCCTCCAACTCCTCGACCTCGTCCTGGCCGAGAGCAACCAATGGGAAGTCGGACGGTGTGTGGCCACCACTGCCGGATTCGGCGGCGTGGGCCGCCAGGCCGCTGAGCATCGCCACCCAGCCTGCGGCGATCTCGTTCAGCGCCGCGTCGTCCAGCAATCCCGCCGGGCAGGCCAGCGAGATCGTCAGCTCGGGCCCGTCGGGCAGGTCTCGGACCAGTCCGCCGGCGTCGAGCTCGTGCGTCAGAACCATGCGTTCGTCGGCCGTGCCGCTGAGGACGGTGTCGCCGTCGGGCTGCCAGTTCCCGCGTACGTCGTCGTGGGTGGGAGTGAACCGGCCGAGGTAGTTGAAGCCGACCCGTGCCACAGGCAGTCCGGCGAACGCCGGAGCCGTCTCCGGGTTCAGGTGGCGCAACAGCCCGTAGCCGAGCCCATCACCGGGGACGGCCCGCACCTGCTCCTTGATCCGCTTGATCAGGCGGCCCGCGTCCGCGCCTCCCTCGCGGATCCGGTCGTGGTCGACCGTGCCGGGATCGAGCCTGACCGGATACGAGCTCGTGAACCAGCCGACCGTACGCGACAGGTCCATGTCGTCGGAGAGCGGCACGCGGCCGTGGCCCTCCACGTTCACGAGCAGGCCGCCCGGTACTTCACGCCACTCGTCCACGGCCGCGACCAGGCCGGCCAGCAGCACGTCGTCGATACCGGCATGGAAGGCCGCGGGTACCCGCGTCAGCAGCTCCGACGTCACCGCCACGGGCACCCGGAACTCGACCCGCCGCGTCCCACCGGCCACAGTGTCCACGGCCGGATCGAGTGCCCGCTCACCCAGCACAGGGTCCGGGCCCTCCAACATGCCACTCCAGAGCGGCAGTTCGGCCACCCGCTCCGCGTTCATTGCCTCTGCGGCGAGCGCCTCCGACCATCGCCGGAACGACGTGGTCGGCGTATCCAGGCCCGTACCCAGGCCCGTACCCAGGCCCGTATCCAGCCCCGTGGCCGCGCCCGTATCGATGCCCGACGTGTACGCGGTCGCAAGGTCCGGGACCAGCACGCGCCACGACACACCGTCGACCACCAGGTGATGAGCCACCACCAGCAGCCAGCCGGGCAGATCCGGTCCGGCATCGAACCACACCACCCGCACCATCCGCCCCGCGAGCGGGTCGAGTTGCTTCGCCTCCTCCTCGGCGTACGACCGCACCACGCCGATCCGCCGCTCGGGGTCGACGTCCAGTCCCGCCGCGTCCACGCGCCGGACGTCAGACAGCCCGGAGCCCTTCTCCGGTACGACCAGCGAGCCCGGCTCACCGTCGACGAGCTCCAGGCGCGCACGTAGTACGTCGTGGTGGTCCAGCACCTTCCGAACCGCCGCCTCCAAGCGCGTCAGCTCCAGCCCGGCCGGGACCTCGATCAGCATCGTCTGGGAGAACGCCCCGGTCAGGACCGTCGGGCCCGCCCGCTCGGACAGCTCGCGCATCAGCGGGGTCAGCGGCACGGCGCCGACCGCCCGCTCGTCCACGCGGGCGTTCGTCTTCGCCGTCGCGGCGACCCTGGCCAGCGCGGCCGGGGTCCGGTACTCGAACATCTGGCGCGTGGTGATCACCACTCCGGCGCGGCGGGCCCGGGAGACGACCAGCATCGACATGATGGAGTCGCCGCCGAGCTCGAAGAACGAGTCCTCCGCACCGACCCGTTCCAAGCCCAGCGCGTCGGCGAACAGCCCGCACAGCACCTCTTCCACCGGTGTGGCGGGGCCACGGCTCGACGTACCGCCGAACTCGGGGGCGGGCAGCGCGGCCCGGTCCAGCTTCCCGTTGACCGTGACGGGCAAGGTCTCCAGCCGCGTGATCGCGGCGGGCACCATGTACTCCGGCAGCCTGTCGGCGGCGTAGTCCCGCAACAGGTCGGCGTCGAGGGTGCCCTCGGCCGGGACGACGTACGCGACCAGCCGCTTGGTCCCGGGCTGGTCCTGCCTCGCGAGCACCACGACTTGGCCGACGGTGTTGTGCTCGGCCAGTACGTTCTCGATCTCGCCCAGCTCGATCCGGAAGCCGCGGATCTTGACTTGGTCGTCGGCGCGGCCCGCATAGAGCAGCTCGCCGTCCGGCGACCAACGTGCGAGGTCACCGGTCCGGTACATACGGCCGCCGTAGGGCGAGGCGACGAACCGTTCCGCCGTCAGGGTGGCCCGGCCCGCATAGCCCCGGGCCAGCTGAACACCCGCCAGGTACAGCTCCCCCGTCACGCCGACGGGAACGGGACGCAGGAACTCGTCCAGCACATAGGTCCCCGTGTTCCACACCGGACGGCCGATCGGCACCACCCCGGACGACGCCCCGCGCGAACAGTCCCAGAACGTGACATCCACCGCGGCCTCGGTCGGCCCGTACAGGTTGAACAGCCCGGCGCCCAGAAGCCCGTGGAACTCACCGACCACGTCCGCCGACAACGCCTCACCGCTGCAGATCACCCGCCGCAAACCAGCACAGTCGCCCGGCTGAACCTCCTGCAGAAACACACTCAGCATCGACGGCACGAAGTGCATCACCGTCACACCACGCCGCACCACCACATCCACCAGATACACCGGATCACGATGCCCACCGGGCTTGGCCATCACCAGACCGGCACCCACGATCAACGGCCAGAACAGCTCCCACACCGACACATCGAAACCGGTCGGGGTCTTCTGCAGCACCCGGTCGTCGGCCGACAACCGAAAGGTGTCCTGCATCCACAACAACCGGTTCACAATCGCCGCGTGCGAGACCACAACGCCCTTCGGACGCCCCGTCGACCCCGACGTATAGATCACGTAAGCCGGGTGATTGGGCATCAGATTCACATCAAGGGCATCACCCGGATACGACGCGACCTCCGCGACGGTCGCCTCGTCGTCCCACACCGTCCACGAGGAATCACCGGCTGTCTTGCTCGTGCACACCACAACCGAGGGCGCGGCATCGGCCAGCACGTACCCAATGCGATCGGCTGGATAGTCCGGATCCACCGGAACGTACGCCGCACCGGCCTTCAACACACCCCACAACACCACCATCAGGTCGGCCGACCGCTCCATCAGCACGGCCACCCGCCCCTCGGGCCTCACACCCCGGCCGACCAGCCAACGCGCCACCCGGTTGGACCGCTCGTCGAGCTCCGCATACGTCAGGGACGGCCCCTCGTCATCCACCACCGCCACCGCACCCCGCGTCCTCGCCACCTGGGCCCCGAAGAGCTCCGGCAGCGTCGTCGCGGGGATCGGCCGGCCGGTTTCGTTCCACTCCTCGACCACCGTGTGGCGCTCGGCCTCATCGAGCAGCTCCAGCTGACCGACCGGCAGCCCGGGATCGGCCGCCACTTGCTCCAGCAGCCGCACCAGCCGTCCCGACAGGGCGCGTACGGTCGCCTCGTCGAGCACGTCGGGCCGGTAGTCGAGCCGCAGTTCCAGCCGGTCGCCGGGAATGACGCCGAGGAACAGCGGATAGTGGGCCGCGTCCTCGCCGTCCAGTCCGCCCACCGTCACGCCGTCGAGCCGCAGGGGCCCCTCCGGGTGGCGCGGATAGTTCTCGTACGCCAGCAAGGCGTCGAAGCTGGCGCCCGCACCGGCGATCCGCTGGATCTCGGTCAGCCCCAGGTGCTGATGCGCTATCAGGTCTGCCTGCTGCGCCTGAAGATCGGCCAGCAGCTCCGCTACCGTCCGCCGCGGGTCGAGACGCACCCGCACCGGGACGGTGTTCATGAGCAGTCCCAGCATCCGCTCGACGCCCGGAAGGTCGGCCGGACGGCCTGCGACCGTGGCGCCGAACACCACATCGGTCCGGCCCGCGAGCATCCCGACCAGCACGCCCCAGACGCCCTGGATCACCGTGTTCAGCGTGAACCCGTTCGCGCGCGCCATCGCGTGCAGTGCCCCGGTGAGCTCCGGGTCGGCCGAAGTGCTGATCGTCCGGGGGGACATCGGTTCCCCGCCCCGGTCGACCGGTCCGACGAGAGTCGGCTCGGACGTCCCCACCAGGGCCGCCCGCCATGCTTCCCGCGCGACTTCCTTGTCCTGTCGGCCCAGCCACTCCAGATAGTCCCGGTACGGCGTCACCGCCGGCAGCCCACTCGCGTCGCCGCCGGCCGCGTAGATCTCCGACAGCTCGCCGAACAGGACGGGCAACGACCAGCCGTCAAGCACGATGTGATGCAACGTCACAACCAGCCGGTATCGCGTTCCGCCCACCCTCACCAGCAACAACCGCAGCATCGGCGGAACCGCCAGGTCGAACCGGGTCTGTTCCCCCTTGGCCAGCCGTACGGCCTCGGTCTCGGCGTCCGCGTCGGACAGACCGGACAGGTCCACCTCGCGCCACGGCAGCACCACATCCCGTACGACCACCTGGACCGGGCTGTCCATCCCGGCCGACTGCCGGAAACCGGTCCGCAAGCTCGCATGCCGGTCCAACAACACCTGCCACGACGCCCGGAGCACACCCGTGTCCAGGCTTCCTTCCAGGTCTACGAAGGTCTGCTCGACGTAGACGTCCCGTATCTGCTCGTCGTACCGGGCGTGGAAGAGCAGGCCTTCTTGCAGCGGCGACAACGGCCACACATCGACCAGGCCGGGGACGTCTGCCTCGAACTCCTCGATGTCGTCCTGCCCGAGCACGACCAGCGGGAAGTCGGACGGGGTGTGGCCGCCGCTTCCCGGCTCGGACACGTGGGCCGCCAGGCCGGTGAGCATCGCGACCCAGCCGGACGCCAGCTCCCCCAGCGCCTCCTCCTCGAACAGGCCGACCGGGCAGCCAGGGTGACCGTCAGCTCGGGTCCGCCCGGCAGGTCGGCGTACCAGCCCACCGGCCTCCAGTCGCATGCATCAGCACCATCTGGTCGTCGGCCGCCCCGCCGAGGACCGTGTCGGCGTCGGGCCGCCAACTACCTCCCGCCGTCTCGTCGGCGGGGCGTGAAGCGGCCGAGGTAGTTGAAGCCGATCTGCGCCGACGGCAGCCCCTCTAACGCGGAGGCCGTCTCCGGATTCAGGTAGCGCAACATCCCGTAGCCGAGCCCGTCGACCAGGAACCGCCCGCACCCGCTCCTTCACCAGCTTGAGCAGACGACCCGCCTCCGGGCCGCCGGCCCGCACCTGGGCGTGATCAGCGTCCGCCGCGTCCAGCCGCATCGGGTACGAGCTGGTGAACCAGCCGACCGTACGCGTCAGATCCATGTCCTCCGAGAGCGGCACACGACCATGGCCCTCGACATCCACCAGCACTCCGCCCGGGACCGTACGCCCCGGCTGCGCGCCACTCCTCCACGGCCGCCGCCAGACCGGCCAGCAGCACATCGTCAATACCGGCATGGAAGGCGGCCGGTACCCGCGTCAACAGCTCCGACGTCACCGACACCGGCAGCTGGAACTCCACCCGCCGCGTCCCACCGGCGACCGTGTCCACAGCCGGGTCCAGATCCCGCTCACCGAGCCGCGAGTCCGAGCCCTCAACCATCCGTGTCCAGACCGGCAGTTCAGCCACCCGCCCGGCGCCCATCGCCTGCTCGGCCAGCTCCTGCGCCCATCCCCGGAACGACGTACCCACGGGGGCGAGGACCGAGTCCTCACCGGAGTCGTACGCCGCCGCCAGGTCCGGGACGAGCACTCGCCACGACACACCGTCGATCGCCAGGTGATGAACGACCACCAGCAGCCGTCCGGGCACATCGGCCCCGACGTCGAACCACACCGCCTGCACCAGCCGGCCGGCCACCGGATCAAGCCGCTCCACCGCGCTCTGCTCCGCGTCGCGGACGAGCTCGGCCATGTTCCCGGCGGCGGCGTCCACGCGCCGTACGGCCACCGGCACGGAACCCTTGTCCGGCACCACCAACATGCTCGGCTCGCCGTCGGCCGGCTCCAGGCGTGCACGGAGTACGTCATGGTGGTCCAGCACCTTCTGAACCGCCGCCTCCAGACGCGGCAGCTCCAGCCCGGCCGGGACCTCGATCAGCATCGACTGCGAGAACCCTCCGGTCAGGACCGTCGGGCCGGCCCGCTCGACCAGCTCTCGCATCACCGGGGTCAGCGGCACCGGCCCCACGCCCGCCGTCTGTGCCTCCGCCGGGGCGCCCGCCGTGGTCGTCTGCACCCCGGCGACCCGCGCCAGCCCGGCCGGGGACTTGTGCTCGAACACCTGCCGGGCGGTGATCAGCACGCCTGCGGCACGGGCCCGGGAGACGACCAGCATCGACATGATCGAGTCGCCGCCGAGCTCGAAGAACGAGTCCTCCGCACCGACCCGTTCCAAGCCCAGGAGCTCACCGAACAGCCCGCACAGCACCTCTTCCACCGGAGTCGCGGGGCCCCGGCTCTCCGACCCGGCGAACTCCGGGGCGGGCAGCGCGGCCCGGTCCAGCTTCCCGTTGACCGTGACGGGCAGGCTCTCCAGCCGCATGATCGCCGTGGGAACCATGTATTCGGGGAGGATCTGCGCCGAGAATTCCCGCAGCGCCTCCGCGTCCACTTCCACGTCTGCGTCTGCGTCTGCGTCTGCGTCTGCGTCTGCCGGAACGACGTACGCCACCAGGCGCTTGACTCCCGGCTGGTCCTCGCGGACCACCACCGCGATCTGGCCGACGCTGTCGTGCTCGGCCAGTACGTTCTCGATCTCGCCCAGCTCGATCCGGAAGCCGCGGATCTTCACCTGGTCGTCCACACGGCCCGAGTACAGCAGCTCGCCGTCCAGGGTCCACCGCGACAGGTCACCCGTCCGGTACATCCGGTCGGACCCGGGGAACGGGCACGCGACGAAGCGCTCGGACGTCAGGCCGGGCTGGCCCGCGTACCCCCGGGCCAGCTGAACACCCGCCAGGTAGAGCTCTCCTGTCACGCCCGGAGGAACCGGGCGCAGGAACTCGTCCAGCACATAGGTCTGGGTGTTCCAGACGGGACGGCCGATGGGCACCGACCCGTACGGCGTGCCGTCCGTACCGTCCCAGGACGTGACCTCGACCGCGGCTTCGGTCGGCCCGTAGAGGTTGTGGAGCCGCACACCGATCCGCTCGCGGAACTCCTCCACCAGGTCGGTCGTCAGCGCCTCGCCACTGCAGAAGACCCGCCGCAGACCGGCACAGTCACCCGGGCGGACCTCCTGCAGGAAGACGCCCAGCATGGACGGCACGAAGTGCATCACCGTCACCGCACGCCGGGCCAGCACCTCCACCAGATACGCCGGATCACGGTGCCCGCCGGGCTTGGCCATCACCAGACCGGCGCCCACGACGAGCGGCCAGAACAGCTCCCACACCGACACATCGAAACCGGTCGGCGTTTTCTGCAGCACCCGGTCGTCGCTCGTCAGCCGGTAGGTGTCCTGCATCCACAGCAGCTTGTTCGCGATCGACCGGTGGCTCACGACGACGCCCTTGGGGCGGCCCGTCGATCCCGAGGTGTAGATCATGTACGCCGCGGAACCCGGCGTGACGGTAAGTTCCAGCGGGGCGCCGGAACACGACGCGACCTCCGCGACCGTCTCCGCCGCGTCCCACACCGCCCAGCCGGAGGGTCCTGTCTGGTCACCGGCCGTCGAGCCGGTGCACACCACCACCGCGGGCGCGGCATCGGCCAGCACGTACCCAATACGGTCGGCCGGGTAGTCCGGATCCACCGGAACGTACGCCGCACCGGCCTTCAGTACGCCCCACAGCACGGCCATCAGGTCGACCGAACGCTCCATCAGCACGGCCACCCGGCTCTCCGGCCCCACGCCCCTGGCCGCAAGCCAACGCGCCACGCGATTGGACCGCTCGTCGAGCTCCGCGTACGTCACCGAGGACTCTTCGTCGATGACCGCGAGCGCCTCCGGGGCGCGCTCGGCCTGGGACCGGAACAGCTCCGGCAGGGTGGTGTCCTGGACCGCGTGGCGGGTGTCGTTCCACTCCTCCACGACCAGCCGTCGCTCGGCGGCGTCCAGGACTTCGAGTTCGCCCGCCTTCACGTGCGGGTCGCGGGCGACCTGTTCCAGTACGCGTACGAGCCGCCGGGCCAGCGACTGGGCGGTGGCCTCGTCGAAGAGGTCGGCGGCGTACTGGAAACCGCCCTCGATTCCGGCGGGCGTGCCGTGCTCGTCGCGGAGTTCCGCCAGTCCGACCGAACCACCCGCACCATCACCCCGGCCAACGGGTCGAGGTGCCGCACGGCGCGCTCGGCCTCGGCTGCCAGGTCGTCCGTGTCGGCGCGCACCACGCAGTCCTCGGCCGCCAGTCCGGTGCCCTGCTCCGGGATCACCAGCCGGCCCGTTCCCTCGGCGAATTCCAGGCGCGAGCGCAGAAGAGCGTGCCGGTCGAGCAGCGTCCGTACCGCAGCGACCAGCCGTCCCAGGTCCAGCCCGGCCGGGACCTCGATCAGCATCGACTGGGACAGCGTCCCGGTCAGCGCCACCGAGCCCGCCCGTCCGGCCAGTTCGAGCATCGCGGGGGTAAGGGGCACCGGCCCGGTACTCGCCGTCCGGGGCTCCGCCGGTTCCGCGACGACCGTCCCGGCCACCCGCGCCAGCCCGCCCGGGGACCGGTGCTCGAACACCTGCCGGGCGGTGAGCTGCACGCCTGCGCGCCGGGCTCGGGCGACGACCAGCATCGACATGATCGAGTCACCGCCGAGCTCGAAGAACGAGTCGTCGGCGCCGACCCGCTCCAGGCCCAGGACCTCGGCGAACAGCCCGCACAGGACCGCCTCGACCGGTGTCGCCGGGGCCCGCCCTTCGAGACCGCCGAACTCGGGGGCGGGCAGCGCGGCCCGGTCGAGCTTGCCGTTCGCCGTCACCGGCAGCGTCTCCAGGACCACGACCGCGGCGGGGACCATGTAGTCCGGCAGGACAGCTGCTACCGAGCCTCGCAGCGCCTCGCCGTCCAATTCCCCGTCCAATTCCCCGACCATTACGCGGTCCGCCTCGCCGTCCGCCTCGCCGTCGGCCGGGACGACATAGGCGACCAGGCGCTTCACGCCCGGCTGGTCCTCACGGGCGATCACCGCGACCTGGCCCACGCTCCGGTGACCCGCGAGAACGGCCTCGATCTCCCCGGGCTCGATCCGGAAGCCACGGATCTTCACCTGGTTGTCCGCACGGCCCGCGAAGATCAGCTCACCTTCGTACGACCACCTGGCCAGGTCACCGGTCCGGTACATCCGCTCACCGGCTCCGGACAGCGGGCAGGCGACGAAGCGCTCCGACGTCAGGCCGGCGCGGCCCTCGTACCCCCTGGCCAGTCCCGCCCCCGCGACGTACAACTCCCCGATGACGCCCGGCGCCACCGGACGCAGGAACTCGTCCAGTACGTACGCCCGGCTGTTGTCCATCGGGTAACCGATCGGGACGCCGTCCGGGACGGCGTGCGCGGCGGTGTAGGCGATCTGGGTCGTGAACGCCGTCGCCTCGGTCGGCCCATACGTCGACCTGACCGTCAGCCCGGGGTGCGCCTCCAGCAACGCGCGTATCGCCGACGCCGACACCACGTCGCCGCCGGTCGACACCTCGCGCACACCGTCGAAGATCTGCGGGGCCTCCTCGGCCAGCACGCCGAACAGCCCTGCCGTCGCATGAACGTTGGTGACCCCGTACGAGGCGATCAACCGGCCGCGCTCGGCCGCGTCCACCTCGCCCGGCGGTACGACGACCAGCGCGCCGCCCCGCACCAGCGGCACCCAGATCTCGTACGTCGAGGCGTCGAAGGCGTGGTTGGCCTGGAGCAGGACCCGCTCGGCGAGGTCGCCGTCCCAGCTGCGGTCCAGGATGAAGCTCACGACGTTCCGGTGGGTCACCGCGACACCCTTGGGCACACCGGTCGATCCCGACGTGTACATCACGTAGGCGAGGGCCGCCGGGGAGAGGGGCACGTCCGGGTCGGCCGGTGGCGCGTCCGCCGGGGGCGTACCGTCCGCCTGGATCCCGGCCACCAGGATCGCGTCGAGCTCGTCCATCGCCCGGTCGGCCAGCACCGGCGACACCCCGGCCTCGGCCGCCACCGACCGCAGCCGCTCCGCCGGATGCCCCGCGTCCAGCGGCACGTAGGCCGCGCCCGCCTTCAGGACGCCCAGCAGGACGGCGATCAGCTCGGCCGACCGGTCCATCACCACGCCGACCCGGCTCTCCGGGCGCACGCCTCGGTCGATCAGCCAGTGCGCGACCCGGTTGGCACGCTCGTTCAGTTCGGCGTACGTCCAGGAGACGGCGTCGCCGGTCACCGCGACGGCGTCCGGGGTGCGTGCCGCCTGGGCCTGGAAGAGCTGGGGCAGCGTCAGGTCGGGTATCGGCCGGAGGGTGTCGTTCCACTGCTCGACCACGGTGTGCCGCTCGGCGTCGTCGAGCACGTCGAGCCGGCCGACCCGCACGTCGGGGTCGGCCGCCACCTGCTCCAGCACCCGGACGAGCCGGTCGGCGACGGCCCGGGCCGTCGGTTCGTCGAACAGGTCGGTCGGGTAGGACAGGTCTCCGTCGATGCCGTCCGGGGCGCCCTGTCCGTCGCGGTGCTCGGTGAGGGTCACGGACAGGTCGAAACGGGCAGGCACCGACTCGGCCTCCTGCGCCCGGACGGTCAAGTCGGGCAGCTCCCATGCGGGGGCCTGCAGGTTCTGCAGAAGGAGCATGACCTGGAAGAGCGGGTGCCGGGCGAGGGACCGGGCGGGGTTGAGGTCCTCCACCAGCCGCTCGAACGGCACGTCCTGATGGGCGTACGCGGCCAGGTCGGTCTCGCGGACCCGGGCCAGCAGCTCGGCAAACGTGGGGTTGCCGCTCGCGTCCGTACGCAGCACCAGGGTGTTCACGAAGAACCCGGCCAGATCCTCCAGTGCCGAGTCGCCGCGTCCCGCGACGGCCGTGCCCATCGGCAGGTCGGTGCCCGCACCGAGCCGGGCGAGCAGCATCGCCAGCGCCGTCTGGACGGCCATGAAGAGGGTCGCCGAGCCCTGCCGGGCGGCGTCCGCCAGAGCGGCGTGGGTGGCCGCGTCGACCCGGACCGGAACCGACCCTCCCTGGAACGACGGCACCGCGGGCCTGACCCGGTCCACCGGGAGCGTCAGTTCCTCGGGCAGATCCGCCAGCGCGTCCCGCCAGTGTCCGAGCTGGGCGCTGATCAGGCTGTCCGGGTCGGCGGGGTCGCCGAGCATCTCGTGCTGCCAGAGGGCGTAGTCGGCGTACTGGACGGGAAGCACCGACCATGCGGGAGGTCCGCCGTGCACGCGGGCCGCGTAGGCGGTCCGCAGGTCCCGGGCGAGCACGCCCATCGACCAGCCGTCCACCGCGATGTGATGGGCAACCAGCAGGAGTACGGACTCGGTGCCGGACAGGACCAGTAGCTCCGTAGTCCACGGCAGGTCGTGAGCCAGGTCGAAGCGCGTTTCGGCCGCCTCGGCGAGTACGGCGGGCAGCTCGTCCTCGGCGACCTCGCGCAGACCCAGCTTCGGACGGCCTTCGGGTCCGTCCAGGATGTGCTGCCGGGGAACGCCGCCCGTCTCGGGGAAGAGCGTGCGCAGGGTCTCGTGGCGGTCGGCGACGTCACCGAGGGCGGCCTCCAGTGCGACCGCGTCGAGTTCACCGGACATCCGCAGGGCCAGCGGTACGTTGTAGGCGGCGCCCGCCCCGGCTTCTTCCAGCCCGTTCAGGAACCACATCCGCTGCTGGCCGAACGACAGCGGCAGCGGGTCGGGACGTTCCCGTACGACCACCCCGGCCCGGACGGCGCTCTGGTCGTTCTCCACCAGCCTGGCGATGCCCGCGGCCGACGAGGCGCCGAACAGCTGCCGGATGTTGATCTCTGCGCCGAGGACCTTCCGGATCCGTACGATCAGCCGCATCGCGAGCAGCGAGTCGCCGCCCAGCTCGAAGAACGAGTGGTCCGCGCCGACCCGTTCCAGGCCCAGGAGTTCGCCGAACAGCCCGCACAGCACTTCTTCCAGCGGAGTCGCCGGGCCCCGGCCCACCGCATCGCCCAGGGCCGGTGCGGGCAGGGCGGCCCGGTCCAGTTTGCCGTTCACCGTCACCGGCAGGGACTCCAGGGTGACGACGGCGGAAGGCACCATGTAGTCGGGCAGTGCCTGCGCGGCGTGCTCGCGCAGCGCGCTGACAGTGTCGGTGTCGGCGACCCGGGCGGCCCGGTCGGCCGGGACGACGTATGCGACGAGTCGCCTGACTCCGGGCTGGTCCTCCCGGGCGATCACCGCGACCTGGCCGACGCTGTCGTGCCCGGCCAGCACGGCCTCGATCTCACCCGGTTCGATACGGAAGCCGCGGATCTTCACCTGGTCGTCGACCCGGCCGACGAACCGCAGTTCGCCGTCGGACGTCCACCGCGCAAGGTCGCCCGTCCGGTACATGCGCTCGCCGGTGTCCGAGAAGGGGCAGGCCACGAACCGCTGGGACGTCAGGCCCGGCCGCCGGACGTAGCCACGCGCCAGCCCGGCTCCCGCGACGTACAGATCCCCCGCCACGCCAGGGGGAACCGGCCGCAGGAAGTCGTCCAGTACGTACACCCGGGTGTTGGTGACCGGACCGCCCAGCGACACCGCGTCCGCCGTGGCCCGGGCCGCCCACGAGGTGACGACGACGGTGGCCTCCGTCGGCCCGTACTCGTTGTGGAACGAACGCCCGGGGGCCCACCGCCGCAGCAGCTCGGCCCCGTACTCCTCGCCGCCGAGGACGACGTGCTCGATGTTTCCCAGCACGGTCGCCGCCCGCTCGTCGTCTCCGACGAGCGACTCCAGGACGCTCGGGGTGAAGGTGACCGCGTTGACGGCCAGTTTCTCCAGCTCCGGAAGAGCGTCGCCGTCACGCCGGGCGACGCACACGGTCGCACCGCCGGCCAGCGCGGGGAAGATTTCCGCGACGGACACATCGAACGACACCGAGGCGAACTGCAGGACCCGGTCGCCGGGCCCCCAGCCGTAGTTCTCCACCCGCCAGGACACGAAGTTGGCCAGACCCCGGTGCACGACCGCCACACCCTTCGGCTTGCCGGTCGACCCGGAGGTGTAGATCACGTACGCCGCATGGGCCGGACGCAACGGACGGGCCCGGTCGGCATCGCCCGGCGCGGTCACCGGCCGGGCCGCGATCTCCGCCACGGTCGACGGGTCGTCACGGACGAGCCGGGGGAATTCCGCGGCGGCCTCCGCGCTCCTGCTGGTGCACACCACCAGGGCGGGGCTCGTGTCGGCCAGCATGAAGCCGACCCGATCGGCCGGGTAGCCGGGGTCGATAGGGACATAGGCCGCACCCGACTTGAGTACGCCGAGCAGGACCGCGACGAGATCTGCCGACCGTTCCATCAGTACGCCGACCAGGTCGTCCGGGCCCACGCCCCGGCCGATGAGAGTGTGCGCCAGCTGGTTCGCCCGGGCTTCCAGTTCCGCGTACGTCAGTGTGGTGTCGTCGTCGAGCAGCGCGACGGCGTCCGGAGCCCGCACGACCTGGGCCTCGAACAGTCCGGGCAGCGTCAGGGCGGGTATCTCCCGGGCGGTGTCGTTCCATTCGACCAGGGCCCGGGTCCGCTCGCCCTCGACCAGCACGTCGAGATCGCTGAGCCGGAGGGCCGGATCGGCCGCGACCTGCTCCAGTACCCGTACCAGCCGACCGGCCAGTGCTGTTGCTGTCGGCTCGTCGAACAGGTCGACGGCGTACTGGAGGTCGCCGACGATTCCGGCGGGCGCACCCCGGTCGTCGCGGTGTTCGGCGAGGCTGACCGACAGGTCCACGCGCGCCGGGATCGCCTCGTCGGGCAGCGCCCGCTCGTCGAGGGCCTGGACGCTCAGGCCCGGCAGATCCCATTCCGCCGGCGGGACGTTCTGGAGGACCAGCATGATCTGGAACAACGGATGCCGGGACAGCGAGCGCACCGGATTGAGGTCCTCCACCAGCCGCTCGAACGGCAGATCCTGATGGGCGTACGCGGCCAGGTCGGTCTCCCGGACCCTGGCGAGCAGCTCGGCGAACGTGGGGTCGCCGCTCGCGTCCGTACGCAGCACCAGGGTGTTGACGAAGAACCCGGCCATGTCCTCCAGGGCGCTGTCACCCCGGCCCGCCACGGCGGTGCCGACGGGCAGGTCGGTGCCCGCGCCCAGCCGGGCCAGCAGCATCGCCAGCGCCGCCTGCACGACCATGAACATGGTCGCCGAGCCCTGTCTCGCCACCTCCACGAGGCCCGCGTGCGCGTCCGCGCCGAGCTCGACGGGGGCCGATCCGCCCCGGAACGACGCGACGGCGGGCCGCGTCCTGTCCACCGGAAGCGTCAGCTGGTCCGGCAGACCGGCCAGCGCCTCGCGCCAGTGGCCGAGTTGAGCGCTGACGAGGCTCTCGGGGTCCGTGGCGTCGCCGAGAACCTGGCGCTGCCAGAGGGCGTAGTCGGCGTACTGGACGGGGAGCGGCGACCACCCGGCCGTCCCGCCCGCGCGCCGGGCTCCATAGGCGGTCCGCAGGTCGCGGGCCAGGATGCCCATCGTCCAGCCGTCGACGGCGATGTGATGGGCCATCACGACCAGGACGTTCTCGGAGCTGGACAGCGTCAGCAGTTCGACGCGCCACGGCAGCTCGCGGGCCAGATCGAAGCCCTGGCCCGCCGCGGCAGCCAGCGCGTCCCTCAGGTCGGGTTCGCGTACCGCGCGCAGGCGCAGTTCCGGCCGGCCGGCCGCGCCCTCCAGCAGCTGCTGCCGGGGTACGCCGTCGATCTCAGGGAAGATCGTGCGGAGGCTCTCGTGCCGGTCGGCGACATCGTCGAGCGCCGCCCGTAACGCGGCCAGGTCCAGGTCGCCGGAAAGGCGCAGGACGAGCGGCACGTTGTACGCCGCACCCGCTCCGGCCTCTTCGAGCTGGTTGAGGAACCACATGCGCTGCTGGCCGAACGACAGCGGCAGCACCTCGGGCCGCTCCCCCGCGACCAGGGCCGTCCGTACTCCCGCGTCCTGCAACCCGTCGACCAGCCGGGCCAGTTCCGCCACCGTGGGTCCGCGGAAGAGGTCCCGGATGTTGATCTCGGCGTCGAGCACCGATCGGATCCGTACGATCAGCCGCGTCGCCAGCAGCGAGTCGCCGCCCAGAGCGAGGAACGAGTCCTCCGCACCCACCCGCTCCAGCCCGAGTACCTCGCCGAACAGCGCGCAGAGCACCTCTTCCACGGGCGTCGCGGGACCGCGTCCCACGGAGCCGAACTCCGGGGCGGGCAGCGCGGCCCGGTCCAGCTTGCCGTTCACCGTCACCGGCAGCGCGTCCAGGGCCACCACGGCGGCGGGCACCATGTACTCGGGCAGGCTCCGCGCCGCGAACTCCCGCAGCGCCTCGCCGCTCACGCCGTCGGACACGACGTAGGCGACCAGTCGCTTCGTCCCGGGCTGGTCCTCACGGGCGATCACCGCGACCTGGGCGACGTTCTCGTGGGCGGCCAGCACCGACTCGATCTCGCCCAGCTCGATCCGGAAGCCGCGGATCTTCACCTGGCCGTCCGCGCGGCCCGCGAAGATCAGCTCACCCTCGTACGACCACCTGGCCAGGTCACCCGTCCTGTACATCCGCTCACCGGCTCCGGACAGCGGGCAGGCGACGAAGCGCTCCGACGTCAGGCCGGCGCGGCCCGCGTACCCCCGGGCCAGCTGAAGACCCGCCAGGTAGAGCTCTCCTGTCACGCCCGGGGGTACCGGACGCAGGAACTCGTCCAGTACGTAGGTCCGGGTGTTCCAGACCGGACGGCCGATCGGCACCACGCCCGCGGGAGCTGGTGTCCGGCAGTCCCAGGAGGTCACATCGACGGCGGCTTCGGTCGGCCCGTACAGGTTGAAAAGATCCGCGCCCAGACGTTCCCGGAACTCGTTCACCACCTCGGCGGGCAACGCTTCACCGCTGCAGATCACCCGACGCAGACCGGCGCAGTCGCCCGGGCCGACGTCCTGGAGGAAGGCGCTCAGCATCGACGGCACGAAGTGCATCACCGTCACACCGCGCCGCTCCAGCACGTCCACCAGATACGCCGGATCACGATGCCCACCGGGCTTGGCCATCACCAGGCCGGCGCCCACGATCAGCGGCCAGAAGAACTCCCACACCGACACGTCGAACCCCGACGGCGTCTTCTGCAGAACCCGGTCACCGGCGTCCAGAGCGAACTCGCCCTGCATCCAGAGCAACCGGTTCACGATCGCCCCGTGGCTCACCACCACGCCCTTGGGACGCCCCGTCGACCCCGACGTATAGATCACATACGCCGGATGGCCGGGCACCAGAGCGGGTTCGAGGGCGTCACCGGGGTACGACGCGACCTCCGCGGCCGTCGCCTCGTCGTCCCACACCGTCCACGACGGGTCCCCTGCCGTACCGCGCGTGCACATCACCACGGCGGGAGCCGCGTCGGCCAGTACGTGGCCGATCCGGTCGGCGGGGTATTCCGGATCCACCGGGACGTAGGAGGCGCCCGCCTTCAGCACGCCCCACAGCACGACCATCAGGTCGACCGAGCGCTCCATCAGGACGGCCACGCGGCTCTCGGGCCCCACTCCCCGGCCGGCCAGGTAGCGAGCCACCCGGTTGGACCGCTCGTCCACTTCCGCGTACGTCAGCGAGGTCTCCTCGTCGACGACCGCCAACCGGTCCGGGGACCGCTTCACTTGAGCGCCGAACAGCTCGGGCAGGGTCGCGGCGGGAAGCTGCTCGGCGGTGTCGTTCCACTCCTCCAGGACCGTGTGCCGTCCGGCCTCAGCGAGGGCGTCCAGCCGGCCCAGCCGCGTCTGCGGTTCGGCGGCCACCGCTTCGAGGAAGGCCACGAAGGCCTTCTGGTGGGCCACGAAGTCGTCGATGCCCGGCGACGAGACGTCTCCGTCGAAGTCGATGCGGATCCGGCCGTCGGCGGAGCCGCCCCGTACGGTGATCATCAGGTCGTCGACGGGCGGGATCGAGACGTCGTGCGCCGTGCCCACCGAGCCTGCGAAGTCCAGGTCGTGGTCGAAGGTGACGACGTTGACCAGCGGCCCGAAGTGCCGTTTGCCGCCGGCCGGCCAGTCGAGTTCCCGGCGCAGTTCCTCGCCCCGGAACCGCTGGTGCCGGGCGATGCCGCGCAGTTCGTCCTTCACCCGTCGCGCGAGGGTCAGGATGTCCTCTCGCGGGTCCACCCGCAGACGCATGGGCACGATGTTGGCCATCGTGGCCGGTGTGCGTCCGGAGAGCGCGGTGACCCGGCCCGTCACGACGACGCTGAACACGACGTCGCCGCTTCCGCTCATCCGGCTGAAGTACGCCGCCGCAGCGGCAATGACCACGTTCGACCAGTTCACGTCGCCCGTGCCGGCCAGCCGGACGCGTTCCGCTCCGGAGGCGCCGAGGTAGGTCGTCTCCCTACGGAACCGGGCCCCCGTCGAGCCGCCGACGGCCAGGGTCACCGGGCTCGGCCGGTCCGCGAAGCGACCGGCCCAGAAGGCGCGGTCCTTCCCCTCGTCGGCCGAACCCCGGTATTTCTCCTGTTCGTCCAGGACACCGCCGATCGACCCGAACCTCGGCTCGGCGCATGGCGTGCCCCGGACGAGGGAGGTGTAGATCTCCGCGACCCGCCGTCCGAAGACGGACCAGCCGTAGGCGTCCATGACGACGTGGTTGTACCGCTGATACCAGAAGTACCGGTCGTCGGAGATCTTGAACAGCGCGTAGGCGAAGAGCGGGCTGGCCGTCGGATCCGCCGGGACCGCCAGCTCGTCCCGCATCCAGGCGTGCGCCTCGGCCTCGGGGTCCGGGGACGAGCTCAGGTCCAGGACGACAAGGGACCACTCGGGCGCCGCGGCGACCTGATGGGGGCCGTCGGCGTCCTCCAGGATCCGTACGTTCAGCCCTTCGGCCTCCGCGACGGCCTGCCGCAGTGCGGTCTCGAACATCGGCCCGTCGACCGGCCCGTCGATCTCCACGAACTCACCGGAGTTGTAGACCGGGCTGGGATCTCCGATGCGCTGCGCGAGCCAGATGTCGTACTGAGCCGCGGACAGGGGCAGGCGACGGTCGTCCTGAGACATTCGAGTCCCTCACTCAGAGTTCGGTGCGTTCAAGTTCGGTACGGCTGCTGGGTGCGGGCTGCGGGATGCCGGATGCGGCCGACGTCAGCCCGTCGCCGCCAGGCCGTAGATGAATTCCAGGCTCGGCGCCTCCAGCAGGTCGATGACGCTGATGCTCCGCCCGGTCCTGGCCTCCAGGACGGTGACGAGCCGCAGCAGATGGAGGGAGTCCCAGCCGGGAAGGTCGTGCAGAGCGCGTCCCGCGTCCTCGACAGCCACCGGCACGCCGAGTTCGTCCCGGACCAGGGCGATGAAGTCTTCGAGGTCGTTCATGGTCGGTCGCCTTCGTGGATCTCGTCGAAGCGGATGTGCGGCGGCGGGGGCATGATCTCCGTCAGCGGATGCCGGAAGGTCAGTACGTCGCCTTCGCCGCCGGCCGGGAAGAAGGCGTGCCTCGGGTAGAAGTCGGCGACGCGCCGGTTCTTGGGGGTCTCCCGGTAGCGGGCGACCACGGAGGTCGCTCCGGTGTCGCGGGCGTGCCGCAGCACCCAGGACAGACAGGCCTCCTCGATAGACCGGGAGAACACCCGGCAGCTCAACAGGAAGTTGTCGATGCGCAGCAGGTCGCCGTCCCGCCGGGCCAGGACCGCGCCGACCAGCCCGTGATCACCGAACCTGTCGCCGGCATGGACGGCCAGGGCCAGCGCGGCCGGGTCCTTCATCAGATCGAGTACGTCGCCGGGCTGGAGACGGTCGGCCGTCAGGTTGAACTGGTTGGTCCGCAGGGTGAGTTGGGAGATCCGGGGGACCTCGGCCTCGGTGACCGGCCCGATGCGGACGTGGACGCCCAGCTCGCGCAGGTAGTCGTCGGTCGATGCGAAACTGTCGAGGAAACTCTTGCGCGCCGTCTCGTCCCGGTATCTCGACGCCCTGACCCGGTCCTCGGACGTCACTTCCCGTACGTCGAACCAGCCGTCCCGCAACAGGCTGCGGCGGTGCCACGCCGGTTCGCCGTCGATGTCGACGACCGCGACGCCGGGTAGCTCCCGCCGGACGAGCTCGCGTTCGAAGGCGCTGTCGTCGACGAAGACGAAACTGTCGACGGACAGGCCGAGGGTCTCGGCGAGGACGTTCAGGTTGTCGTGCTTGGGCTGCCAGTTCGCGATGATCCGCACGAAGTCCTGATCGCGCAGCGCCATGCGCGGGTGCTCGCGCAGCGCCCGGGTCACCAGCTCGGGTTCGTTCTTGCTGACGGCGGCGACGAGGACGCCCTGCGAACCGAGCTGCCGGACGACCTGCTGGAACGCCAGGAACGCCTCGCCCCGGTAGCCGTCGCCGACCTCGATGCCTTCCACTCCGTCGTCGCCGAGTACGCCGCCCCACAGGGTGTTGTCGAGGTCGAGCACGAGGCACTTCTTCGACCGCCCGGTCAACTGCCGGGCTAGGTGCCCGATCTCGGCGGCGTACGCGAAGAGCAGGTCGTCGGTCAAGTGGGCCTTGGCGTAGATGCTGAGGCGTTCGTCGCTGACCGGCACGCCCTGGGCGACGATCGGGTCCAGATCCAGTACGACGACCGACGGATTGTCCTCGGCCAGCCTGAGCAGCCGGGTGTTGGCCTCCCGCCAGACCGCGCCCAGCCGGGCCCGGGAGCGGTGGTCCACGAGCTGGCCGGTGTGCCCGCGCAGCAGCGGCATTGTGTTCAGCACCAGGGTGCCCGGGGTCTCGGCGAACCGCGCGGCGAGCCGTTCGAGCAGACCGATCTTGTCGGCCGCGGCCCGTTCCACGTCCTCGGGGCGCCAGGGAACCGGCACTTCGTCGAACACGATCATCGGGTCCAGTACGCACAGGACGAGGTCCGGGCGTGCCGCGTTCAGTTTGCCGGCCGGGTCGAGCAGGTCGAACACGTAGTTGTCGAAGTCGGCCAGTACGGGGCGTGCCACCAGGCCGTGCCGGGCCAGCTGGGCGGTCAGGGCCGGGGCCAGTGCCCCGAGGGTGCCGTGCCCGGTGACGCCGATCGTGACGAGCGGCGTTCCGGGGTGGGCCCTGGAGATCTCCTCCGTGTCGAGCCGGGCGAGAAGCCGCCCGGCTCGCAGCAGTTCCGCGCCCGAGAGCCGGGCCACCAGCTCGCCCGCCCTCGGGTACTCCGCTACGAGACGACCCGCGTCGGCCAGGTCGCGCAGCTCGGCCGCGGCCGAAGCGTCAGCGGACACGTTCACCTCCTCTGCGGTTGCGCGCCCGGCGGGGGCGGTGGCGGGGCGCCGCCACCACCCAGGACCTGCAGCGGGGGCGGGCCGTCGGGGCCGCCGAAGGAGCCGTCCGGGGGCGGCGGCAGCATCTGGCCCATGCCGCCGGGCGGGGGGCCGCCGAAGTGCTGCGGTCCACCGGCGAACTGGGGGGCGGGTTCCTCGCGTGCGGGGGGCGGCGCCGCGAACTGGGTGCGGTAGAGCTCCGCGTAGAGCCCGCCGGCCAGCAGAAGATCCTCGTGGATGCCCTGCTCCCGGATTTCGCCGTCCTCGACGACCAGGATCTGGTCGGCCTCGCGGATGGTGGACAGCCGGTGGGCGATCACCAGGGACGTCCGGCCTGCGAGTGCGGTCTTGAGCGCCCGCTGGACGGCCGCTTCGGACTCCGAGTCCAGGTGCGCAGTGGCCTCGTCGAGCACGACGACGGAGGGGGCCTTGAGGAGCAGCCGTGCCAGGGCGATCCGCTGCTTCTCGCCACCGGACAGCCGGTAGCCGCGGTCACCGACGATCGTGTCCAGGCCGTCGGGCAGGGACGAGATCAGGTCCCAGATCTGCGCCGACTTGCATGCCTCGGTCAGTTCGTCCTCGCTCGCCTCCGGCCGGGCGTACATCAGGTTGGTCCGGAGGGTGTCGTGGAACAGGTGCGCGTCCTGGGTGACCATGCCGATGGTGTCGCGCAGGGACTCCATGGTGAGGTCGCGGGCGTCGACGCCGTCGATCCGCACGGTGCCCGACGTGGGGTCGTACAGGCGGGGCACCAGGTGGGTGATGGTCGTCTTGCCGGCGCCGGAGGGTCCGACCAGCGCCGTGAGCTTGCCCGCGGGCACCTTGAAGGTCAGGTCCTTCAGGGTCAGGGCGTTGTCCTTGCGGACCTGTGAGGGGAGCGCGATCGACTCCAGAGAGGCGAGCGAGACGTCGGCGGCGGCCGGGTAGCGGAAGCTCACGCCCTCGAACTCGATCTCCGGGGCGGCCGAGCCGCGGCCAGGGAGCGCCTCGGCGTCGGGCTTCTCCGCGATCAGCGGCTTGAGGTCGAGCAGTTCGAAGAGCCGGTCGAAGCTGACGAGTGCGGTCATCACGTTGGCCTGCACGCTGGACAGCTGGTTGATCGGCCCGAAGAGCCGGGTGAGCAGCGCGGCCAGGGCGACCAGGGTGCCGATCTCGAAGGCTCCGTGGATGACGAGCGTGCCGCCGACTCCGTACACGACGGCGGTGGCGAGGGTCGCCAGGAGGGTGACCGAGACCAGGAGCATGCGGCCGTAGACGAAGTTGAGTACGCCGATGTCCCGGACGCGGGCGGCCCGGCCGCGGAACAGCTTCGTCTCCTGGTCGGGCCGGCCGTACAGCTTGGCCAGCAGGGCGCCCGCCACGTTGAACCGCTCGTGCATGAGCGTGCCCATCTCGGCGTTCTGCTCCATCGATTCCCGCATGAGCCGCTGCATTCTGCGGCCGATGATCTTGCCGGGGAGGACGAAGAACGGCAGAACCACGAGGGCGACGAGGGTGATCACCCAGGAGAGGTAGAACATCGCGCCGAGCACGAGGAGCAGTGCCAGCGCGCCGGAGACGACGGTCGACAGCAGGGTGGTGAGGGCCTGTTGTGCCCCGACCACGTCGGTGTTCAACCTGCTGACCAGGGCTCCGGTCTGCGCGCGGGTGAAGAACGCGAGCGGCTGGCGCTGCACGTGCTCGAACACCTCTGTCCGAAGGTCGTAGACCAGCCCCTCGCTGATGCGGGCGGAGTACAGGCTCTGGGTGAACGCCGCCGCCGTTTCCAGCAGCGCGAGGCCGACGACCGCGAAGGTCACCGCGAGGACGACCCCGGTGTCGCGGGGGACGATTCCGTTGTCGATGAGCACCTTGAAGAGAAAGGGAGTCGCGACTGTGATCACCGCTTCGAGCGTGGTGATGAACAGGAGGAATCCCACGGTCCGGCGGTAGGGCTTGATGTACGGGAGGATCCGCGGCACGGTGCCGGGTTTTATCTTCTGGCGGGTGAGCCCGGAATCCGAGCCGAACCCGTGCATCACCATTGTTGGCCCCGGGCCTCCAATCATGGCTCCGAAACCTCCTTATCCGTTTGAGTAATCGGACACGCCTTTTTTATTCGGGCTCTTCGAAGCCGACCGGGGTAACGCTCAAGGCTCCCCGGTCGACTTCGAAGAGCCGTTATTCGGCGCGCTCGTACTGCTTCATTTCCTCGATGAGGCTCTTCGGGCGCATGTCCGTCCAGTTCTCCTCGATGTAGTCGAGGCACGCCTGTCGGGCGTTCTCACCGAAGGCGATTTCCCAGCCCGGCGGGACATCGGCGAAGGTCGGCCAGAGAGAGTACTGACCCTCGTCGTTGATGAGCGCGTAAAAGGTCCCGTCTTCGTTGTCGAATGGATTCGCCATGTTCACCCTCCCGTGGAGCCAAGCCGACTCGATAAACGCGCGGAATTTGGCACTGTGCCACTGCGGAGCGATCGTAGTTGCCGCAATCTGGCCGGACAAGGAGCGGTGCAGCCGTCCAACCAGCCGATTCCGGCACTTGGACGCGTGCGTTCCGGAAATGCTGTCCAACTGACCGGCACAGCCACTTGGACGCGAGTTCGGAATCGGTACGATTTCTTTTGATTCCCTATTCGGCCGGCTCGGCGGACGCGCGGGCTCACAGACTCTCCGACTCCCGGACTCGCAGGATCCTGGACGAAACCCTGCTGAAACCGGGTAGGGAGCATCCTGGACCAGCTTTTCAAGATGATCTTGCCGGGAGCGCAAGGCGGAGAGAGGACGACAGGTGCGGGTTCTCGTGGTGGAGGACGACGAGGAGATGGCGCAGACAGTGGCCGTCGGTCTGCGCCGGGCGCGGATGGCCGTCGATGTGGCGTTCGACGGCCAGGAGGGCCTCGACCGCGCGCTGTTCAGCGACTACGACGTGATCGTGCTCGACCGGGACCTGCCCGGGATGCATGGCGACGACGTCTGCGCCGAGTTGATCGCGTCGGGGTGCCGGAGCCGGGTGCTGATGCTGACCGCCGCGGCGACGGCGGAGGCCCTGGTCGACGGGCTCAGCCTGGGCGCCGACGACTACCTCGCCAAGCCGTTCGACTTCCCGGTCCTGGTCGCGCGGATCGGTGCGCTGGCCCGCCGCAGTCATCCGCTCATGCCACCGGTGATCCGCCACGGTGACCTCGAGGTCGACACGGCCCGGCGCAAGGCCAGCCGGGGCGGCCGCCAACTGGACCTCGCCCCCAAGGAGTTCGGGGTCCTGGAGTTACTCGCGAGCTCCAAGGGCCGGGCCGTATCCGCCGAGGAACTCCTGGAACGGGTATGGGACGAGGCCGCCGACCCGTTCACCAGCGCCGTGAAGATCACTGTCAGCCGGCTGCGGGCCAAGCTCGGGAACCCCCCGGTCATCGAGACCGTGGCCAAGAGCGGGTACCGGATCTGAGGGAGCCGGTCGGCCCTCAGGCGTTTTGTCCGTGGGTGGCGAAGAAGTCGATGATCGCGGCATTCACGGCGTCGGGCCTCTCCAGGTAGCCGTAGTGACCGCAGTCGGCGATCTCGGTGTACGTGGCGCCCGGGATGCTCTCCGCGACCTCGCGCGGCAGATGCGGGCGGACGATCAGGTCGTCCCGGAATCCGATGACGAGACACGGGCAGCTGATCTGCCGGTAGTGCGGGAGCCGGTTCGGGATCACATCAAGAGCCAGCTGCCCCCGGAATCCGGACGGGTCGATCATCGACATCTCGAAGACGCTGAGCCAGTCCCTGAGTTGCTCCTCGTCGTTGAGCGTCCGCGGTGACAGGTTCTGGAGGGCATGTACGTACGCCGCGTAGCGGGACGGAACCTTGACCTCGCTGTCGCTCAGTTCCAGGTCGGCGGCCGACATGGCGGTGATCAGCGCGTCGGCCCTCCCGCTGCTCGCCATCAGTACGGCCTGCCGGACGAGTCCGGGCCTCGCCACGAGGAGTTCCTGGACGATGATCCCGCCCAGCGAGTAGCCCACCACTCGGCACGGCCCCGTCCCCAGGTACTCGATGAGGCCGGCGACGTCCGACACCATGTCGTCGAGAGTGAACCCTTCCGGGCACTGGTCGGTCGGCGGGATCCCCCTGTTGTCGAGTGTGATCACCCGGTAACCCGCCGCCTTCAGGGCGGGAACCTGGTGTGCCCGCCAGACCCGCCCCGGGGCCCCGGTGCCCGTGACCATCACGACCGGCTCGCCGGAGCCGTAATCGTCAAAGCTGAGATTGATCCCGTTGATACGCACAACCGGCATGCGCTGCTCCCTCCACGTACCGAAACTTCCCACGGCCGGGGCACCAGGTACCGGCCGGGCCGGGCCCGTCGGTGGGCCGGATCGAGCACCCACCGACGGGCCCAACAATGCGCTCAGCGGCCGGACCAGACCGGTTCCCGCTTCTCGGCGAACGCCCGTACTCCTTCCACCGCGTCTGTGCTGCGCCTGCGGCGCTCCTCCCAGGCGTACTCGGCGGTGAACGCCTCTTCGAGCGGCATGTCGACGGACCTGAGTACGGCTTCCTTGATGGCCCTGACCGAGAGCGGAGCGCTCCGTACCAGATCTGCGGTCCACTCGTCGGTGCATCGGTCCAGCCGGTCCGCCGGGACGACCTCGTTGACCAGGCCGAACCCGAGAGCCGTGGCGGCGCTGAACCGACGGCCGGTCAGCAGGTACCCCATGGCGATCTTCTGCGGGAACTGCCTCGCGAGCCGGAACGCACCACCGGCCCCGGGGATGAGACCGAGCCGCGCCTCGGGCAGCCCGAAGACCGCCCGGTCCGATGCGATGATCAGGTCGCAGGCCAGGGCGAGCTCGCAACCGCCGCCCAACGCGTACCCGTCGACCCGGGCGACCACCGGTTTGGACAGCGTGAACCGGTCGGTGAGGCGGGGCCATCCCGGCTGCCCCCGGCTGCCGAAGGTCGTCAGCGGCGCCCCGTCCTGGTCGAGGCGGGCCCGCTCCCTCAGGTCCTGCCCGACGGAGAAGGCACGTTCGCCCGCCCCGGTCAGCACCGCCACTCTCACGTCGTCGTCGGCCTCGACCTCGTCCCAGATGCAGGCGAGTTCCTCGTGCATACGGAGGTCCATCGCATTGAGCACCTCGGGACGGTCGAGCGTGATACGGGCGACGTGGTCCTTCTTCTCGTACCGCACCCGGGCCTGGACGTCGGTCATGCGGACCGCGCCCCGAACCGGCCGACCTTGTGGATCACGTCCTGGCCGTAGAGCCGCAGAGCCTGTTGCAGTGCGAACTCCGCCATGTACGCACGGAACGCGTCCGGTGGCTCCTCGGCGAGGTTCAGCATGCGCCGGTTGGCCAGTACGGCCTCACTGTCGAGCCGTACGAGACTCCGCTCGATGGCGGCGTCCATGTCGTGCGGCTCCACCACCTCGTCGATCATCAGGCGCGCGTCGGGCTCGCTCGCCCGGATTCTGCGGCCCTGGAGAATGACCTGCCGGGCCAGGCACGGCCCGGCGAAGCGGCTGTACCGGAAGTTCGCGACGCCGGGAATGATGCCTTCCTTAGCCGCGGGAAGGGTGAAGTAGGCGTCGGCCGCGGCCAGCACATGGTCGAACACCAGCAGCAGCTGGAACCCGCCGCCGATGGCGAAGCCGTCCACGGCAGCCACCCACGGCTTCTCGATGTGAGGCGAGTGCCACTGGCCGGGCCGGTCGGTGAGCACGCCACGGACGAGCTTGTGGATGTAGCCGAGCTCGCGCCGCAGCAGGAAGTCGACCAGCGAGATGTCGCCGGAGCTGAGGTTCTTGAGGTTGATTCCCGCGCTGAACACCCGCTTTCCCCGGTAGCGGGGATGGCTCATCTCTCCGCCACGGAGCAGGCCGACGCGGACGGCCGGATCGAGCAGGGCGAGATCGACGGCGGTCTCCATGTCGTCGACCTGCTGGTTGTCCTCGGCGTTCAGGCAGTCGTCCCGGCACATCGTCAGCCGCGCCACCCCGTCGCGGCGTTCCAGCCGTACGGCCTCCATCTCCACGATCCCGGTCCGGGTGAACTCCGGCAGCAGCCGCAGCGCCCGGGGGGTCGGCCGGAGCATCGCGTCGAGCAGGTGCGGGCCCGCGGAAGGCGAGCGCAGCACCGCCCTCAGGAAGATGCCCTGGTCGATCTCGTGTCCTTCTTTGTCGGCCTGGGGCCGGCTCCGGTCGGACGCCAGCCGCTCGGCCGACGGTACGAGCGCGGGGAAGGCGGTCGCGGCTGCCTCGACCAGCTCCTCGATCCGCAGGGCGAGGGTGCGGCCCGCGGTGAGCCGGTCGTACAGGGCGTCGACATGCGCGTCGAGGAACTGGACCCGTAACGACCGCGCCGCGTCCTTGGCGGTGGCGGCGACCGCCTGCTGCTCCGGTGATCGCGACGTCGGCCGCGGCAGCGACTCCTCCAGTTCCCAGGCGCGTTCGGCGGCTTCGTACAGGCTCGGCCAGACAACGGGCGCGGCGTCCGGCGCCGCGAGCGTCGTCGTCACGATGCCTCCGCGGCGGCAACCCGGCGCAGGGCGCGGTCGCATGCCGCGAGGTGCGGTCCGAGGGCGTCCTCGAAGCTCGTCGAGGTCGCGTTGAACAGGAGCTGGCGCCGGATGGCGAGCTCGCTGCCGGACAGCCGGCCGACCAGTTGTGCCGTGGCCTCCAGCACACCGGCCGCGTCGTCGGCCAGCTCGTCGACGATCCCCAGCGTCAGCGCCTCGGGTGCGGGGATCGGCAGACCGAACATCACGGCGCGACGGATTTTCGCCGCACCCGCTTGCTGGACGAGCCGGTAGGCGGCCATCCCGGGCCAGGTGGCCTCACCGTCGGTCGCGACCAGCAGTCGCGATTCCCGGGTGACGATCCGGAAGTCGGTGGCCAGGAAGGCGTCGAGTGCGGCGCCGCCGATGTCTTCCGAGGCCACCGCCACTGTGGGGGTCGGGAGCCGCTCCAGCCGACGCAGTACGCGCTCCCATTTGGTGACCAGCGCGACGCTCAGCCCGCTGGTCCAGCCGGCCTGGGGCGTTCCGGCCGCGTGCACGGTCACGACACCGGTCGCGACACCGGTCGCGGCCGGGTCCTGCTGCTGGTCCTCGGCCTTGTCGCACACGGCCTCGACCGCCTTGACCGTATCGGCCGACAGAGGGGCGGTTCCGTCGATCCACAATGTGAGCATGTCGCCTGTCTCTCTCCCGGTGGTCACCACTGGACCAGCGCCGTCTCGAGTGTGGATCCCGGCCCCATGGTCATGAGGACGCCGTAGTCACCGGGTTGGGCGACCTTTTCGTCGAGGAGCCTCTCGTACGAGAAGAGGAAGGAACCGCTCGACACATTTCCGTAGTCACGCAGCACCTCGACGGTGTGCCGCAACGCGTGGCGCGTCAGGCCGAGGTTGACGATCACGGCGTCGATCACCTTCTTGCCGCCGGAGTGGACCAGCCAGTGCCCGATGTCGCTCCTGCGCAGTCCCGTCCCCTGGAGCAGTCGGTCGACGACGAGTTCGGCGTGCGCGCCCACGACGTAGGGGATCTGCGGATCGAGGAAGAAGCTGAACCGGCTCTGCGTCGCGTCCCAGTCGTAGCGCATGGCGCCCACTGCTTCCGGGATGATGCAGCTGGCGAATTTGAGGATGCTCGGGCCCTCGGGGGTTCCCGAAGCGGCGTCCTGCGTGCCCGAGACGAGGGCTATGGCACCGGCGCCGTCGCCGAACAGGCTGTTCACGACCGCAGTCCGCATGGTCGAGTCCATCGCGTACGCGGCGGAGCAGGCCTCCGCACAGAGCACGACGGCGAGTTCGCCGGGGTGTGCGCTGGACCAGCCGGACACCACGTTGAGGGCGTTGAGGCCGGCGTTGCAGCCCATGCCGACGATGTCGGAGCGGCTGCAGTGCCGGTCGATGCCCAGCTCGCGGATCATCAGGGCGCTGAGGCCGGGGGTGAGGAATCCGGTGGAGGTCACACAGCACAGGTGACGCAGGTCGGAGAGATCGGCGCCCGCCCTCTTCAGGCAGGCGCGCAGGGCCTCGGTGCCCATTTCGATCGCCAGGGCCTTGTGCTTGGCGAGGAGTTCCCCCTGCGGCTCCGAAACACGCTCGCCGTCCGCGTTCTGCGGAGGGAGGGTGAGGTGGCGTTGTTCGATCGCACTGTTGAGGAAGACCGAGCGGATTCGGGGGTCGCTGATGTCGAAGGCGTCGAGGACCTCCTGCTGCGAGAGCGAGGTACCGGTCGAGGCTGTGCCCACTCCTACGATGCGCGGCGCGAGAGGTGTCTGCATACCTTGAGCGCCCCATATCGACGGGTCGGTGTCCGTAATCTCCGCGCCCGAAAGTACCGGACGGTCAATGTTGATGGTCAACGGAAAGTCCACCCCCACGTACGCGGCTTGCTCCGCGGTGTTTGCGTGATCCTGCTTCCGGCCACTCTCTTCGCCTTTCTCGGGACAGGTTTCCGGGTGGTTCTACGACTCCGCGCATTCCGCCTCGATGAAGCGGGCGAGCCGTGCGGTGCCCTCTTCGATCTCCGCAGGAGTCAGGTAACTGGTGGACAGCCGGATTCCGTGGTGTCCACCGCCCTGCGGGTAGAAGTAGCTCATCGGCGTCCAGATGACACCGAATTCCTCGGCGGATCGGGTCAACGCCTCGTTGTCGGCGCGGAAAGGGACGCGCACCGTGAGAAAGAAGCCGCCGGTCGGCTCGTTCCACCGCACTCCCAGGGCCGCCCGGCGGTCGGCGGGCAGATTCCGGTCAAGGCACCGCAAGGTGGCTTGCATGGCGTTGCCGTAATAGGCGGCGGCCTCTTTGTTCATCTCCGAGATCCGTCCGTCGGACGCGAGGAGTGCGCCGGCCACGGCGGCCTGGCTCAGCGACGACGTATTGACCGTCACCATGCTCTTGATCTTGGCGAGTTCGTCGGCGAGGAGACCGGTCCGGCCGGAATCGTCCACAACGTGCTGGTCGGCGACGGCGAAGCCCACTCGGGCGCCGGGGAACACCGTCTTGGCGTACGAGCCGATGTGGACGACGGAGCGTGCGCGGTCGAGGGATTTGAGCGTCGGCTGCGGCGTGCCGGGGCTCACCATCCGGTACGGGCTGTCCTCGATGATGAGGATGTCGTGACGGCTCGCGAGCTTCAGGAGCGAGGCACGGGTGGCCGGA
This sequence comes from Streptomyces spiramyceticus, assembly GCF_028807635.1. Taxonomy (NCBI): domain Bacteria; kingdom Bacillati; phylum Actinomycetota; class Actinomycetes; order Kitasatosporales; family Streptomycetaceae; genus Streptomyces; species Streptomyces spiramyceticus. The sequence goes on from NZ_JARBAX010000001.1 coordinate 196,474, forward strand.
CTCATGGTGGTGCCGGACGGGTTGGAGTGATCGGGGACCACATAGAAGGCGCGGGGCCGCCGCCCGCGCGCCCGCTCGTGCCGGATCGCCGCATCGAGGTCGTCGCAGGAGAAGCCGTCTTCGCGCTCCTCGACAGCGGTCACCGCGATGTCGAGCAGCCTGGCCGCGCCGGTGATGCCCACGTAGCAGGGGCTGGCGACCAGGAGGACGTCGTCCGGGCCGGTGATGAGGGCGCGCAGCACCAGCAGCATGGCTTCCTGGGCGCCCACGGTCACCACGATGGACTCGTGCGGTACGTCGATGTTCTCGTCGACGCGGAGCGAGTCCGCGATGATTTCGCGGATCTGGCCGGCCGTCGGGCCGTACTGATACATGGCGGTACGGATCGCCTGCGGCGAACTGCCCTGCTCCGTCAGGTGATCCAGGTACCGGCGGATGTCGGTGATGATCTGCTCGGTGTCGAAGAGCCCGTCGTACGGACGGCCTGGCGCGAAGGAGATCGCGTCGGGGTAGCGATGTGTGACCTCGTTGAGGAAGGTCATCGTGCCCAGGACCGGATCGGAGACGCTGGCGTGCAGGTCGCTCTTGCGCAGCGCCGGAGCGGGTCCGGACGTCGACGCACTGACCGGGTAGCCGGTGCGGAGCACTTCGGCACCGACTTCCGCGACCGACCCGGTCCCGGTGAACGCCAGCGCCGCCCGCAGCTCTTCGACGAGGTCGTCCAGCACCTCGGTGACGCCCTCGCGGGCGGCGACCAGGAGCCCGTCCAAGACCGGTCGGTCGACCATGACGGCGTCGGCGCCGCAGGCGAGCGATGCCAGGACGTCGGCTCCGCGACGGTTGCCTCCGCCCAGCAGTACGGGGACGCGGCCGTCGACGGCCGCGGCGATCGCCGGGAGGGTTTCCAGTACCTCGGCGACGATCCCGTCGGCGCCGCTTTCGAGTGCGCGCACCGCGCCGGCGGCGCTTCGAACGCCCGCGACCAGCACCGGAAGCGAGGTGACCGAGCGCAGCCACTCGACGTCGGACCAGTCGGCGAAGGCGTCGAGCAGGGCCCGGAGGTCTGCGTAGGGGCCGTATCCGCCGAGGTCGGCGAGCGGTCCCACGCCGTAGGGGCGGCGGATCGGGTTTTCCTCCGCGAGGTTGACCGGAACTGCGCCCGGTCCGAACCGGACATGGCGCTGGGGGCCCAGCGCGAGCATCAGCGCCTCGCATCCGGCGTCGGCCGCGCTCGCGACGAGGCGCCGGGCCATGGAGCGGTCCCGGAAGGGGTGGGTCCGCAGCCACAGCGGGCCTTCGGCGGCCGAGCAGAGCTCCGCGAGATTGCGCCCGGTGAACGCGCTCACGACGGCGGGGAGTCCGGCCGCGCCGGCCGCCCGTACGACGGCCAGTTCGCCGTCGGGCCGGACAAGACCCGCGAGCGGCCCGACGAGCAGCGGCGCCGACCAGACGCTGTCCAGGATCTTGGTCGCGGTCTCCGGCGGTCCGGGGTGTCCGGAGCTGCCCTGCCACAGCCCTACCCGGTCGAACGCCTCCCGGTTACCGGCCCAGGTGCGTTCTTCGTCCTCCAGGAATTCAGAAAGTACGGAATGCAGACCTTCCCGCGCCAGGCGCGCATATTCGTCCAGGCCCCGTGCCGCCATGAATTCCCCCCGTGCAGCATCAGCTATTGCGGAGTATCAACTCTGGCCGTCAGGATCACATGGCGGCAGGTGCTCCGACAAACGTCGTCCAACCGACCGGACCGGTCACTTGGACGTGCCATCAACACCGTTCTCTTTATTGCCCGTTCGGGAAGCATGGGATATCAGTGAAGGCCAGGAGTTCCGTTGGCAGACCGGAACGACTCCTGACCTTCAACTTGCGATAAATTTTGGTCAGATGCTGCTCGACCGTACTTACCGTGATGAAGAGCTTGTCGGCGATCTCACGATTGGTACAGCCGGCTGTGGCGAGCGCCCCGACCCTGAGTTCGGCGTCGGTGAGCCGGCTCAGTACTGGGCTTCTTCCGCCGTCCTCGGCGGCAACCTCCCTGACGTGTTCGTCGTGGTGCGACGCCCTGGGGTCCGAGGGACCGGTTCGCTCGTGCTCATCTCCCGGGGCACTGCCGAGGGAGGGGACAACGTCCCTCCGGTTGGGCGACGGGATCTTCCGGGCGAGCGGCGGGACCGTCCGGCCGTGCGGCGGGCCGGGACGGTCCTGGGTGTCCAGCGCGGCCTCCATGTCGATCTGCGCACGCCTGCACTCCACCTGGTCGCCGCACGCCGCGAGAATCTGTATCGCCTCGTTGAGCAGCGACAACCGGTCGCGCCCCGTACTGATCGCCGCGAGCCGGCGCAGCGCGATTCCCCTGGCCCGGCAGCGCTCGTCGCTCAGGAGGGAGAGCTGTTGCTCGATCAGTGCTCTCGCCTGGCGGACCCACCCCATGGCGGTGAGTGCCGCGGCCGCGTCGTTGCGCCAGTCGGACAGTTCCGGGGAGTCGAGCTGCCATTTGGTCAGCATGTCGCCGCACGACTGGAAGTGCGTCAGGGCGGTGTGCGGACGTCCCATGGCCAGGTGGTAGCGGCCCAGCGCCTGAAGGTAGGGCAACGCGAACGGCGTGCCGAACATGACCGGTGGGACAGCAATGTTGAGATAGCGCATCACCGTTTCGAAGTCGCCCAGTTCGGTCGCGGCGCGCACGGCCAGCGCAAGTGGAAGGCCGACCACCATTCCCCAGGCCGACGGCGCGACAAGTTCCAGCGCCATACGTGCGGACTCCGCTGCCGCAGCGAAGTCGCCCCGGCGCAGGGCAGCCGCCGACCTGACCGTCTCCAGCAGCGCGCGCCGCAGGGGAACACGCCGGATCCACGGCTCTTTCAGCAGCCGCTCGGACCAGAGAATCGCTTCGTCCTGCCGGCAGGACTCGATCAGGCAGAGGAGTGCGAAGAGGGTGGGGGCCAGTGGGCTGCCGGCGTGGGTGCTGTGCAGCACCTGGTCGGCCCCCTGGGGCGCGTCCGCGTCACCGGACAGGCTCGTCGAAAGGTTGAGGAGGGTGAGTGCGAGCGTCGAATGAGGCCCGGTCAAGGGGGTGTGAGGGTGGTGGTTTTCGCCGTACGTGTCCTTGGCGGCCGGGCCGGCCGCCGACTCCGGGCGGCATAAGGACAGCCACAGACGGGCGAAGTTGATGTTGACCGGTGCGGTTCCCCACGCCGGGACGGCCGGGGTTCTGTCCCCTCCGCTCTCGATGGTGCTCAGCAGTGAGTCCGCCTGCGCGATGTCACCGCGCCACAGCAGGTGCTTGACGGGGACCATGGCGTCGTCGCCGGTGAGCAGGCCGACGCGCACCAGGTGGCTGAGATGAGGCAGGTGCCGGGTCGCCTTGGCGGGGTCGATGAGCCACTGGGCTTCTGCGAGTGCCGCGAAGATGTGTGCTTCCTGCGCCGAGTCGGCGCAGATCCCGGACGCGTGCCGAAGGTAGCCGACGCATTCTGCGATGTCGCCCGATTCCACTGCCTCGCGGGCGGCGTCGCGGAGTATGTAGACCCGCCACGGGGCCTTCATCAGGTCGCGGGTGGCCATGAGTTGATCGGCGACCACACGCGCGGATGCCCCGCTTTTGTGGAGCAGTTCGGCCGCGCGGCCGTGCATGGTGAGGAGGTCTTCCGGTGAGATGTCGGCGAGCACGGCGTGACGTGCCCGTTCGTGCCGGAATCGCATGTCCGCGAGCAGGCCTGCTGCGTTCAGATCGGCGAGGCTGCGGCGTACCGACGTGGCATCACCTCCGACGAAATCACCGATCAGTGAGGGCGAGGCGGACTCTCCCAGCACCGCCAGGGTGCGGGCGGCGGCGAGCATCGACGGTTCGCACCGGTGAACGCACCGCAGGAAGGCGTGCCGGAAGGATTCGCCCGGCTCCGGCCGCCCCGGCGCCGTCGTCCGCGTCGAGCCGCCTTCGGCGGGGTGCTTCTTGATCAGGAAGTCCTCGACCAGGGCGTGCAGCAGCAGAGGATTGCCTCCGGTCACTTCCGCCCAGGATTCGACGGTGTCCTTCGGCATCGCACCCAGCCGGCGGGTCAGCTGGTCGGCGACACCGATGCCGGCCAGTGGCGCCAGCCTGATCAGGTGGCAGTAGGGCAGATGCAGGGTTTCGGCGTGCAGCGTCGCCATTTCCCGCTCGTGGCAGGAGCTCTCGTTCAGCACGATGAGGACGGCCGACGTATCGATTCGTCGAATCAGGTAGCGCAGGCACTGGAGTGACGATTCGTCCGCCACGTGCACGTCGTCGATTCCGAGGACGAGTGGTCTCTCCTCGGCGAGTTCACAGATGCTCCGGCTGATGCGTTGCAGCACCCGGAGCGGCACCGGCGGAGTCCCCCGGCGATCTCCGGCCGATACCGTGACCCCTACGTCCTCGGCGGCGAACGGGTCCGCGTCCATCCCGGCCGCACGTAACGCGCGCACCAACTGGTCGATCAGACCGAACTGATGCAGCCGCTCACTGGCCGACGCCGTGACCGACGAGAACAGGCCCCCCTTCTCCGCGACACGCTTGGCGAACACCTGAAGCAGGGCCGTCTTTCCGCAGCCGACGGGCCCACTGGCCAGGACGACGGCCCCCTTGCCCCGAACGCACCCGGCGTACAGCCGGTCGAGCAGCAGCAGTTCCCGATCTCTTTCGCTGACCTTCACAGATTCCCCCGTGCCTTCTGTGCATATTGTTCAGCGCCTAAATAACTCAGCTCCGCACTTCCTGCCGCGCAGGCTGTCCAATAAGTGAGATGGAATAAAAAGTAGCTTTGACCTGCAACGACCGGCCTTGTGGGGGGTCTATACCTGTACGTTGCGGTAAAGCAACACAACCCCGAAAGCATACCGATTCGTTCTGACAGATGGAGAACATTTTCGGCCACCGAAAGCAGAACGCCTCAATGACAAGTGGGCAACCGGCCGCTGGAGTCCCAGCTCAGGTACGGATGGCCGGAAATGCCGGACCTTCTTCCCGCCAGTCGGCCTGTGCACCCTTCTGCCGCACCGCGTCCCACCCCTGGGCCACCAGTTCGGCCACCATGCGGTCCGCGAGGTCCGTGACGTACGGAGTGGCGCCGAACCGCACGGTGAGCCCGTCCCCCCACGGGGCCGCGGCATCCTCGACGGTGGCGTCCTCCGCGGTGACTCCGAAGCCGGCGACGGCGTCGAGCAGTCGGGAGAGCTCGCCGGGGCGGTTCGTGACGGCCACGCGCACCTGAAGGCCGTCGGCCGATGCGTCGAGGCGGACCGGCGGCAGCTCGGCGAGGCCTGCGATGCCCCGGTCGAGCAGGTCCACCAAGGTCCGCATGGCGGGGGTCCGTTCACCGGCGTCCGGTTCGGCGAGGACGTCCAGGGCCGACACCAGCCGGGACAGATCGGCGTGCAGGTCCTTCATGACGCCCACGACCGAGGCGGCATTGGCCTGGAGAATGTCGCCCCACAGCCCGGAAGCACCGCCCGCGATCCGGGTGACGTCCCGCAGGCCCTGGCCGGCGAAGCGCGACATCCCGTCCGGGCCCTCCTGAAGCCGTGCCGCCATCAGACTGGCGACCAGATGCGGTACGTGCGAGGTCAGCGCGACGGCTTCGTCGTGGGCCCGGCTTTGCGTCACCACGGGATTCGCGCCGCACAGAGCAACCAGTTCCCGGGCCCGGTCCAGCGCCGCGCTCGACGTCACGGGGGACGGGGTGAGCACCCAGGAGCGGCCCTGGAACAGGTCGGCGCGGGCGGCAAGCGGACCTCTCCGCTCGCGCCCGGCCAGCGGATGGCCGCCGACGTACCGGGACGGATGGGGCGCATGCCGTAACGCCTCCGTTTCGGGCCCGGACTTCACACTCGCCGCATCCGTGTAGCTGTGGGCGAATTCACGCCCCTGGAGCTCGGCGAGAACGGTGCCCACATCGCTGGGCGGCACCGCGAGCACCGCGAGGTCCACCGGCCCGGCCGGGGGCCCGGCCCGTCCCGCCCCGAGGGCCGCGGCGGTTCTGGCGGCCATCGGGTCCTGATCGGACAGGAACACGGTCACACCCCGCCGGCTCGCTGCCAGCGCTATCGATGTGCCGATCAAACCCGTGCCGACGACGGCAATGGTACGGATCGCCATTCTTCACCCCGTCCGGAAAGACATCGACCATATGCAGAAAAGCGCGCTCAGTCTATGTATTGGGGTTGTCCAGCCACCAGGTCCGACGTTTATAGCCAGAAACACAATCGCGACCTAGAGTTCGGGAAAATCAATCCTTTCCCGGCTGGGGGGCACTCATGAAGGATTTATCAAGAGCCGCGGATCCGCACGGGGATCTCGCCATCGACTACGTCGAGATATACGTGGAACACCTGGAGTCGGCGCTGTCCGTCTGGGTCGACCAGTACGCATTCACCGTGATCGGCACCAGCAGCTCCGCGGAGCACCGCAGCATCGCCCTGCGCCAGGGGCTCATCACCCTGGTCCTCACCCAGGCGACCTCCGACCAGCACCCGGCATCCGCGTACGTCTCCTCCCACGGTGACGGAGTCGCCGACATCGCCCTGCGTACCGCCGACGTGGAAGCGGCGTTCAGTGCAGCGGTCACCAATGGCGCCCGGATTCACCGGCAGCCGGCCCGGCACTCGGGCGACGGTCCCGCCGTGACCGCCGCGGTGCAGGGCTTCGGGGACGTCCTTCACACGCTCGTGCAGCGCACGCCCGGGGAGGAGCCGGGGCTGCCTCCCGGCTTCGTGTCCGAGCACCGTCCGGCAGACCAACGGGCGGACGACGTGGCCCTGCTGGACATCGACCACGTCGCGGTGTGCCTCAGCACCGGCGATCTGGAACCCACCGTCGCGTACTACCGCGACGTCCTCGGGTTCCGGCACACCTTCGAGGAACGCATCGTCGTCGGTTCGCAGGCGATGGAGTCGAAGGTCGTACAGAGCCGGTCCGGCGCCGTGACCCTGACACTCATCCAGCCCGACCCGACCGCGGACCCGGGCCAGATCGACGAGTTCCTCAAGGGCCATCAGGGCTCCGGCGTACAGCACTTGGCCTTTTCCTCGCAGGACGCGGTGCGCTCCGTGAAAGCCCTGGGCGGACGCGGAGTCGCATTCCTCACCACGCCCTCGGCCTACTACGACCTGCTGGGCGAACGGATCGACCTGGGGCAGCAGCGGCTGGAAGACCTGCGAGCGACGAAGGTGCTCGCGGACGAGGACCACGGCGGCCAGCTGTTCCAGATCTTCACGGCCTCCACCCACCCGCGGCGGACCCTGTTCTTCGAGGTCATCGAGCGACAGGGCGCGGAGACCTTCGGCAGTTCGAACATCAAGGCGCTGTACGAGGCCGTCGAGCTGGAGCGGACCGGGCAGCGTGAATTCCGCCGGCGCTGAACCCGCCGTCGGGACGGTGGCCGAGGCAGCACTTGCCTGCCTGGCCGACTTCGAAGCCGCCGCCGCGTCTGTCCTGCCGTACGACATCCGGGACTTCGTGGCCGGCGGCAGCGGAGCCGAGACGACGCTCGACGCCAACCGCGCCGCTCTGGACCGTGTCTTCCTCGTCCCGCGGGTCCTCAGGGACGTCTCGCGCGTCACGACGGACACCGTCCTGCTCGGCCGGCCGGCCAGTCTGCCGGTGGCGGTGGCACCGATCGCCTACCACCGGATGGTGCACCCCGACGGCGAACTCGCGACCGCCCGTGCGGCGAAGGCGGCGGGCGTGCCGTTCACCGCCGGCACACTGAGCAGCGTGCCGATCGAGGACATCACCGCGGTCGGTGGCACCGTCTGGTTCCAGCTCTACTGGCTGCGGGACACGGCGCAGTCGTGGGAATTGGTGCGCAGAGCGGAGGACGCCGGGTGCGAGGCCATCGTGCTGACGGTCGACGTGCCCTGGATGGGGCGACGGCTCCGGGACGTACGCAACCGGTTCGCGCTGCCCGGCCATGTGGCGGCGGCCAATTTCCCCTCCGGCCCGGCGGCACATCAGCGGTTCTCGGACGCCTCAGCGGTGGCCGTTCACACCAGTCGGACATTCTCGTCGGCGGTGACGTGGTCGTCCGTGGCGGCTCTGCGCGAGCGGACCGGTCTTCCGCTGGTGCTGAAGGGCGTTCTCGCGCCCGAGGACGCGATCCGCGCGGCCGAGTCCGGGGTCGATGCCGTCGTGGTCTCCAACCACGGCGGCCGCCAGCTCGACGGCGCGATTCCCAGCATCGACGCTCTGGCGGAGGTGGTACGGGCCGTACGCGGGAGCTGTGAGGTGCTGCTGGACAGCGGCATCCGCAGCGGCAGCGACGTACTCAAGGCTCTCGCCCTCGGCGCGTCCGGCGTACTGGTCGGCCGTCCCCTGATCTGGGGTCTCGCCGCGTCGGGGCAATCCGGTGCGGCACGGGTGCTGGAGCTGCTGGCCGCCGAAGTCCGGGACGCCCTGGGGCTGTCGGGCTGCGACAGTGTCGCCGCGGCCGCTCAGCTGCGTACCGTTCGCGACGGAAGCTGATCGTCCGAGACGGCCGCGCGGATGTCCTGCGCGACAGCACTTCGCCCCGCCGGATGAAAACCCGGCGGGGCGAAGTGGTGTGGCCGTTCGTTCCTCAGGTCGTCCAACCGTGCGTTCTGCGCGCTCGGACACCACGGCCGGAAGACTCAACCAGTCTGTGGAACATCATCCTGAATACGCGCGGCAAATTCCGACCAGAGCGCGGCGAACTGCTGAGCCAGGTCGGCAACGATGTCACTGCAGTGCGGCGGGATGTTGTTGATGATCGCTTCCCACTCCTCCTTCTGGAGCGTATGCACAGCCATCAGGCGCAGCAGATTGCGTCCCGTGTCGCTGAAACGCAGAGCCGGGTCCGCCTTCAGCCGTGTGACGAGCGCGGCGTGGTCGGCGGCCCGTTCGCCCTGAGGCCGACCTGGTCGGCGGACCCGCGCCTGACCGCCGAACTCCCTGCCGCCGGCGAATTCCCTGCCGCGGCCCGGAGAGCCGCTTCGTCCCGTGACCGCCACCGTGCCGGCGGTCGCCGCGACCGCGCCCGCGACGGCTGAAGTCTTTCTCCTGCGCGGCTCCGGAAGGAGGCTGTCGCCGTTGCAGAGACGGTTGCGTACGTCCCGTGCTGTCTCGGGAGAGATACCGGCCGCCCGGCCGACCTGACGCAGGGACAGGTTCGGATTCGCGGTGAGCAGCTCCCCCGCGAGCATGCGCCCGACGCTGCTGTCGAGGGGCCGAAGCCTGCCGTCCTGACCGATTCGCCTGTCGTGCGTCTCCGATTCACAGACGGTCCACTTGCGGATGTCCGCCACCGTGCCCGGAGAGATGCCGGTGACCGATGCCACCCTCCGGTCGGACCACTGCGGGTGCGACGCGATGATGCGCTCGGCGGCGCGTTTACGGTCCGCCAGAGCCAGCGGCAGACCGTGCGTGACGTTGAGCCTGACCGCGAGCACGAATGCTTCGGCCTCGTCACCGTCGAAGAACTGGACCGCTATTTTGTCGTCACCGCGCAGCCTGGCCGCCCTGAGCCGGTGAAAACCGTCGATGACCGTCATCGTCGCCCGATGCACGACGATGGGCGGAAGCGCATTTTGCGCCGCCGCCAATAACTGCACATGCTCCGGCCTCTCGCCGGAGAGCCGCGGCGAGCCGGCCAGGCTCAGTGAACTCAGTTCCACTTCCACCACGGGCTGCTCGTCCATCTCCGCTTCCCCGTGCGCCACCCCCCGGCTCCTCATGAACCCGAATTCATGAGGTCGGCGCCGATGCGGACCAGGAGCTCCTCTTGATCGCCTCGGTCAGCCTTGATGCATCTCTGGAAATGCGGATCGAATTGCAGAATCCAGCCTTTGAGCAATGTCCTCGAACCCCCTGGACGATGCGAAAAGAACATCCGATCGACCGAACATGTGTCCACCGGATCGGAGCAAAAATTAACATTCGCCCTTTGGGGGTCGTAACCCCTGCCTTAAGCTCCCCCTGTCTACCCCTACGACGCCCCTACTCGCCGCTGGACGCCCAGGGCCTCACCCCCGCACCCCTTATGCCGGGCCGCCCACGGGCCGCCCCACGCTCAGCAGGGGAAGCCCGGTCCAGCGAGCCCAACCCAGGAAGCTCAGCTGCACCTGGCGGTCGACGTTGTCCGGTTTGTCGCGAAACCCCGTTAGGGCAACCTCAAGAGTAAGCGTCCCTCGAGGACGCACTTCGAACGGCCGGCCCATCCTTTGCGTGGCCCGTCCGAGCCCGGTCGCCCACACCGTTCGAAGACGCATGAGGAGTCAAGAGTGAGACTTACGAGCGGCCCCCGGATCACGCGGCATTGCGGCAGACCGGCCGCGCCAAATCTGTTCGATACCGTTCAGTGCGTCGAGAAGTGCGGTGTCGTGCACAGCTCCCCTCACTGAGTCGACGTCACTGGGCCGCAGTCGCTTCAGCGCACCGGGTCCCAGCGACAACAGCATCGGCTCGGCGTGCTCGGCGAGCCAGCCCTCCTGACCGAGTTCGCGGGCCAGCCGGAGCAGACCGATCACGGCCTCCGGTGAGCGCTCGGAGGCAGGAGCTGCCGCGAGGAGCGACAGCCCCTCGTCAAGTACTGCCCTGCCTGGGCCGTGCTCCGTCACCTGCCAGACGTGGGTGGAGTCGGCCACCCGAAGGATGTGCAGCAAGCGGTCCTGCGGGCTGGGGGCATCCTGAAAGAGCCCCGCATACCTGTGCAGATGGTCGACAAGCACGTTGAGGTGTCTTTCGAATTGCTTCCCCGAGAGATCTGTTCGCTCCATCTGCTTCTGTACATACGCATACAAAACAGGCCATACCTGTATCGGCGGCGGACCCGGATCGGTAGGCCATAGGCGGATCAGTTGCTGAAGTAGGGGTAGGACTACGTCTTCTGGAAGCAAGGCGGCGTCATGGGCAAGGTGCCGGGTGAGCACGTCCGCGACCAGCGAGCGGTCCTCGTCGGGCAGATTCTGCAGCACCGACAGGACATCGACATAGCGTCTGATCACGTCTTCCGGATTCCCCGTGTCCCGGCAGACCAGCGCCACCAGCGCATGCGCGGCTGAGAGTCCGTGCTGGTTCTCGTCAATGCAGTAGGTCCGCAGGGTGCTGGGGAGTTTCCGCAGGAGGGGGAACAGTGCGTGCAACAACTGCTGCACATCGGTGTCGCAGAGGAAGGAAAGGCGCCGCATCAGATCAGAGGCGTCCACGCCCTTTGAATCGTGATATGCAGTGGGCCCCAGCGAGTTCAGACGCAGGGTCCAGTACAGACCGTCTGCGGACGAAGAGGTACCGCGCATACTGATCCGCAGATCCCACACTCCGTCAAGGGCCGGGCCGATGGCCTGGTGCTCCAACGACAGTGTCCGGGTGAACGTCTCCCAGGAGGCTTCCCCGAACTGCGAACGCCACAGCTGCGCAGAGCGCCACCAGCGGTCGACCGGTGTGTCTGTGGCCAAGAACTCCGAGGCGCATACGCCTTCTTCTGCAAGCACCGCGAGCAGCAGAAGATTCGCACTGTAGGTGGCGTCCGACTCGATCCGGTTCCGTTCGACGGGGCGGTACGACAACGGTGCGCGTTGCTTGCCGCCCTGGTAGGTTCGCTGGAACAGGTTGCGCAGCAGTGCAGACAGAGTTGCGCGCTGGCTTGCCGGGCTAAGACCAGGCAGCTCTCCCACATTGCGTAGGACTTCGGCGCGGTCAGTCAGAGGGACAAAGGACAGCAGGGCGTACAGACATCCGTCGTCGACCTGCCCCAGTCCTTTCTGTTCCCCATCGGCGACGGCACGCCGCAGTTCGTTGCCGATCACCCGGGCCACCAGATACTCGCCGAAAGTAGCGTGCAGGAATTCGTACGACCTGATCTCCTCGGCCGCGACCACAGCCTGAGCTTCGTGCACGAAGAAGAACCGGCCGAACAGCAGCGTGGAGCTGTCCTCGCCGAGCAGCGCCGCGAGGTCTGTGTCCGCCTCGGACGCCGTGATGCTCTGCCTGCGGCGGTTGAACATGCCGATCGCGATCACACCAAGGCGTCCGAGTTCCCTTTCGATGGCTTCCGCCTCGGCCGTCGGAGGCAGCAAGCCTTGGTGCTTGACGACTTGGCGGCGTACGAACTCCACGAGAAGCCGCTCATACAGGTCAACGCGATGGATGCCCTGTCTGCCAAGGCGCCGCAGCGGATTGTCGACGGCGTCGTACAGCGCCAGCATCAACAGCAACAGAGGTTGACTCGCCAGGTCGCGGTGCGGGCGAACCACGTCCCAGCTCAGCGGTTCGAGGCCGTGAGAGGCGAAGTAGCGCCGATTCGTAGCCTCCCAGACCTCCAGCCAGCAGGCGATCCGTGTATCGTCAAACGGCTCCAGGCGAATCACGGTGCTGGCTGTCGGGGTGAGGGCTTGGTCGGCGACCACCGTACGGCTCGTCACTACGAAGACGACAGGGCGCCCCAACTCGCTTTCCCGTTGCTGAAGTTGTTCCACATTTTTGAGGTATCGCCACTGTTGGCTCATGTCGAGCTGGCCCGCGCCCGCCTGAAGTAGTTCGTCAAATCCGTCCAGCAATACGACCCGGACGGCATCAGACGACGATCCCGCAGTGTCCGGCCATGTCGTGCGGCGTCCGGTCGAGCGGAACAGCGCCTCCTCGAGTTGCTCCTGAAGCTCCAGGTCTGCCGGGATGTGACGCAGTTCGACATGGAGACAGAAGAAGTCGGCCTCCGGCAGTCGGGCGGCGATCAACCTGGTGAGCAGAGACTTTCCAGAGCCGGGGTGGCCGAGCACTAGAAGAGGCGCCTGCGTGGCCTGGTGAGTGAGCAAATGTGCGGCGAGAAACCCCGCAATGTCCTCCCTGAGGGGCTGACGCTGCCACCAGTCGTCGGCGGCTAGCCGCCAGCCGACCGGGTGCTCGGCCACTCGGAAGGCCGGGTTCACATAACCCGCATGGAGGGAGGGGATAGCAGGGCCTGAACCCTCGGCGGAGGCGATCGGCGTCCGCATTCGCTCACGCTGCTGTGCGCTGGCCGGACCTGCATCCGCGAACTCTCCTAATAACAGGCCGAGTTCCACGAGACCGACTCGGTCGGGGGTGATCTGCTGCCGACGGTCCTCCTGGTCCGGATCGTACGTCTCACACGTGAGGCGCAGCTCTGGACAGTCCCAGGTGATCGGGGCGAGCAAACGTTCGTAGCGCCGCTGTGCCAGCTGTGCGAGTTGCTCCGGCGGATACCCGAAGGAGTTGCCAAGACTGTGTACGGTCTCGGCCACGGACGCGTAGGCGGCGGATATCTCCTCACGGAGTTCCACGGTGTCCCGGACCCGGACCGAACCGAGCACGACGCGCCCGAGTTCTTCGAGGACCTGCGTGGTGATGTCGCCGGTCCCGTCCCCGACTTCGGGACCTCGTACGGTTCCGGACCGTGCAACGGCGTCGCAGAAGGCAGTAACCAGGAGGACTACGTCCGCCGCGCACAGTAGGGCTGTCCTCGTGGTACCTCGGACGGCACGGACCCGAGCCCCGAACCCGTCGAACAGCCCCCGCAGGTCGACGGCCGCTCCACCGATGAGCTTCAGTGGTTTGAGCAGCTCCTCGGCGAGATCATCGAAGCCGTGCCGACCGCCGACGAGGGTATCAACTGCGTCTGCGAAATCGAAGGTGATGCTCTCCACCCGAGGCTGCAGCGGTGCTGCCACCCTTTTGGTCCGCCGCGCCTGACGCTGCCCCTCCGCAGTGCCTTCAAGCTCGGCGAGGCGGGCGCGCCACCACGCCGGATCCAAGGACAGGCCCGGCGGCGGATGCGCGCCCACGCGGGTCCGGCACTGATCCACGATCAGCAGGATGTCGTCCAGCGGCGGCGGTGTAGAACGCCGCCCGTTGAGGAGTTCGGAGACCGCCGCGTCACTGCGGTGAAGCGCCCGGGCGAGTTCGGTCTGCGGGACGCCACAACCGCGTACGAGGCGGCGGACCACAGCACAGAAGTCCGCCACGGCACCCGACGATTCCCCTGCCAAGGATCCCCCCTGGTTTCGCTCAGTTTCGGACCTACGCCCAGCAGCGTACGGCGCGACCTGCACCGGTGGCCGTGAACTTCAGTCTTCTTCTGCAGTACGCCGCCTGGGATTGCCTGTACCGCAGACTCAAGCCACCGGCCGCCCCAGCGACCGCTCGACGAAGGGGGAATCGATGTCCTGGCTGACGACCGACCCAGTAGCCCTGTGGCTCGCACTGATGTTCTTCGCGTTCTTCGCAGGGGTGATACTCCCCGCAGTCTGGTCCTCGCGCCCGACTCGTCGGCAGGCGGCGGCAGCGGTCCTCGCCCAGCTCCTGACGGTTCTGCGGCGTCGCTGACGACAACGGAGCGGACCCACCTCACGCGTGGTTTCGTACACACCAGGGGCCTTCGACCCTGGTGCGGTCCTGCTCTATTGGAGGTGCAGGGTCCCAGCAAACTAGCCGAGAAAGCTCAGGCGGATCTGACGGCTGGGGTTATCCCTATTGGTGTCGACGAGGCAGACGGACTGCCATGTGCCCAGTTCCAGCCGGCCGCCGACCACCGGCAGCGTCGCGTGCGGTGGTACGAGCGCGGGCAGTACGTGGTCCCTGCCGTGGCCGGGGCTGCCGTGGCGGTGTTGCCAGCGGTCGTCGGCGGGCAGCAGGGTGTGGAGCGTCGCCAGCAGGTCGTTGTCGCTGCCCGCCCCGGTTTCCAGGACCGCGATACCGGCCGTCGCGTGCGGTACGAAGACGTTGAGCAGGCCGTCCCTGCCCCGCGCCGCCTGCTGAAGGAATTCCTCGCAGTCCCGCGTCAGGTCGGTCACGGTCTCCTTCGAGCCGGTCACGACGCGCAGGATGCGGGTGGTGAAGACATCGGACATGCTCCCCATCCTGACGCATCCGCGCCCGGTGGGCGCTGTCGATGGACGCTGCTGATGGGCGCTGTCGATGTGCGCTGTCGGTACGGGAAGATCCACGACCTCCGCCCTGTTAGTAGAAATGTGAACAACATCGAGGTGCGGGACGTGGACGTTGTCGTCATCGGCGCTGGGCAGGCGGGGCTGTCGAGCGCCTACCATCTGCGGCGCGCGGGCCTGGAGCCCGGCCGGGACTTCGTGGTGCTCGATCATGCGCCGCACGCGGGTGGCGCATGGCAGTTCCGGTGGCCCACGCTGACGTACGGCAAGGTCCACGGGATGCACGCCCTGCCTGGCATGGAGCTGACCGGCGCCGACTCCGGCCGCCCTTCGGCCGAGGTCATCGGGGAGTACTTCGAGACGTACGAGCGGACCTTCGGGCTGCGCGTTCACCGGCCGGTGGATGTGTGGGCGGTACGCGAGGCAGAGAGCGACGACCGCGAGGGCGACGGCGACGGCGGACGGCTGCGTGTCGAGACGTCGGAGGGTGTGTGGTCCGCCCGCGCTCTGATCAACGCGACAGGCACCTGGGACCGGCCCTTCTGGCCCCGCTACCCGGGCCAGGACACCTTCCACGGGCGGCAGTTGCACACGGCGGATTACCCCGGGCCGCAGGAATTCACCGGTCAGCGGGTGGTCGTCGTGGGCGGCGGGACCTCCGGCGTACAGCATCTAATGGAAATAGCCGAAGTCGCCGCGGAGACCACATGGGTGACGCGGCGGCCGCCGGTCTTCCGCGAGGGGCCGTTCGGCGAGGACCAGGGGCGAGCGGCGGTCGCCATGGTCGACGAGCGGGTACGGCGCGGGCTGCCGCCGCAGAGCGTGGTGTCGGTGACCGGGCTTCCGTTGACCGAGGCGGTCGCGCGGGCGCGTGAGGACGGGGTGCTGGACCGGCTGCCGATGTTCGACCGGATTACGCCGGACGGTGTGGCCTGGGACGACGGCCGGACGGTCGAGGCCGATGTCATCCTGTGGGCGACCGGCTTCCGTGCCGTGATCGGCCACCTGGCACCGCTCAGGCTGCGCGAGCCGGGCGGCGGTATCCGCGTCGAGGGCACGCGCGCGGCGCGGGACGAGCGGGTGCATCTGGTGGGTTACGGGCCTTCGGCCAGCACCATCGGGGCCAACCGGGCGGGGCGGGCGGCGGTGCGCGGGATCATGCGGCTGCTGGAGCGCCGGCCGGAACCGGTGAAGGCGATGGCGGGAGCCAGGGCGGACGCGTCCCGCGTCTGAGGCAGGTCAACCGCCGCTCTTGCTCGCACTCCTGCGATTCGCGTTGAATTCCTTTACGTTCTTCTGCTGTTCGGCGTAGCTGGCGGTGAAGCGGGTGTCCCCCGGCGCGACAGTGACGAAGTAGAGCCAGTTCCCCGGGGGCGGGTTGAGCGTCGCCTCCATCGCCTGCCGGCCGGGGTTGCCGATCGGGGTGGGCGGCAGGCCGGTCTCCTTGTAGGTGTTGTACGGGTTTTTGATCTTTGTGTCCGCGTGGGTGGTGTCGAGGGTCGAGCGGTTCAGCGCGTAGTTGAGCGTCGAGTCCATTTGCAGCGGCATGCCCCGCGCCAGCCGGTTGCTTATGACGCGCGCGACCTTCCCCATGTCCTCGGGGGTGTCGGCCTCGGCCTGCACGATGCTCGCGATGGTCACCGGGGATCCGGGGTCAGGTCGCGGCGGGCGCCAGCCGTGCGTCTCTGCGCACCAGTGCGGCGTACCGCCCGCCCTGCTCCAGGAGCTGCTCGTGCGTGCCCCGCTCGGCGGTCGTCCCGCTGTCGAGGACGACGATCTGGTCGGCGTCCCTGACGGTGGAGAGGCGGTGCGCGATGGTGATGGTCGTGCGTCCCTCGGAGAGCGCGTCGATGGCCTGCTGCACGGCGTGTTCCGTACGGGTGTCGAGGGCGCTCGTCGCCTCGTCGAGGATGAGGACGGGCGGGTCGCGCAGGATGGTGCGGGCGATCGCGAGGCGCTGCTTCTCGCCGCCGGAGAAGCGGTAGCCGCGCTCGCCGACCAGGGTTTCGTACCCGTCGGGCAGTGAGGCGATGTGGTCGTGGATCTGCGCCGCCTCGGCCGCCGCCCGGAGCTCGTCGTCGGTCGCGTCCGGCTTGGCGAAGCGCAGGTTTTCGGCGACGGAGGCGTGGAAGAGGTACGTCTCCTGGGAAACCACGCCGACGGCGCGGGCCAGGGTGCCGAAGTCCAGGTCGCGCACGTCGACGCCGTCGATGGTGACGCCGCCGCCCGTCACGTCGTACAGCCTGGGCACCAGGTAGCTGAGCGTGCTCTTGCCGGACCCGGTGGGTCCGACGACGGCCAGGCTGCCGCCCGCGGGGACCGTGACGTCGATGCCGCTGAGCGTGGGCCCGCTCTTCTCGTCGTACGCGAAGTGGACGTTGTCGAAGCGCACTTCGCCTCGGATCTTCTCCAGCCGGACGGGCTTCTCGGGCTCCGTGATGTCCACCGGCAGATCGAGGTACTCGAAGATCCGGTGGAAGAGGGCGAGGGAGGTCTGCATCTGCACGCCGGTCGACAGGAGGCTCACGGCGGGCCGGAAGAGGCCCTGCTGGAGCGATACGAAGGCGACGAGCGTGCCGAGGGAGACAGCGGCGCCGCCGGTCTGCATGGCCAGGCCCGCGGCCCAGTAGATGACGGCGGGCATCGCGGCCATGACGATGCCGATGGTGGACATCCGCCACCGCCCCGCCATGTTGGAGCGCACTTCGAGGTCGACGAGCCGCTCGGACTCGTCGGCGAAGGACTTGGTGAGCGAGTCGGCGCGGCCCATCGTGCGGCCGAGCAGGATGCCGCTGACGGACAGGGATTCGGTGACGGTGGCGGCCATCGACGCCATCTGTTTCTGCCGCTGCGTGGTGATCTTCTTGCGCTCGCGGCCGACGCGGCGGCTGATCCAGACGAAGACCGGCAGCAGGAGCAGCGAGACGACGGTCAGCCGCCAGTCGAGCGCCAGCATGGCGACGACCGTGGCCACGACCGAGGTCAGGTTGGAGACCAGCGAGGTCGCGGTGGACGTCACCGTCGCCTGCATGCCGCCGATGTCATTGGCGATGCGGGACTGGACCTCGCCGGTGCGGGTCTTGGTGAAGAAGGCGAGCGGCATGCGCTGGAGCTGGGCGTAGACGGCGGTGCGCAGGTCGTGCATGACGCGCTGGCCGACCGTCGTGGAGATCAGGGTCTGGAGTACGCCGAAGACACTCGTCACCACGGCGGTGAGGATCATGCCGAGGGCGAGCAGGCTCAGCAGCCCGGTGCGGCCCTGCGGGATCGCGGTGTCCAGGATCTCGCGGAGCAGGAACGGTGAGGCCACGGAGACGAGGGACGAGGCCGCGACAAGCAGGCCGACGAGGGCCAAGCGGCCCCGGTACGGCCGGAAGAGCCGGAGGATGCGACGCACCTGCGCGGGCTCCTCGGGCTGTGCGGAGTCACGCGGTGGGGGCGTCCAGGAAGATCGATCGGGATGCATGGGCTCCTTCGCCGGGGATGAGTTCGCCAGAGGTGAGATAACGCGGACATTTTGAGAGCGTAGCTCATTGTTACCTATACTCACAATGCACAAAGTCCTGTTATCGTTCCCGGTATGAGCAACTCCGACGCCGACGGCCTGCTGGCCGAGCAGCTGCTGCGACTGACGCGCAGACTCCACCGGATCCAGCGGCAGCAGATGGAGCCGATCGGCATCACCCCGGCGCAGTCCCGACTGCTGCGCACGGTCTCGCACTTCTGCCAGAACCACGAGCAGCCGCCGCGCATGGCCGATCTGGCCCAGCGCCTCGACGTGGTCCCGCGCGCCGTGACCACGCTCGTCGACGGTCTGGAAGCGAGCGACCGGGTGCGCCGCGTGCCCGATCCCACCAACCGCCGGGTGATCAGGATCGAGCTCACCGACACCGGCCGCGCCACTCTGAGGTCGCTGCGCAACGCTCGCCGGGACGCCGCGGAGGACATCCTGGCTCCCCTGACCGCCGAGCAGCGCGAGGTGCTCGGCGGCCTGCTGTCCGCTCTCGTCGACGGGATGCCGGAGCGCCGCTGCTGAGGACGGCGGCGCGGGCGCAGAAGAGTCCATGGGCCCGAAACAAGAGTCCAAGCGGCCCTCTTGCGCATCATCAGTCTCAAATACCAAGGTCCATGCGGAAGTTCATACGCTCTCTCTGGAGGCTCGATGAACGACAGCAGGGACGAAAATCCGGTGAGCCGACGCTCGGTCCTGTGGACCGCCGGTGCGGCCGGCGCCGGGATCGGGCTCGGCGCAGTGGGCACAGGCAGCGCCGCAGCCGCAGCCGCACCGGAATCAGCGGCAGAGGACGCGACTTCGGCCGGGCAGGACGCCCCGAAACGCCAGGGCCGCACGATGGCCGGGGTCCCCTTCGAGCGGCGCAGCCCCGTCCGGGTCGGCATCGTCGGCCTCGGCAACCGCGGCGACAGCATGATCGACCTCTTCCTCGCACTGCCGGCCGTCAAGGTCGTCGCGATCTGCGACCCGGTCAAGGAAAAGACCGAGAAAGCCTCCGCCAAGGTCATAGCGGCCGGGCAGCCCGCGCCCGCCGTCTACACCAAGGGCGAGGACGACTACAAAAATCTCTGCAAACGCACCGATATCGATTTCGTGTACGTCGCGACGCCCTGGGACTCCCACTTCGACATGGCCAAGACCGCCATGCTGGACGGCAAACACGTCGGAGTGGAGTGTCCGATCGCGCTCCAGCTGGACCAGCTCTGGGAACTCGTCGACCTCTCCGAGCGCACCCGACGTCACTGCATGCAGCTGGAGAACTGCTGCTACGGCAAAAACGAGATGCGCGTACTGCGCATGGCACACGCGGGCAAGTTCGGCGACCTGCTGCACGGTGCGGGCGCGTACAACCACGACCTGCGCGGCCTGATGTTCTCCCCCACCTATTACGAGGGCCCCTGGCGCCGCCTGTGGCACACCCGCCTGCGCGGCGATCTCTACCCCAACCACGGCTTCGGCCCGGTCGCCAACTACATGGATCTCAACCGGGGCGACCGCGCCGTGAGCATCACCAGTGTCGGCTCCCCCGCCCTCGGCCTCGCCGAGTACCGCGCCGAACACATGCCGCCCGGCGACCCGAGCTGGAAGGAGTCGTACATCGAGAGCGACCGTACGATCAGCCTCGTCCAGACGGCCAAGGGCCGCGTGATCCGCCTGGAGCACGACGTCTCGACCCCGCACCCGTACAACAGGATCAACAGCCTCGGCGGCACGCGCGGCGTCTTCGAGGACTACCCGTCGCGGATCTACATCGAGCCGGACCACACGAACCACCAGTGGGGCGACTTCTCCAAGTACGCCGCCGAGTTCGACCACTGGCTGTGGAAGGAGCACGCCAATCCGCCCGGCGGCCACGGTGGCATGGACTACATGCTGGTCTTCCGGCTGATGCAGTGCATGCAGCTCGGCCTTGTCCCGGACTTCGACGTGTACGACGCCGCGACCTGGACCTCTCCTGTGCCGCTCAGCCACTTGTCGATCAAGGCGAAGGGGATGCCGCAGCAGATCCCGGACTTCACCCGGGGTGAGTGGAAGAAGTCCCGCCCCGGCATGGACTCCGAGAAGCCGAAGCCGTAGTCAGGCAGCAAAGCCGGGCCCGGCCCTGTGGGGCCGGGCCCCGTCTTTCAGCAGTGCAGCCGGTCCTCCGTCACCGTCCCCTGGACCGTCCTCAGGCTCCGGTCGTAGCACCCGGCCGATCCCTGGAGCCGGTAGCGCTCGCTCGTCGCGGCGACCGCGTGCCGCTGGTCGCGCGGGACGTTCGCCGTGTACGTCGCGTCGCCCTCGTACGCGTCGTCGAACCGCGACCACGACACCCGCTTGCCACCCCGCAGGACGCCGGTGTCGGCCCGGTCCCCGAGCGCCAGCACCGTCCGCAGCCGGTCGCCCGCGCCCAGCGTCGTCGTACCGTCCATCGTGTACGTACGGTGGGCGCGCACAGCACGGGCGGGCCCGCGCCCGTCGGTGGTGACCGTCTCGTCGTCCGTCCACTTCCCCTTGAGCGCGTCGAGGTTCTCGCCCTCGGTCCAGCGGTGGAGGGACGTGTTGGCGAGCGTGCGGTCGACGGTGGTCCGGATGCGCCCGTGCGAGGTGTTCACGTATCCGGAGACGGTGAACCGGTGACCGCCCGTGGTGTCGAGCCGGTGTTCAGAACCGGCCGTGTACGTCGTGGAGTTGACCGGCACGCCGTTCTGGTGCCCGGTCAGCGCGCCCGTGACGACCTCGCGGCCCTCGTCCTGCCAGACCAGCACATTGACGGGCGTGCTCCAGCCGGTCTGCCCCTCGGGAACACCGACGACGGACACCTCGACGCGGTGCGGGCGGCCGTCGTTGAGCCTGCCCGCGAAGGGCGTCAGGTCGTACTGAATCGGTTTGATGTCGAAGGCGCGCGGGCCCGGGATCACGTACCAGAGGAAGGGGTTGGACCAGCCGCCCGTCCAGACCGTCGGGAACGGCGCGGCGATTCCCGCGAGTTGTCCGTCGACCTTGATCTGGACCTCGCGGTAGGGGCCGCCCGGCGTCTTGCAGGAGTACGGCGCCTCTTCGGGTACGGACAGGTACCAGTACTCCTCGCAGCCGCCGCCCGAGCCCGTCGCGTACACCTCGGCGAGTATGCGCTCGGAGTTGCGCGGGGTGGTGAGCGAGTCGCCGTCGAGGGTGAGGACGCGGTCCGGGGGCGCGGCGGGTTTGGTGCGGCCCTCGGTGGCGTAAAAGGTCAGTTTCGCCTTGACGTCGATGACCCCGGTGTACGTCTCGTTGACGACATTGCCGATGAGCATCTCGACGGGCTGCTCGCGGCGCAGTGTGTCGCTGTAGCGCGTGACGTCCTTCTCGACCGACCAGGTGATGCCGTCGGGCGAGGGCTGCGGAGTGGACGTGCGGAGCACCTCGACACCGCCGATGTGGAGGTAGCCGAGGCGGTCGTACTGCCGCCCGGCGACCTTGCCCTCCAGGCGGAGCACGACCTTGCTCCACCGGTCGCCGCATCCCTTCGGGGGTGCGTAGCCGCCCTTGAACGGCGTGAAATCGCGGAACTGCACCTCTGCGACCGTCACTTGGCAGGAGCGCGTGTCCGGGACCTCGACGGGCGGTGCGGCGGTGACGGGATCGTGCCAGTCCCTGCCGAACTCGGCGGGCGGCTCGTCACCGGCGGCCGCAGTCACGGTTGCCGCGCCCGCCTGGCCTGCGCCGAACACCGATCCCGCGGCCAGGGCCAGGCCCGCGAGCATGCTCATGACTCTTCGTCGTCTCATGCGTCAGGAGTGAAGCGTGGGACCGCCGTGAGCGCCAGAGCGAGTTGATGGATCTTGGCGCGTTCTGTGTCCTGGCGCCCATAAATCGATTGTGTTGTGCAGTGGAAAAAGGTGAGCCTTGCACGGTTTCAGCCAACACACCGAGCCGTGGGACGTCATGCAGATTCGCGATCTTCCGTATCCCGATCCGGGCGTCCCCGACGTACGGTCCGGACCCCGATTCCTGCTGTGGATCGGGCGCAACCAGCTCGGCGGGCAGCTCAAGTCGATGTCCTGGGGACTGCTGCACCAGTGCGGCGTCGCCGGTCTCCCGCTGGGCGTGGGCCTCGCCGTACAGGCCGTGGTGGACGGATCCGGCAGAGGCCTCGCGCTCGCCGCCGGGCTGATCGCCCTGCTGGGCGTGGCCGTCGTCGTCGGCGACACCATGCTGCACAGGACCGCCGTCACCAACTGGATCACCGCTGCGGCGCGCGTGCAGCAGCTGCTGGCCCGCAAGACCGCGGAGCTGGGCTCGGCCCTGACCCGCAGAGTCGCTGCGGGCGAGGTCGTCGCTGTCTCCACCGGCGACGTCGAGAAGATCGGCTGGTTCGTCGAGGCGCTCTCACGCTTCGCCGCCGCAGCCGTCGCGCTCGTCGTCGTCTGCACGGGTCTGTTGATCTACCAGCCCGCGCTCGGCATCGTCGTGGCGATCGGTGTGCCCGTACTGGCGCTGGCCGTGCTGCCGTTGCTGCCGGCGGCGACCCGGCGGGCCGACACCCAGCGCGAGCTGGCGGGCAAGGCCACCGAGCTGGCCTCCGACACCGTCGCCGGACTGCGCGTACTGCGCGGCATCGGCGGCGAGGAGCTGTTCCTCGGCCGTTACCGCCGCGCCTCGCAGGAAGTACGCAAGGCGGCCGTGCGCAGCGCCCGCATGTGGTCGCTGATCTCCGCGATCCAGGTGCTGCTGCCCGGTCTGCTGCTGATCACGGTCGTCCTGTACGGCGCGAAGCTCACGCTCGACGGGAAGGTCACGGTGGGGGAACTGGTCACCGTGTACAGCGCGGTGACGCTGTTGCTCTACCCGTTGGGGCACTTCGAGGAGATCGCCATGGCGTACTCCTTCTCGCGTCCTTCGGCGAAGCGGGCCGCGCGGGTGCTGTCGCTGGAACGCACGGCGTCCGCGACGGGCGGCGAGGCCGGGGCGGAGTCCGGCGTCGTGGCTCCGAGCGGTGACCTGTACGACCCGGCCTCCGGGCTGCTCGCACCCGCGGGCCGCTTCACCGCCGTGGTGTGCGGCGACCCCGACGTGGCGGGCCGGCTCGCGGAGCGGCTCGGTGGGCACCCCACGACGGACACCACGGCCGACACCACGGCAGAAATCACGGCGGACACCGGCGAGAAGTCGCCCTCGGTGCTGCTCGGCGGAGTGGCGCTCGACGAGCTGCCGCTGAGCGCCGCGCGGACCGCCGTCCTTGTCCAGGACAAAGACCCGGTGCTGCTGTCCGGCACCCTCAGCGACCTGTTCGACGTGCCCGCTTCGGGCAAGGTCGCCGCCTCGAACGCGCTGGACGCGGCCCAGTGCGACGACGTACTGGCCGCGCTCGCCCAGGCGTCGGCCGACGACGGTGACGGCGACCCGATGCGTACCCGGATCACCGAGCGCGGGCGCTCGCTGTCCGGCGGGCAGCGGCAGCGCCTCGCCCTGGCCCGTTCGCTGGTGACCGACCCGCAGGTCCTCGTCCTGGACGAGCCGACCTCCGCCGTCGATTCGCACACCGAAGCGCGGGTCGCCGCAGGGGTGAAGAAGCTGCGGAGTGGACGTACGACGGTTGTCTTCGCGTCGTCGCCGTTGCTGCTCGACCAGGCCGACCGGGTGGTGCTCGTCCACGAGGGCGAGGTCGCAGCGGTGGGCGTGCACCGCGAGCTGCTGCACAGCGAACCGCGTTACCGGGCGGTCGTCACCCGCGAGACCGAGGAAGAAATCGCGCGGGCACTGGCGCTCCGGGAGCAACTTCACGAGGAACTTCAAGAAATCGAGGAATCGGCATGATCGGCGTGGCGCCACCGTCCTACGACCCGGCCGCACCGGAGTCGGCGACGACCCTGCCCGTCGGCAGTCCCGCGACCGTGCGGACCTATGTGCGCGAGCTGATGAGACGTCACCGCAAGGCTTTCGCGGTGCTCGTGTCGTTCAACGCGATCGCGGTCGTCGCCTCGATGGCAGGCCCGTACCTGTTGGGCTCGCTCGTCGAGGACCTGGCGACCGGGGCGCGCGAGCTCCATCTGGAGCGCCTTGTGGCCGTGTTCACGATCGCCCTCGTCGTCCAGACCGTCTTCACCCGGCAGATGCGGCTGCGCGCCGCGATGCTCGGCGAGGAGATGCTGGCAGACCTGCGTGAGGACTTCCTCGTACGCTCCGTCGGTCTGCCGCCGGGTGTACTGGAGCGGGCCGGCACCGGCGATCTGCTGTCGCGCATCACCACCGACATCGACCGGCTGGCGAACGCGATGCGCGAGGCCGTGCCGCAGCTCGCCATCGGTGTGGTGTGGGCCGGGCTGCTGATCGGCGGCCTCGTCGTCACCGCGCCGCCGCTGGCCCTGGCCGTCCTGGTTGCCGTTCCCGTCCTCGTCATCGGCTGCCGCTGGTACTTCAGGCGGGCCCCTTCGGCGTACCGCTCCGAGGCGGCGGGCTATGCGGCGGTCGCGGCGATGCTCGCCGAGACGGTCGACGCGGGCCGGACGATCGAGGCGCACCGCCTCGGCGGCCGCCGGGTGGCGCTGTCCGAGCAGCGGGTCAGGGAGTGGACGACATGGGAGCGGTACACGCTGTGGCTGCGGTCCGTGCTCTTCCCCGTCATCAACGTCACGCACATCACGATCCTGTGCTCCGTGGTGCTGATCGGCGGCGTCTTCGTCCTGGAGGGCTGGATCAATGTCGGCCAGCTGACGACGGGCGCCCTGCTGGCGCAGATGCTGGTGGACCCCGTCAACCTCATCCTGCGCTGGTACGACGAGCTCCAGGTGGCCCAGGTTTCGCTGGCCCGCCTCGTCGGCGTACGGGAGATCGAGCCGGACGCCGGTGATACGCGGGTCGCGCCCGACGGGCGTACGGTGCGGGCCGACGCGGTGCACTTCGGGTACCGGGCGGACGTCGACGTACTGCACAGGGTGACGCTGGACGTCGCACCCGGAACGCGGCTCGCCCTGGTCGGCCCTTCCGGCGCGGGCAAGTCGACGCTGGGGCGGCTGCTGGCCGGGATCTACGCGCCGCGCACGGGTGAAGTGACGCTGGGCGGGGCGGAGTTGTCGCAGATGCCTGCCGAGCGGGTGCGCGAGCACGTGGCGCTGGTCAACCAGGAGCACCACGTCTTCGTGGGCTCCCTGCGCGACAACGTGCTGCTGGCCCGCACGGGCGCGGACGACGCGGAGTTGTGGGCGGCGCTGGGCGCGGTGGACGCGGACGGCTGGGCACGGGCGCTGGACGACGGCCTCGACACCGAGGTCGGCTCGGGCGGCCATGCGCTCACCCCGGCACAGGCGCAGCAGATCGCGCTGGCCCGGCTCGTGCTGGCCGACCCGCACACGCTGGTGCTGGACGAGGCGACGTCGCTGCTCGACCCGCGGGCCGCGCGCCATCTGGAGCGGTCGCTGGCGCGGGTGCTCGACGGCCGTACGGTCGTGGCGATCGCGCACCGGCTGCACACCGCGCACGACGCGGATGTGATCGCGGTGGTCGAGGGCGGCCGGATCAGCGAGCTGGGGAGCCACGACGACCTGGTGGCGGCGGAGGGGGCGTACGCGGCGCTCTGGCGGTCCTGGCACGGATAGCGACTACCGGGCGGGCGGCGCGTCACCCCGTAACCGAGAGAGATCGACCATTTCTCTCAGTTATTGCGATGGCCATCGTCGCCCACCCCGTCGCCGAAGTGAACGTACACCGAGACCCTCCGGCTCCTGGAAAAAGCGTGGAGGGACGGAGATGAGACGGCATTCGGCGAGTCGTTCCTGACCATGAAGGCCATGAGGGAGATCGCCGTGCAGCTGATGCAGATCAAGCGTCCGGACGGCGAGGACATTGCCACGTACGGGCCCGAGTTCCTCGGCCACGTAACGGGCCAGAGTTCCTCGTCGTCTGATTCACCGCCCCACTCTCCGTGAGGACGCGGCGCCGAGCCCGAGGGCCCGGCGCCGGATCAGATGAAGTTCAGCGCCGCAGCGCCGCCCACCCCCCCGAGCAGCATGAACGCCGGCATCAGCACCTTCAGCTCCACCCAGCTGCCGGCGCGGAAGCGGATCGCCTTCGGCGGGCCGATCGGGTACCAGCGCTTGCGGCCCACCGGGATCGGCCACAGGATCGGGCAGCCCGAGACGGTGAGCGCGTCGCCGATGTCGTGCACCAGGGCGCCGAGGACGATCGGCAGGCCGAGCCACAGGTACTCCTGGCCGTCACCCGTGAACAGCCAGTCGGCGCCGTTGCCCGGTTTGTCCAGTACGCCCGCCAGGATCCATGCGCTGGTCGCGCCGAGCAGCCACACCAGGACGTCGCTGGACACCCGGGCGGCCCGCCACAGCAAGCCCTCCACCGCCAGGACGAGGTGGATGAAGAGGAGCACCAGGACGGCCCAGCGCCCGCCGGTGTACGCCACGGCCGATGCGCCGGCGCCGATCATGACCGCCCACAGCCAGGTGTGGGTGAGCGTGCGGTGGCCGCCGGTCCTGCGGGCGTCGCCGGGCTTTTTGGTCGCCTTGTAGACGGCGTACGACAGCTTGTCGACGATCTCGCACAGGCCCTTCGATACGGGGCCGAAGGCACGCGAGATGGTCGCGGACTTGTGGTCGAGGTCGGGTGCGAGCGCCGCGCCCGCACAGATCAGCGCTCCGACGACGAGTACGGGCCAGGGCATCGGATGGCCCGCGGCGGCCGCCGCCGCCCCCACCCCCAGCCAGGCCGCTGCTCCTGACAGTGAGTGTGCCGGTCCCATCATGATTGTTCCCGCCCCATTTGCTCTTGTGCTGTGGCCCAGTTGACACGGCAGCGTATCGCCCGTGATCTTCGTACGGCCGTCCGGTTCCCTCTTGAAGGGGGAAGCCAGGCAAGATGGGGGTGTGACCCTTATCGATCAGCTGCCTCCGTCCGCCGACCCCGATGCCCTCTTCGAGGCTTTCTCCGCATGGGCCGAGGGCCAGGGCATCAGCCTCTACCCCGCCCAGGAGGAGGCACTGATCGAGGTGGTCTCGGGTGCGAATGTGATCTTGTCCACCCCCACGGGCTCCGGAAAGAGCCTGGTCGCGGCGGGTGCGCACTTCACCGCGCTGGCTCAGGACAAGGTCACCTTCTACACCGCGCCGATCAAGGCCCTGGTCTCGGAGAAGTTCTTCGACCTGTGCAAGCTCTTCGGTACGGAGAACGTCGGGATGCTGACGGGCGACGCCTCCGTCAACGCCGACGCCCCGGTCATCTGCTGCACCGCCGAAGTGCTGGCGTCCATCGCGCTGCGCGACGGAAAGCACGCCGACATCGGCCAGGTCGTGATGGACGAGTTCCACTTCTATGCGGAGCAGGACCGCGGCTGGGCCTGGCAGATTCCGCTGCTGGAGCTTCCGCAGGCGCAGTTCGTCCTGATGTCGGCGACACTCGGCGATGTCTCGATGTTCGAGAAGGATCTGACCCGGCGTACGGGCCGCCCGACCTCGGTCGTGCGCTCCGCGACCCGGCCGGTCCCGCTGTCGTACGAGTACCGCCTCACGCCCATCACGGAGACGCTGACCGAGCTCCTGGAGACCAAGCAGGCTCCGGTCTACATCGTGCACTTCACGCAGGCGGCGGCCGTCGAGCGGGCGCAGTCGCTGATGAGCATCAACATGTGCTCGCGCGAGGAGAAGGACCAGATCGCCGACCTGATCGGCAGCTTCCGCTTCACCACGAAATTCGGCAAGAACCTCTCGCGGTACGTCCGCCACGGGATCGGTGTGCACCACGCGGGCATGCTTCCCAAGTACCGCCGCCTGGTGGAAAAGCTCGCGCAGGCCGGTCTGCTGAAGGTCATCTGCGGTACGGACACGCTGGGTGTCGGCGTCAATGTGCCCATCCGCACGGTCCTGTTCACCGCGCTGACGAAGTACGACGGCACGCGGGTACGTACGCTCCGCGCCCGGGAGTTCCACCAGATCGCGGGCCGCGCGGGCCGGGCCGGGTTCGACACGGCGGGCTTCGTCGTCGCGCAGGCGCCCGAGCACGTCGTCGAGAACGAGAAGGCGCTCGCGAAGGCGGGCGACGACCCGAAGAAGCGCCGCAAGGTGGTCCGCAAGAAGGCACCGGAGGGCTTCGTCGCCTGGTCGGACACCACCTTCGAGAAGCTCATCAAGTCCGACCCCGAGCCGCTGACTTCGCGCTTCCGGGTCACGCACACCATGCTGCTCTCGGTCATCGCCCGCCCCGGCAATGCCTTCGAGGCGATGCGCCGCCTCCTGGAGGACAACCACGAGCCGCGCAAGGCGCAGCTGCGGCACATCCGCCGGGCCATCGCCATCTACCGCTCGCTGCTCGACGGCGGTGTCGTGGAGCAGCTGAAGACGCCGGACGCCGAGGGCCGGATCGTACGGCTGACGGTCGATCTGCAGCAGGACTTCGCGCTCAACCAGCCGCTGTCGACGTTCGCACTGGCCGCGTTCGATC
The DNA here is from genome assembly GCF_028807635.1 of Streptomyces spiramyceticus. Lineage (NCBI taxonomy): Bacteria > Bacillati > Actinomycetota > Actinomycetes > Kitasatosporales > Streptomycetaceae > Streptomyces > Streptomyces spiramyceticus. The sequence continues at coordinate 225,260 of NZ_JARBAX010000001.1, forward strand.
TGCTGGACCCGGATTCTCCGTCGTACGCCCTGGACATGGTGTCCGTGGTCGAGTCCACGCTCGACGACCCGCGCCAGATCCTCGCCGCCCAGCAGAACAAGGCGCGCGGCGAGGCGGTCGGCCAGATGAAGGCGGACGGCGTCGAGTACGAGGAGCGGATGGAGCGGCTCCAGGACGTGATGTATCCGAAGCCGCTGGACGAGCTGCTGTGGCACGCGTACAACGTGTACCGCAAGAGCCACCCGTGGGTCGGTGACCATCCGGTGTCGCCGAAGTCCGTGATCCGCGACATGTACGAGCGGGCCATGACCTTCGCCGAGTTCACCTCGCACTACGAACTCGCCCGCACCGAGGGCATTGTGCTGCGCTACCTCGCGGGCGCGTACAAGGCTCTTGAGCACACCATTCCCGACGATCTCAAGTCGGAGGACCTCGAAGACCTCATCGCGTGGCTCGGCGAGCTGGTCCGCCAGGTCGACTCCAGCCTCCTCGACGAGTGGGAGCAGCTCGCGAACCCCGAGGTGGAGACGGCCGAGCAGGCGCAGGAGCGCGCCGACCAGGTCAAGCCGGTCACGGCCAACTCGCGGGCCTTCCGGGTGCTCGTACGCAATGCCATGTTCCGCCGGGTCGAGCTGGCGGCACTGGACCACGTCCGCGAGCTGGGCGAGATGGACGGCGAGTCCGGCTGGGACGAGGACGCGTGGGGCGAGGCCATGGACGCGTACTGGGACGAGTACGAGGACCTGGGCACCGGGCCGGACGCGCGCGGGCCCAAGCTGCTGATGATCGAGGAGGACGGCGAGCACGGCCTGTGGCGCGTCCGCCAGACGTTCGCCGACCCGAACAGCGACCATGACTGGGGTATCAGTGCCGAGGTCGATCTCGTGGCCTCCGACGAGGAGGGGCGGGCGGTCGTCCGCGTCACCTCTGTCGGTCAGCTCTAGAAGCGCAGGCTCTGGAAGCGCCGACTCTGGAAGCGCCGACTCTGGAAACATCGGCTCTGGAAACATCAGCAGTAACAGCGTCTGCGGTAGAACCAAGGAGAAGCTCCCGGTGACGACGAATCCCGCCGAACGGCTCGTTGATCTGCTCGACCTGGAGCAGATCGAGGTCAACATCTTCCGCGGCCGCAGCCCGCAGGAGTCCCTGCAACGGGTCTTCGGCGGGCAGGTCGCCGGCCAGGCCCTGGTCGCGGCCGGCCGTACGACCGAGGGCGAACGGCCCGTGCACTCGCTGCACGCCTACTTCCTGCGGCCGGGCCACCCCGGTGTGCCGATCGTCTACCAGGTGGAGCGGGTGCGGGACGGGCGTTCCTTCACGACCCGCCGGGTCACGGCCGTCCAGCAGGGCCGCACGATCTTCAACCTCACCGCCTCCTTCCACCAGCCGGAGGAGGCCGCCTTCGAGCACCAGCTGCCGCCGCGTCTGGAGTTCCCGGAGCCGGATTCGCTGCCGAAGGTCGTCGACGAGATCCGTGAGCACCTCGGGACGCTGCCCGAGTCTCTGGAGCGGATGGCGCGGCGCCAGCCGTTCGACATCCGGTACGTCGACCGGCTGCGCTGGACGACCGAGCAGGTCAAGGAAGCGGATCCGCGCAGCGCCGTGTGGATGCGGGCGGTCGGACCGCTGGGCGACGACCAGCTCGTGCATACGTGCGCGCTGGCGTACGCGAGCGACATGACGCTGCTCGACGCGGTCCGTATCCCGATCGAGCCGCTGTGGGGGCCGCGCAATTTCGACATCGCGTCGCTGGACCACGCGATGTGGTTCCACCGGCCTTTCCGGGCGGACGAGTGGTTCCTGTACGACCAGGAGTCTCCCATCGCGACCGGCGCCCGGGGACTGGCGCGCGGCCGCATCTACGACCGTGCGGGCAATCTGCTCGTCTCCGTGGTGCAGGAAGGCCTGTTCCGCCGACTGCCGGCGTGAGTGCGCTCACTGCCAGACGCGGATCCAGTCGACGTACATCGTCGAGCGGTGATTGAGCGGCGCCTTCGTCACATCGCCCTCGGTTCGCCCTGGGCCGCCCTCCGCGCGTACCCGACCGGCGCAGGATCATCGGCGTACTCGTGCCGGACACCGCGCTGTACCACCCTCGCGTCCTCCAGGGCATCCAGGAGGTGCTGGCCGAGGCGGGTGCCCAGTTCGTGCTGGCTGCTCGTACTACGACCCGAAGGCGGAGGACGCGGCGATCGCCGAACTGCTCGCGGCCGGGGTGCACGGGCTGCTGCTGGTGCCCGGCCTGCACGCCTCCGACGACCCGGCGCGGCGTACGGACGAACTCCTGCATCTGCCCGTTCCCGCGGTGCTGGTGGAGCGGCGGCTGACGGCCGCGGGCCCGGGCGATCCGACGGAGCACGTCTGCACGGACCATGAGGGCGGCGCGTACGACGCCGTACGGCACCTGCTGTCCCTTGGCCATCAGCGCCTCGCGCTGGTCACGCGTGTCGACGCGCCGACCGCCGCGCCCGTCCGGACCGGATTCGCCCGGGCCGTCGCCGACTTCGCCCTGCCGGAGCCGGTGTACGACAGTGCGCCGATGGACGCGTGGAGCCCGGAGCGGGCCGACGCGACGGTGGCGAAGTTCGTGGCGGCGGGCGTCACGGGCGCCCTGTGCTTCGGCGACCGGGAGGCCGCGCTGGTGCAGTCGGCGGCGCGGCGGGCCGGGCTGGGCGTGCCTGAGGATCTCGCGATGGTGAGTTACGACAACGAGTTCGCGGACGTGGCGGAGATCCCGCCGCCTGAGCAAGGACCGTGCGGGTGCCTGCGGCGCTTTTTCCCGGGTGCGGAATGAAGCCCACCGCAGGCGACCCGCACCGTCCCCGCGGTCAAGCGATGCGCGGCAAGTCCTCCGCCCGTACCTCCCCCACCAGCGCATCGCCCGCCGCGAATCGCTCCACCTCCGCGACCGCGAACGCGCCCAGCAGCCGCACCTCCGTACCCATCGCCCCCGCGACATGCGGCGTGACCAGCACATTCGGCAGGGTCAGCAACACGTGCCCCGGCGGCAGCGGTTCCGGGTCGGTGACGTCGAGTACCGCGTCGATGCGGCCGGCCGCGCAGTGCTCCGCCAGCGCCTCGGTGTCCACGAGCCCGCCGCGCGCCGTATTGATGAGCACCGCACCGTCCCGCAGCAGCCCGAGCGCCCGCGCGTCGATGAGATGCCGGGTCCCGGGCAGCAGCGGCGCGTGCAGCGACACGATGTCCGAGGCCGTCAACAGCGCGTCCAGGCCGACCAGTTCAGCGCCGAGCGCATCCGCCTCCGCCGCCCCCAGATACGGGTCGTGCACCAGCAACCGGACCCCCGCCCCGGCCAGCCGCCCCAGCACCAGCCGCCCGATCTTCGAGGCCCCGATGACTCCGACCGTACGGTCGAGGAGGCCGGTCGTCGGGGACACCGTCAAGTCCTGGGGCCGGCCCGCCCGGTACTCCCCCGCCGCACGGAACACCCGTTTGGCGGACAGGTGGATCGCGGCGACCGTGTACGCGGCGACCGGAGCCGCGTTGGCGGGCGCGGCGGACGAGACGGTGATGCCGCGCTCCCAGACCGCGGGGGCAAGCACCTGCTTGACCGAGCCCGCCGCGTGCATGACGGCCCTCAGCCGCGGTGCGTCGGCGAGCACGCCCGCGTCGACCACCGGGCAGCCCCACCCCGAGATCAGCACATCCGCACGGGCCAGCGCCTTGCGCGCCTCCGGCCGCCCGAAATCGTCGACCACAAGGTCCGGTACGTCGCAGACCGCGGCCAGCCGCGCCCGTACGCCGTCGGGGAGAGCCAGCGCGGCCACGTCCTGGCGCATGGCGATGAGAGCCGTAAGTCGAGGTGACACAGTCGACACAGTGCGGTTTGCCTTTCCATTGCCGGCTACTTGCCGGATCTGAGCGTCATGCCCTCGATGATGCGGCCGCCGAGCCAGACGTACAGCGTGACAAGCGGCAGGACGACCACCGCGATGCCCGCGAAGAGACGTGCTCCCCGCCACACCACCGCATCCGGTCGGCCCGAGAGCGAGCGCGCCGGCCGCGCTCATGGCCGCGGTCCGGCGCATCCAACCGTCTGTTCATCGCCCTGCTCCTCAACACCGTCGTTGGCTGTTGAGCGGCAGGTTTACAGACACTTCGAGAGTGCAATCAATAAGCACTCTGCGAATTGATGCCGAAACTCTCCCCGATTGCTTACTTCGCGGAAGGGTTCTCCGGCAGGACGTGCTCGACCTTGAAGTTGCCGCTCTCGACCGTCTCGTACGGCGCCGCGCTCAGGCACTTCGGCACGTTCATCGTGTCGATGCTGCCCACGGCCCAGCTGTAGCCGACGCGGTCGCGCTTGCCGCTGTCCAGGACGGTGAAGCCGACGCGCTTGCCGACGATTCCGGCGGGGTGGTCGGAGCGCGTGATGATGCCTGTGGCGGTGGCGACCGGGCCGCCGGTCAGCAGGCAGTCGATGCGCCCTTCGGCGTACGCGCCCTGCTTGCCGTCGGCGGTGTAGTGGCTGAAGCGGAAGGTGCCGCGCGAGGTGCCTGCGGGGGCGTCCGGCTCGTCGGGCTCGGCGGGAGCGAAGCCGTGGGCGTCGAAGGAGAAGTTCACGCGCTGGCCGTCCTTGCGGTACATCTTGGCGGAGCCGGTGAGGCTGGACTCCTTCGGCGCTTTCTTCGCCTGGGTCTGCGCTTGCGGATTGGCGTGGGCTTCGCCCGACGCCGAAGCATTGGCGGAGGCTGCGAGGCCACCGATGGCGGCCAGTGCGGCGAGGCTTGCGACGGCCGTACGGATCGCGGTGCTGCTGCGCAACATGATGAACTCCCGTTTCTCTGCGGCAGGTTGAGCCGCTGTTCGGTGTGGCATCAGCTTCCGCCGCCGGGGCCGGACGCGACCATCGGCCGATCGGGAGATCCACAACGCGGCCCGGCCGGCCTCTATGCCGTTCGGCAGAGGCGGCCGGACCGGCCCGGACCATAGGGTCGTAGACGTGAAGATCATGGGCATGGCACGCAGGGACCGTGTCGTCATAGGCCTCGTGACCGCCGCCTGGTGCGTCGCGGCCCTCGCTCTGGGCGCCGGGCCCGCACCGGCGCTCGCAGCCGTCGGTATCGCGCTCGGCGCGGCCGGATGTTGGCCGCGCTCACGCCGGTGGGCCGGGGTTGCCGCGGGCGCTGCCGGAGCCCTGCTCCTCGTAGCCACGTTCGTCTGGCAGGGACACGGCACACGTACGGGCTCGGTGTGGCAACTCGTCGCAGCAGCAGCGGCGTTGATGCTGCTGACAGCCGCCGCACGCTGGGCGCCGCGCCCGCAGCTCCTCGTCGGCGGCGGCCTCGCCGCCACGGCAGTCGCCCTGTGGACGCTTCCGCTCGTGCCGTCCGCGTCCTTCTTCGAGTACGTCGGCCTGGCGGCCTTCTGGACGGTGCCCGTGATCGGTGCGCTCGTGGTCGGCGGCTACCCGCGCTCGATGGAACGCCGCAGGCACCTGGCCGTTGTCGCCGCCCGCCGCGCCCAGCAGCTCGAACTCGCCCACGACCTCCACGACTTCGTCGCCCACGACGTCAGCGGCATCGTCGTCCAGGCCCAGGCGGCCCGTTTCGTGGCGCAGAACGACCCGGCGGCGGCCACCCTGGCACTGGAGCGGATCGAGCGGGCGGGGCTCGCGGCCCTGGCATCGATCGACCGTACGGTACGCATGCTGCACACGGCGGAGGAATCCGGCGAAGACATACCGCCGGCCGGCGCCCGTACAGCACTCCCCGGAACGGACCAACTCGCCATCCTCATAGACCGGTTCAGCGATACGGGTCGCACCCGCGCCCGCCTCGACATCGCACCCGGCGCAGCCGAGGCGCTCTCCCGCGAGGGCGCCGCGACCGTCCACCGGATCGTGGTGGAGGCGCTGACCAACGTCCGCCGGCACGCACCAGGAGCGGCCGAGGTGGAGGTCGCGCTCACCACGGACCGTACGAGCGTCGAGGTGAAGGTCATCAACGACGGCGGCCGCACCCGCCTCTCATCTCTGCCTCCCCTCCCCCGCTTCGAACACGGAGGCAGCGGAGGCACCGGCCTGCCGGCCCTGGCCGAGCGCGTCCGAGCGTCAGGAGGCACGTTCAACTGGGGTCCGCACCAAGGGGGTTGGCGGGTCAGGGCGACCCTCCCCGCCACCGAAACGGAGGCCACGGCATCATGATCCTGTGACCACCCGCATCCTGATAGCCGACGACCAGGAAGACGTACGCAGCGGCTTCCGGCTCATCCTCGACTCGCAGCCCGACATGACCGTCGTCGGGGAAGCCGCCGACGGCGCGGCCGCCGTCGAGCTGGCCCGCGCGCTGCGCCCGGACGTCGTCCTGGCCGACATCCGGATGCCGCGCCTCGACGGCCTGGAGGTCACCCGGCTGCTGGCAGGCTCAGGAACCGAACACCCCATCCACGTCATCGTCGTGACGACCTTCGACGTCGACGACTACGTACACACCGCGCTGCGCAACGGAGCCTGCGGTTTCCTGCTGAAGCGCTCGGGCCCCAATCTGCTGATCGAAGGCATACGGGCGGCGATGGCCGGGGACACGCTCATCAGCCCGCAGCTCACCGTCAGGCTGCTGCGCCAACTGTCCGCGGCGGAGCCGACACCGACCCGCACCTCCCCCACCGCTCCCGCCGCTCCCGCCGCTCCCGACCCGCTCACCGCCCGGGAGCGGGAGATCGCCCTGCTCGTCGCGCGCGGCCTGACCAACGCGGAGGTCGGCGCGGAGTTGTTCATCTCGCCGGGCACCGCCAAGACCCACATCGCCAACATCCAGGCGAAGCTCCGCGCCCGTAACCGCGTCGGCATCGCCGCGTGGGCCTGGGAGACCGGCCTCGCCGGTGGCGGGCCGGATTCCGTACTACCGAGAGGAAATCAGCGATGAGCGCCGTCCTGCGGCTGTGGTCCGAGCCCCGGACCGACCCGCACGAGGTGAAACACCAGGTGAAGTACGCGGCGACGGGGACCGAGTCCCCGCACGTGGTCGCCCACGCCGAACGCGAACTGCCGCCCGGAGGCGTCCCCGCGTATCTCGCGGCGCGCAAGGACGGCATACGTTCCTTCGTCCTGTGGGCCGACCCTTACCGCCAACGCCGGATCGCCACCGTCGTGACCAAGTCGGCGTCCGACGGTGTCGCCACGTACCAAGTGCTGGGCGAGCAGGGCGAAATCGTCGGCACCCTCACCCGAGAGAAGGCCCTGTCGGGCAACGGCCTGCGCACCCGCTGGACCGTCGCGCAGACCGGCGCACCGGAAGCCGTCGGCTTCAAGGGCCGGATCTTCTGGTGGTACGTGTGGTGGCTGCTCTTCCCCGTCCAGGCCGCGATCGCTGTAGGAAGCATTTTCGCGGGCAGCGGCGATGTCGCGCGCGGCCCGCGCCGGATCATCTGGCGCACCCGGGGCAAGGACGCCGCGCTGGAGTTCCGGTCGAACGACGACGAAGTGCAGGTCCACGCGGAGTGGGTCGACTGGCGGCTCGCCGCCGCACAGCTGCTGCTGATCCGCAGCTTCGACAGCTGGCTGGGCTCCTCCTGGGACGACAACAAAGCGTGAGAGCGGGGGCTAGGGGGTGCCGAGTTCGCCGCTGAGGCTGCCGTGGCGTTCGGCGCTGTCCCGGTTCAGGCCGACGATCTCCACGGTCTTGCCGCGGCCCTCGTACTTGGTGGTGACGGCGTCGAGCGCCGCCACCGACGAGGCGTCCCAGATGTGGGCGGCGGAGAGGTCGATGACGACGTTCTCCGGGTCGTCCTTGTAGTTGAACTGGGTCACCAGGTCGTTGCTGGAGGCGAAGAACAGCTCGCCGGTCACGGTGTAGACCGTCCGCCGCCCGTCGGGGTCGGTGACCGGGCTGACCTCGACGAGGTGGGCGACGCGCTTGGCGAAGATGACCATGGCGGTGATCGAGCCGACCACCACACCGACGGCCAGGTTGTGGGTCGCCACCACGCAGGCGACGGTGATCACCATGACCGTGATCTCGCCCGTCGGCATCCTCCGGAGCGTCGCGGGCACGATCGAATGCCAGTCGAAGGTGCCGACGCAGACCAGGATCATGACGGCGACCAGGGCGGCCATCGGGATGTCGGAGACGACCGGCCCGAAGACGATGCACAGGATCATCAGGAAGACGCCTGCGAGGAAGGTCGAGAGGCGGGTCCGTGCGCCGGACGTCTTCACGTTGATCATGGTCTGGCCGATCATGGCGCAGCCGCCCATGCCGCCGAAGAATCCCGTCACCATGTTGGCGACGCCCTGGCCGATCGACTCGCGGGTCTTGTTCGAGTGGGTGTCGGTGATCTCGTCGACCAGCTTGGCCGTCATCAGCGACTCCATCAGCCCCACCAGCGCCATCGCGAAGGCGTACGGCGCGATCGTCGTCAGCGTGTCCAGCGTGAACGGCACGTCGGGCAGGCCGGGCACCGGCAGCGAGGACGGCAGTTCGCCCTTGTCCCCCACTGTGGGTACGGCGATGCCCGCGGCCAAGGTGATGACCGTGAGGATCACGATGGAGACCAGCGGCGCCGGTACGGCCCGGGTGATCCTCGGGAAGAGGACCATCAGCACCAGCCCGCCCGCGACCAGCGGATAGACGCCCCAGGGGACGTCCGTCAGCTCCGGCACCTGTGCCATGAAGATCAGAATCGCGAGGGCGTTGACGAAGCCCACCATCACCGAGCGCGGTACGAACCGCATCAGCCGGGCCACTCCCAGCGCCCCCAGGACCACCTGGAAGATGCCGCCCAGGATGACGGCCGCGACAAGGTAGCCGAAGCCGTGCTCGCGGTTGAGCGGGGCGATGACCAGGGCGACGGCGCCGGTCGCCGCCGAGATCATGGCGGGTCGGCCGCCGACGATCGCGATGGTGACGGCCATCGTGAACGACGCGAACAGACCGACGCTGGGGTCCACTCCGGCGATGATCGAGAACGAGATCGCCTCGGGGATCAGCGCGAGCGCGACGACCAGGCCGGCCAGCACCTCGGTGCGCAGAATCTTCGGGGACAGCCAGGACGGGCGGGCAGGCAGGAGCAGCGTCTGCAAGGCGGAGGGAACCTGTCGTACGGAGGGAAGAGCGGAGGCCGGAGGCCGGGCCGGCGACACCATCGGCCCCAGCTAGCTCGGGCAACGATAACCCGGAACCGGAAGACAGGGCCGTCGGCGGCGGTCCCCCGGGCCTCTGGAACAGTACGGGTCAGAGACCAGCAAGCTATGAGGAGACGGCGATGAGCCTGTACGACATCCCCCTGCGCACCCTGACCGGCGAGCCGGTGACCCTTGAGGCTTACCGGGGCAAGGCGGTACTGGTGGTGAACGTCGCGTCGAAGTGCGGCCTGACGCCGCAGTACGCGGGCCTTGAGCGGCTCCAGCAGACGTACGCGGACCGGGGCTTCACCGTGCTCGGCGTGCCGTGCAACCAGTTCGCGGGCCAGGAGCCGGGCAGCTCGGACGAGATCCAGGCCTTCTGCTCGGCGAGCTACGGCGTGACGTTCCCGCTGCTGGAGAAGATCGAGGTGAACGGCGACCACCGCCACCCGCTGTACGCCGAGCTGACGCAGGTCAACGACGCCGACGGCGAGGCCGGCGACATCCAGTGGAACTTCGAGAAGTTCGTGATCTCCGGCGAGGGTGAGGTCGTCGGCCGCTTCCGTCCGCGCACCGAGCCGGAGGCGGCGGAGATCGTGGCCGCCATCGAGGCGCACCTGCCCGCCTGATTGCGCCACGCATCACGGCGCGTGAAGGCGCACGAGGGCGCCGTCCCCGCCCCCACGGCGGAGACGGCGCCCTCGTCCGTCAGCGGTCCTCAGCGGGGTCGTCAGCGGATCGGCATGCCCGACAGCGTGCGGGCGATCACCAGGCGCTGGATCTCGCTAGTGCCTTCGAAGATCGTGTAGATCGCCGCGTCACGGTGCATGCGCTCCACCGGGTACTCCCGCGTGAAGCCGTTGCCGCCGAGGATCTGGACCGCCTGCGCCGTGACCTTCTTGGCCGTCTCGCTGGCGTACAGCTTCGACATGGACCCCTCGGCCGAGGTGAACGGCTTTCCCGTGGTGGCCATCCAGGAGGCCCGCCACACCAGCAGCCGCGCCGCGTCGATCTGGGTGCGCATGTCGGCGAGCTGGAAGGCGATGCCCTGGTTGTCGATGATCGGGCGGCCGAACTGCTCGCGGGTCTTGGCATAGTCGAGTGCGACCTCGTACGCGGCGCGTGCGGTGCCTACCGCCATTGCTCCGACCGCGGGGCGGGACGCCTCGAAGGTGGCCATCGCAGCGTTCTTGACGCTCCCCCAGCCTCCGGCCGGGGGGACCCCCACGCCGCCCTTCTGGGCACGCTCCCTGGCGCGGGCGAGGCGCTCGTCGAGCTTTTCCTTTCCGCCGAGCAGGCAGTGGCCGGGGACGCGTACGTCCTCCAGTACGACCTCGGCGGTGTGCGAGGCGCGGATGCCGTGCTTCTTGAACTTCTGCCCCTGGGACAGGCCGGGCGTACCGGGCGGAATGATGAAGGAGGCGTGGCCCTTGGAACCGAGCTCGGGGTCGACGAGGGCGACGACGACGTGGACGTTGGCGATGCCGCCGTTGGTCGCCCAGGTCTTGGTGCCGTTCAGCACCCACTCGTCCTTGGCGCCGTCGTACACCGCCCGGGTGCGCATCGCCGAGACGTCGGATCCTGCGTCCGGCTCGGAGGAGCAGAAGGCGGCGACCTTGACGTCGGACGCGTCGCCGTACATCTGGGGGATCCAGGTGCCGATCTGCTCCTCGGTGCCGTTCGCGAGGACGCCCACGGCGGCCAGGCCCGTACCGACGATGGAGAGCCCGATGCCGGCGTCGCCCCAGAACAGCTCCTCCATCGCCATCGGGATGCCGAGACCCGTCGGGTCGAAGAACTGCTGCGCGTAGAAGTCCAGGGAGTAGATGCCGACCTTGGCGGCTTCCTGGATCACGGGCCAGGGAGTCTCCTCACGCTCGTCCCACTCGGCGGCGGCCGGGCGCATCACATCGGCGGCGAACCCGTGAATCCAGTCGCGGACCTGCTTCTGGTCATCGTTGAGTTCGAGCGTGAACTCGGCCATGTCCCCTCCAGCACTGCTTGAACTTCATGCGTTACCTGCGGTAACCGGAGTCTGTTACCAGCAAGTAGGCGATGTCAACCGCAGCACTCCGGACCGGCGGCCACCGCCGCCATGGTGTTACGTTTCGCAGGCGTCACGGAATCGCAGTTTGGGCGGGGAGACACACCATGGACACCACACAGCAGGACGAGCAGCAGCGCTCGGCGGCCGCACGGCGGCGGCGGGAACTGCTCGAAGCCGCGGATCGTGTGGTGCTCAGGGACGGTCCGCAGGCCTCCATGAACGCCATAGCCGCCGAGGCGGGCATCACCAAGCCCATCCTCTACCGGCACTTCGGCGACAAGGGCGGCCTCTACCGGGCACTCGCGAAGCGCCACACCGACGCCCTGCTCGACGCCCTTCGGGCCGCGCTCGACGCGCCCGCCGACCGGCGCGAGCGGGTCGAGGCGACCCTCGACACCTACCTCGCCGCGATCGAGGCGCTGCCCGAGGTGTACCGCTTCCTGATGCACCCCGCCGAGGACACGCACCAGCCCGAGCAGGGCTTCGACGTCGGCCGCCACTCGGCGCCGCTGCTGCGCCGGCTCGGCGAGGAACTGGCGAAGGTGATCGCCGAACGCGTGGAGCTCGGGCCCGAGAGCGAACTGCTGGCCCGGGTATGGGGCCACGGCATTGTCGGCATGATGCACGCGGCCGGCGACTGGTGGCTGGGTGAACGCCCTTGCTCCCGCAAGGTGTTGGTGTCGAGCCTCGCCGACCTGCTGTGGGGCCGGCTGGCCACGGCAAGCGACCGCGTGGGCGCCCCCGGCTTCTGACGGCGTCGGCGGCCTACCAGCCCGCCCGGCGGGCGGCGCGCAGTGCGCGCGCCCGCCGCCACCCCGTGAGCCGGTCCGTATAGACCTGGCCGTCCAGGTGGTCGCACTCGTGCTGGAGGCAGCGGGCGAAGAACCCGGTGCCTTCTATGCGGACGGGATCGCCCGTGACCGAGACGCCCTCCACCAGCGCCCGGTCGAACCGCTCCGTGCCCGCTTCGAGGCCCGGGAGCGACAGGCAGCCCTCCGGACCGCGTACGGTGATGCCGTCGGCCTCGACCAGTCGTGGGTTGACGATGTGCCCCACGTGCCGGACGTCCTCGTCGTCCGGGCAGTCGTAGACGAAGACGCGCAGCGGTACGCCGACCTGATTGGCCGCGAGGCCGACTCCCTGGGCCGCGTACATCGTCGCGTACATGTCCTCGACGAGCCGGGCCAGCGAGGGGCCGAACTCGGTCACGGTCTCGCAGGAGGCGTGCAGCACCTCGGCGCCGAACAGTGTCATGGGTCGAACGAGCCCGGAACTGCCGGGAATCGGGCGGTGTCGCATGGCGGCAAGCGTACGTTCCACCGGAGCCGACGGCGTCCCCGGTGGTGCCGGGGTTCGGGGCCCAGGCGGTATCTCGATAGGCTGAGCCCCGACGTTGACCGGTGGACCTGGGGCAAGTGCGGCGCCGGATGCAAGGAGGATCAGTGACGATGGCAGGCAACACGGAGCCGTTGTCGCCGCGGGCCAAGCTGGCCGTGACGGCAGGCAAGGCCGCGGCGGCGGTGTCCCGCGCCGCGGGGCGCGGCAGTGGATCCGTGATCGGCGGCAAGGTGGCGCTCAAGCTCGACCCCGATCTGCTCGGGCGGCTCGCCCAGCATCTCGACGTCGTGCTTGTCTCCGCGACGAACGGCAAGACGACCACGACCCGCCTCATCGCCGAGGCGCTGCGGGCCAGCGGCCCCGTCGTCTCCAACGCGCTGGGCGCCAACATGCCGGCGGGCATCACCTCCGCCCTGGCCGGTGGCTCGGACGCGAAGTACGGCGTGATCGAGGTCGACGAGAAGTACCTCGCCGGAGTCGCGCGCGATGTGACGCCGAAGGCGATCGCACTGCTCAACCTCTCCCGCGACCAGCTCGACCGCGCCGCCGAGACGCGGATGCTCGCCGAGAGGTGGCGCGAGGGCCTGTCCGGTACGAAGGCCGTGGTCATCGCGAACGCCGACGACCCGCTGATCGTCTGGGCCGCTTCCTCCTCCCCCAATGTGGTGTGGGTCGCGGCGGGCCAGGAGTGGAAGGACGACGCCTGGTCCTGCCCGTCCTGCGGCGGTGTGATGCAGCGCCCCGGCGACGACTGGTTCTGCGGTGAGTGCGGCTTCCGCCGCCCGTCCCCGAGCTGGGTGCTGAGCGGCGACCACGTCCTGGACCCGCACGGTTCGGCGTGGCCGATCCACCTTCAGCTGCCCGGCCGCGCCAACAAGGCGAACGCCGCCACCTCCGCCGCGGTCGCCGCGGCCTTCGGTGTGCCGCCGCAGGTGGCGCTGGAGCGGATGTACCAGGTGCAGGCGGTCGCCGGACGGTACGACGTGGTGCAGTTCCAGGACCGCGAACTGCGGCTGCTGCTCGCGAAGAACCCGGCAGGCTGGCTCGAAACGTTTTCCCTCATCAACCCGCCGCCGACGCCGGTGATCCTGGCCGTCAACGCGCGCGGCGCGGACGGCACGGACACCTCCTGGCTGTGGGACGTCGACTACACCCGTCTCGCCGGCCACCCGATCTTCGTGCTCGGCGACCGCAAGCTGGACCTGGCCGTGCGCCTGGAGGTCGCGAACCTGGACTTCCGGGTCTGCGAGAGCCTCGACGAGGCCGTGCAGCTGGCGCCGCCCGGGCTGATCGAGACGATCGCCAACTACACCGCGTTCCAGGACCTGCGCCGCCGCGTCGGCAACTAGTCCGCGTACACCGGAAAAGGACAAGCAAGCATGAGCGACAACAGCCTGCGCCTGGTGTGGATCTACCCGGACCTGCTGAGCACGTACGGCGACCAGGGCAACGCCCTCGTCGTGGAGCGCCGGGCCCGTCAGCGCGGCCTCGACGTGCACCGTGTGGACGTACGCAGCGACCAGGCGATCCCCACTTCGGGCGACATCTACCTGATCGGCGGCGGTGAGGACCGGCCGCAGCGGCTCGCGTCCGAGCGGCTCCGCCGTGACGGCGGGCTCAACCGTGCGGTGGCCAACGGAGCGATCGTCTTCTCGGTCTGCGCCGGCTACCAGATCCTCGGCCACGAGTTCATCAACGACCTCGGCGAGCGCGAGCAGGGCCTCGGCCTGCTCGACGTCGTCAGCACGCGCGGCGAGGGCGAGCGGTGCGTCGGCGACGTCCTCGGCGACATCGACGAGCGCCTCGGCCTGCCGCCGCTGACCGGCTTCGAGAACCACCAGGGCATCACGCATCTCGGCCCGACGGCACGGCCGTTCGCCCGGGTGCGCATCGGCAAGGGCAACGGAACCGGCGACGGCACGGAGGGCGCGTACAACGACACCGTCTTCGGTACCTACATGCACGGCCCCGTGCTGGCCCGCAACCCGCTCATCGCGGACCTGCTGCTCAAGCTGGCCCTCGATGTCAACGCGCTGCCGCCCACCGACGACCGGTGGTACGACGCGCTGCGCGCCGAGCGCATCGGCGCGGCGCAGCAGCCCGCCTGACGGATTGTTCGTTTCGTACGCGTTTATGGTGTCCAGCAGGCGGACGCCCGGTTCGGCCCCGTCACCCCGCGCGAGTAGGGTGACGGGGATACAACCGGACGACGTGGTCCGGTCCTTGGCCCACGTTGCAAAGGTATTCCGGGCATGCGCATTGGTGTACTCACTTCCGGCGGCGACTGCCCCGGCCTGAACGCCGTCATCCGTTCCGTCGTGCACCGCGCCGTCGTCGACCACGGCGACGAGGTCATCGGGTTCCACGACGGGTGGAAGGGCCTCCTGGAAGGCGACTACCGCAAGCTCGATCTTGACGCGGTCGGCGGCATTCTCGCCCGTGGCGGCACGATTCTCGGCTCTTCGCGGGTGCAGCCCGCGCATCTGCGCGGCGGCGTCGAGACCGCCCGCGGCCACGTCGCCGAGCTGGGGCTCGACGCGATCATCCCCATCGGCGGCGAGGGCACGCTGAAGGCGGCGAATCTGCTGTCCGAGGCGGGGCTGCCGATCGTCGGCGTACCGAAGACCATCGACAACGACATCGCGTCGACCGACGTCACGTTCGGGTTCGACACGGCGGTCGGTGTGGCCACCGAGGCCCTCGACCGGCTCAAGACCACCGCCGAATCGCACCAGCGGGTGCTGATCGTCGAGGTGATGGGCCGGCACACCGGCTGGATCGCGCTCCACTCCGGCATGGCCGCCGGTGCGCACGCCATCGTGGTGCCCGAGCGCCCCTTCGACATCGGTGAGCTGACCGAGCTGGTCGGCAAGCGCTTCTCGGCGGGCAAGCGGTTCGCGATCGTCGTGGTCGCCGAGGGCGCCAAGCCGCGCGAGGGCTCCATGGAGTTCGACGTCGGCGGCAAGGACATGTACGGCCACGAGCGCTTCGCGGGCGTCGCCAGGCAGCTCTCCATCGAGCTGGAGGAGCGGCTCGGCAAGGAGGCCCGCCCGGTCATCCTCGGCCACGTCCAGCGCGGCGGCACCCCGACGGCGTACGACCGCGTCCTCGCGACGCGCTTCGGCTGGCACGCGGTGGAGGCGGCGCACCGCGGCGAGTTCGGGATGATGACGGCCCTGCGCGGCACGGACATCATGATGGTCCCGCTGGCCGAGGCCGTCGAGACCCTCAAGACCGTGCCCACCGAGCGGTACGCCGAGGCCGAGTGCGTGCTCTGAATCTGTTGTCTGTCTGATGTCTGTCTGAACCGACCGCCCCCGGCCGCAAGCGCGGCAGGGGGCGGTTCTACTCTGTAGCGGACAACCGGCACGAATGGGTAGCCCCCACGGGAGTACACAGATGGATCACAGCGGGCACGGCAGCGGCATGAACATGGATTTGCCGCCGTTCACGCTGGGACGGGGGCTGGAGTTCTCCCCCGACCCCTTCTTCCTGGTCGGCTGCCTGCTGGCGATCGCTCTGTACGGATGGGGCGTGGTGCGGCTGCGCCGGCGCGGTGACGCCTGGCCGGTCGCCCGGACCGTTCTCTTCGTCGTCGGCGTGCTGAGCGTGGCGCTGGTGATGTGCACCAAGCTGAACGACTACGGCATGGTCATGTTCAGCGTGCACATGGTTCAGCACATGGTGATCAGCATGCTCTCGCCGATCCTGCTGCTGCTCGGCGCTCCGGTGACGCTGGCGCTGCGTGCCCTGCCGGTGGCGGGGCGCGGGAACCGCAAGGGACCGCGCGAGCTGCTGCTCATGCTGCTACACAGCCGCTACATGAAGATCGTCACGCATCCGGCGTTCACGATCCCGCTGTTCATCGCGAGCCTGTACGCGCTCTACTTCACGCCCGTCTTCGACTTCCTGATGTCGAGCAAGCCGGGGCACCTGGGCATGATGGTGCACTTCCTCGCCGTCGGCCTGGTCTTCTTCTGGCCCATCATGGGCGTCGACCCGGGGCCGCACCGCCCCGGCTATGTGATGCGGATGCTGGAGCTGTTCGCCGGAATGCCGTTCCACGCCTTCTTCGGCATCGCGCTGATGATGGCGACCCAGCCCATGATCGGTACGTACAAGAACCCTCCGGCGTCGCTCGGCATCGACGCGCTGACCGACCAAAACGCGGCGGGCGGCATCGCCTGGGCGTTCAGCGAGATCCCGTCGGTGCTGGTGCTGATCGCGCTGGTGTTCCAGTGGTACCGGTCCGAGCAGCGGGTGGCGCGGCGCGCGGACCGGGCGGCCGACCGGGACGGCGACAAGGAGCTGGCGGCGTACAACGCCTACCTCGCCTCGCTCCAGGCACGCGGGCGCTAGGGGGTGTCCGCTCCTTCTCCCACGGAGATCGACCGGACACCCCCCTAGGACGCCGGTAACGTCGGCACAGTAGCGCGGGAGCCCGTCAGGGGTGACGATGGCCCTCCAGCCGAAGGAGGGGGCTCACATGCCCGGTTCTACGAAGGCCATGGGGGTGCTCACCCTCGGGTCGCTGGTGGTGATCTCGGCGTACACGGCGGCGCTCGGCAGCAACGGCTGGCTGTGGTTCGGCTGGGTCGTGCTGGGCCTCGTCACGATCGGGATGGCGGCGTCGCGCAGCCGCTGAAACGACACTGCGCGACGCGGGGCCAATGCCGATCAGAAGCGGAAGACGGAGCCGGTCGCGACGTCGAGCTCGCACGAGTTGGAGTACGTCTTGTTCCATGCCGTCGGGCGGCCCCGCCACGTGCCCGTGGCGCTGACGGTCACCGGGTCGAACCTCTTCGTGCACGCGTGGCTGTCCACCGGCAGCGAGTCGAGGTCGCCGTTCGCCTTGTCGAGCGCCGCGCAGGCCGCGGTGGCCTCCGGGTGGTGCTCCGAAGGCTTGGGCGGGCAGTGCAGCATGACGCCCCGGATCCAGGTGTTCTCCGATCCCGAGACGGTCAGGAACAACCCGCGCGTCGACTTCGGACCGGGGTCGACGTCGTCCGCCTGAGCGGGAGGGACCGCGCCCGTGAAGGCGAGCACCGCGGCGGCGGTGACGCTGACGGTGACGGTGATGACAGTGCTGATGGTGACGGTGAGGAGGGAGCGCATCCGGATCTCCTGGGACTCGGCGTCGGGGACGCCAGGCCACCTTCCGTCGAGGCCCGCCGCAAGCAGCCGCGCCGCACAGTCACCCGCACAGCCGCGTCCGTCCGCGCGGCGGCCTTCAGAGTTCGCGCAGCGCGGGCAGCAGGGACTTTTCGGCCCAGTCGAGGAACGGTTGCTGATGGCCGCCACCGACCTGGACCAGGGCGATCTCCGTGAAGCCCGCCTCGGCGAAGGGCCGTACCGCCTCGACGAAGGTGTCGATGTCATCGCCGCACGGGATGCTCCTCCTGACGTCCTCCGGGCGTACGAACTCGGTGGCATCGGTGAATCCGGCCGGTCCTGGCAGCTCGGAGTTGACCTTCCAGTCGCCGAGGGCCCAGCGGAACTGCTCGTGCGCCCGGGCGACGGCGGCGTCCCGGTCGGTGTCGTAGCAGACGGGCACCTGGCCGACGCGCGGCTTGCCCGTACCGCCGTACCGGTCGAACGCGTCGAGAAGCTCGCGCTTGGGATCGGTGGCGATGACGAGGTCGCCCAGCCTGCCCGCGACCTGGCAGGACCGGTCCCCGGACACCGCGATCCCGATCGGCGGCGGCTTGTCGGGCAGGTCCCAGAGTTTGGCGTTCTCGACGTCGAAGTGGGTGCCGTGATGGCTCACCGTGCTGCCGTCGAAGAGCGCGCGGATCACTTCGACCGCCTCTTCCAGCATCTCCAGGCGGACGTGGGCGGCGGGCCAGCCGACGCCCACCACGTGCTCGTTGAGGTGCTCACCGGATCCGAGGCCGAGCCGGAAGCGTCCTTCGGAGAGCAGCTGCATCGTCGCGGCCTTCTGGGCGACCACCGCCGGGTGGTAGCGCACGGTCGGGCACGTCACGTACGTCATGAGCGGGATCCGCGACGTGGCCTGCGCGGCGGCGCCGAGCACGCTCCAGGCGTACGGCGAGTGGCCCTGGGAGTCGAGCCACGGGAAGTAGTGGTCGGACGTCACGGAGAAGTCGAAGCCTGCCCGCTCCGCTCCCACCACGTGCTCGACGAGCTCACGCGGGCCTGCCTGCTCGGTCATCATCGTGTAGCCGATTTGCACCATGTGACACGCTTTGCCGAACTTTGCGCCCCGAAAACATGAGCCGTCCCGCTCCGGGGTACCCGGGTTGCATGAACGTGTCCAGCGCAATGGAGAGCACCACGGTCACGGGGCTCGCGGCCGACAACCACTACGTGATCGGCATCGTGCCGTTCATCGTGGGCCTGGTAGTGGTGGCCATGCTGATCGGTGCCGTCTGGTGGGGCCTGGTCCGCCGACGGCGGGAGCCACCTCCGCCGCGCCCGGAGGAGCAGCCGAAGCCCCCGGATCACCGCACTCACATCGACGAGTACGGTCCGCACTCCTCCACGGATTTCCCCAAGGACGGGAGGCGGCTCATGCCGTACGAGCTGAAGGACCACGGCAATGAGGTCCTTCGCCCACTGGCCCCGCCGCCGCCGGACGAGGAGCAGCACCCCGCTGAAGGGTCGCGCGACTGACCGAAGCGCGACTGACCGAAGAAAGATGATCGCAAGCGGGCGGCCGCACCCGGGACGAAGCCCGGATGCGGCCGCCTGGGTGCATGGCGCCCTGTGTGCTCTGTGTGCCTTACGGCGCATGTGCCATGCGCGGCGAACTGCCGCTATTTCCCGGTCTTCTTGACCCGGCCGGTCGTCTTCTCGGCGACCTCTTGAGCCTTGCCCGCCAGTTCTTCGCCGCGGCCCTCGGCCTGCATGCTCTTGTCACCCATGGCCTTGCCGGCGGCTTCCTTGATCTTGCCCTTGGCCTGCTTGGCCTTCGCCTTCGCCTTGCTCATGACGATTTCCGTCCTTCTTGGGGGGTGGACTGGATATCCACAGTGCGCCGACCACAGAGGGTCCGCAAACGGTGACCCTCCGTTCAGTCGGGAGGCTCCGGGACCGGCCGCGTGACGGGACCCCGGTCCGGAGGCGGTTCCGCGTCGGGCCCCGGCCCGGGGGGCGGCTGCGGGTCGCGCGGCACGGGCTCCGGCTCGGCCGGTACGGGCCCCGGGCCCTCGGGGGGCGGTTCTGTAGTCATCACTCTCACCCTTGCGTGGTGCTCGCGTCGTCCCTGGCGTCCTTTTGTCGCGCGCCGGACAACAGGCGCGTACCCAGCTTCCGGACCGGAACTCGGACCGGTTTGAGAATATTGCCCTGTTTGCGCGTCGGCGATCGGGGTACAGATTGCTGAACCGCATGGGCGTCAGCGATGGAG
Organism: Streptomyces spiramyceticus; assembly: GCF_028807635.1. NCBI lineage: Bacteria > Bacillati > Actinomycetota > Actinomycetes > Kitasatosporales > Streptomycetaceae > Streptomyces > Streptomyces spiramyceticus. The sequence goes on from NZ_JARBAX010000001.1 coordinate 245,099, forward strand.
GCGTCAGCGATGGACGGAGCTGGGCTTTCGGATCACGAGCAGCGGATCCTTGCCGAAATCGAAGGCAAACTGCAGGGCGACGACCAGACCCTGGACCGCCGGTTGCGGACCATGCGCAGCCGACATCTTCCGCACATACCGCCAGTGCGAATCAGGGCGCGTGGCCTGGCCATTTGCCTCATGGGAGCAATATCAGCGGCGCTGCTGATCGCAGCGTCGACCACCGTGAAACCGGCCTTCCTCTGGGCCTTCGCAGCCGCATGGATCATCACTTTCGTCAGCGCGGTGCCCGTATTCGGCCGCTGGTGCCTACGCTGGAGGAAGAAACCGCCTCGGGGCGGCGGCGAACGTAGCTGACGCTCTTTGCCGAAAGCTGGCTCGTACGATGAAGACTTCTTTCGCAGATCCGGATCATGGCACGCTCGCGTTCGAGCTTCTCGGCATGACGCTGCAGGTCGAAGGCAACGGCGAGCAAGTTGTCCCCTTGCCCTCGCCCGGTATTCCAGTCGAGCTGAAGGAGGGGGCGGAAATCCGCATCGGGCTGACTTTCCGCCTCGGCAGAGCGGTCGAAGGACTCAAATTCGTCGATGTGCGCAAACGCCACGGAGTCGTGGTGAGCATGTCCGAGACGATGCTGGGCTGTTACCGGCCGGGCGGCCCGTACGACGTGATCGTCCCGCCCGAGCGGCTGCCGACCGGCCATCTCGCCCGCGACACGTACGAAGTGACGGGCACCTTCATCGACGCCGACGGCAACATCCTGGGAGACGAGACCCACTCCTTCAGGATCACGAAGGAGTGGGCCTGAGCGATCCGGCCTGAGCAAGCCCCTGGGTGAGCCGGGGCGAGAGTCACATGTGCCTGTTCGCGTAGTACTGCTCGATCAGATGCATGAACGGCAGGTCCTCTTCCGCGTACTTGCCGCTCTCAAGGTCGGGTGAGGCCTTGATCTCGGCCTTCGTGGCCGACAGGTGAACCGTCTCGTTCTCGACATCTATCCGCGACACCAGACCCGCCGGCAGCAGTACACGCCTGCCGAAAATCCACGGACCTGTGTCGACGACGATGTACGAGCGGCCGACGTCCTCGGAGTGCTTGTCGATCTTCCCGATGTGCCCGTCCGATGCTTCGGCCTTGAACCCGACCAGCTCCGCTCCCGGCACGTGTCCCGATGTGTCTCCGTACTCCCAGATGGGGGCGCCCATGGCGACCTCCTTCGACGGCCCGTCTGTCTACCAGCGGTACCAGCGTGTCCTTCGGCCACCGATGGCCGGACCGCGCAGCAGGAAGCCCAGCAGCCAGACGATCAGAACCGCGAGCGCGAGGTACCAGAGGAATTCTGCGGCGAATCCGATCCCGAAGAGGATCAGGACCAGCAGGAGCACCAGCAAGAGCGGGACCATGTCGATCATCTCCTCGACCCTGTGCCCATGTCCCAGCTTTGCGGATGCCCAAAATTGCGTAATTTACGCATGGTCCGGCCGTACCTCCCCCGGCGGATCGCGGGGACGCCATCCGGGCGACTGACCGCTGCGTCAGCGCAGCAGGACGCGACGGAAGGCAGGCGGATGTGGATGCTGGGGCAACCGCCCCCGAGGAAAGGTCTCCGGCATGCTGGAACGCAGCCGTCGCAAGCAGCGCACCAAGATTACGTTCGTCATTCCGGCGGACCAACCCTGCGGCCAGGTCAGCGTCGTGGGCGATTTCAACGACTGGCAGCCCGGCACCCATCCGTTCGTCTCGCGCCCGGACGGCACCCGGAGCGTGAGCGTGACACTTCCGTCCGAACAGCGGTACGGCTTCCGCTACCTCGCCCACGGCGACTACTGGTTCGACGAAGAGCATGCCGATGACCGCGACGGCCAGAACAGCATCCTGCACACCTGAGCCGCCGTACGGCACCCAGTGGCCCCGGCCGGTCCCCGCGCGGACCGGCCGGGGCCACTGCGTTGCTCAGCACCACCGCCCTTGCCCGGGATGCGACGGGCCGCTGTCCGGGGTGCCATGGAAGGAAGCAGGAGGAGGTGGCAGCGGCCATGGCCCGTCCAGTGTGGAGCGGTGCGCTGACGTTCGGTTTGGTGACCTTGCCCGTGCAGATGTTCACGGCGACGGAGAGCCACACCGTCCACTTCCACCAGTTGCAGCGCGGAACGTCGGACCGGGTACGCAACAAGCGGGTGAATGAACGCACTGGCGACGAAGTCCCGTTGGACGAGATCGTCAAGGGCTTCGACGCGGGCGACGAGTACGTCGTCGTCGAGCCGGGCGAGCTGGAGGACATCGCACCGGGGCGCTCCAAGGCACTGGAGATCACCGGATTCGTCGACCTGGAGCAGGTCGAGCCGATCTTCTTCGACAAGACGTACTACCTCGGCCCCAAGGGCAAGGAGTACGCCAAGGTCTATGCCCTGATGGAGAAGGCGATGGCCCACACGGGAAAGGCCGGAATCGCCACGTTCGTCATGCGCAACCACCAGTACCTCGTGGCCGTGAAGGCGGAGGCCGGACTACTGACGCTGCACACCCTGCACTGGGCCGACGAGATCCGCGACCCGCGCAAGGAGATCGGCGACCTGCCGGCAGAGGCCGCCGTCACCGACCGCGAGCTGAAGATGGCCGAGCAGCTGGTCGAGACGCTCAGCATCGACTGGAAGCCGGAAGAGTTCCACGACACGTTCCAGGAGCAGGTGGCCAAGCTCATCGAGGCCAAGCGCACCGGCGAGACGGTCGAGAAGGCAGAACCGCCGGCCGCGTCCACGAATGTGGTCGACCTGATGGAGGCCCTGCGGGCCAGCGTCGACCGGGCCAAGAGTCCCAAGGACCGCCGCGGGCAGAAGGCCGGCGGCGCGGCGAAGACCGCTGCAAGGAGCACGGCGAGGTCCAAGAGGCCGAGCAAGGCCTCGTCCTTCGATTCCCTGACCAAGGCGGAGCTCTACGAGCGCGCCACAGAGGCCGGGATTCCCGGCCGGTCCTCCATGAGCCGGGAGGACCTCATCGAGGCCCTGCGCGGCGCACGGGGGCGACGCAGGGCCGACGCGTCCTGAAGCTGCCCGGGCATGAGCAGGCAGTCATCGGGTACTGGCTGCACCGTCCGCAATCTGTACGGCAGGGCATCCGCCCAGCCGTAGTCACCGAAAGAGGAACCGAGAGAGAGGCGCGCTCATGAGCACGGTGAAGGAGTCAGTGGAGGTCGAGGTTCCCGTCCACACCGCCTACAACCAGTGGACGCAGTTCGAGGAGTTCCCGAACTTCATGGAGGGAGTCGAGGAGGTCAGGCAGCTCGACGACGTCCACAACCACTGGACCACCAAAATCGGTGGCGTACGGCGGGAGTTCGACACCGAGATCATCGATCAGCTTCCCGACGAGCGGATCGCCTGGCGCACCACCAGCGGCGACACCAAGCAGAAGGGGCTGGTCAGCTTCCAGCGCCTGGACGACACGCACACGCGGGTGGAGCTCGTGATGGACGTCGAGTCCGGCGGGGTCGCGGAGAAGACCGCCGACATGACGGGAATGATCGATCGTCGCGTCAAGGGCGACATGCGGCGCTTCAAGGAGTACATCGAGCACCGCGGCGGCGAATCCGGAGCCTGGCGGGGCCGCATCAAGCCCGGCTGACCTGCGGTAACGGTCAGCGGATGTCATGGCGGGCGGCCAGTGCGAAGATGGATGGGCAGTTTTCAGCCCCTCAGTCCTGCGAGCTGAAGGAGACCAGTCGTGCTGATGGCCCATCCCGAAGTACTGCGGAAGCTCGTCGGGCAGTACGAGACGCTCAAGAAGCTGTACGCCGAGACGGGCAGTGCCGGGGCCCGGCAGCGTATGGACGATGTCGCCTACACGTTGTGCGTCTCCACCGGCACACGCGATGTCGGCACCGCTCTCGTCACCGCACGCCGCCAGCTTTCCGGTTCCCGCCGGACCAGAAGCCTGATCACCCCCTGACCTGATCACCCCGACTGACTTGATCACCCCGACGTGATCAACCCGATGTGACCTTGAACCGCCGATGCCCTGATCAGGGATCGGCGGTTCAAGCGGTCCGGGCGTGCGCGTCTCGTCCAAGCGGGTCTAAACGTGCGAATCCGGGGGTTCCGGTACGCGGTCCGGGCGCGGGACAGGGGCGGGCCGCCGTGGCGGAGCAGGTACCGGGTCCGGCGGCAAGGGGGGCACGGGGTCGGGCTCCGGTGGAACAGACATCTCGTTCTCCAGCAGGACGCCTTCGAGTGACCCTTCAACTGACATCGCCGCGCTCCTCCTTGCTCGGCCCCTTGCTCGGCCCCTTGCCCGTCTCCGTACTCCCGGGACGGAGCACCGCGTAGCCGACGCCGATGCCGATGGCCACCGGCCAGTCGATGATGTCCGCGGCGCCCAGCGCTCCGAGACCGAGATAGAGCGGCAGACCGCCCTTGGCGGGGAGCACCCGGCGGGCGACGGCGAACGGCAGCAGCACCGCGTTCGCCGCGCCGCTCGCGACACGGCCGGCGGACGGCAAGGGGAACGACGGGACGGTGATGGTGATCGTGCGCTTCTGCCCGTTCTTCGGCAGCGCCGTGGCGCCTGCTTCGAGGGGCGATGTGGAGGTGGCCACGAATCTCACATCCACAGGTGCGGTATGGGGGGAATTGCCTCTATCTCAGGGTAGTGGACGTCGTAACGGCGTGCCGTGTGCTGCGGCGTGGCCGTTCCCCGACGGTTGGCTGAGACTGGAGGGGCTACTCGGGCTGAGTTCACGTCGCGACGACGGACCGGAGGCCTAACCCATGTCATTGCTCCCAGGACTGCGCCTGTCGGCGCCGCCGCTGCTCGGACCGATCGCGTCCGGTGTGACGTACGGCGTCGCGGCCGGTGTGCGAGGTGCCGCCGAGGTGACCGCGCAGCTCATGGGACTGCCGCGACGCGGCGTGTGGTCACGGCCCGGGCGCTGCTACATCGAGGTCCGCGGAGTGCACGGCGCGGGAGGAGCGCGGGTCGCCGAGGGTGTGGAGCGGGCCCTCGAAGGGCACCCAGGGGTGCTGTGGGCCCGGGTCAACGCGCCGTCCGAGCGCGTGGTGGCTGCGGTGGTCTCGCCGCCGCCGTCCCAGCGTGAGCTGGTCGCGCTCGTGGAGCGCGCGGAGGCCCACTACGCGGCCCGGCCGGACGAGTTCGACGAGTGGTGCCCGGAGCCGCACCATCCGTGCGAAGGACCGAAGACGCGTCAGTCGGTGTCCGCGCTGACCGCGGACACCGTGGGACTCGGCATCGCCACCTTCAGGCAGCTGGCGCCGTGGCTGAGGCTGCCTCCGGAGACCGGAGCGCTCGCGGGCGCCCTGCAGTACCACCCCAAGCTGCGTCACCTGGCCGTCGCCGTCAGCAGCCCGGAACAGGCCGAGTCGGTACTGCCCGTGGTCAGCGCCCTGGCCCAGGGTGTGGCAACCCGCGGCGGAGGCATCGCCCTGGACGCGCTCCAGCGTGTCGCCCAGTGGCGGGAAGCCACCGCGGAACGGGCAACCTGGGAGGAAGCCGAGCCCCGGCTCGTCAGCGGGCCGGACGACGCCTCGGCCGAGCCCATCGTGGTCGACCGGGCCGGGCCGACCCCGCGTGACACGGCGGACCGCTATGCCGAGCGGGCCGTGGCGGCAGGCATCGCGGCCGGCGCCCTCGCGGCCCCGTTCGCCGGGCCCCGCCGGGGGCTGGCCGTCGCCCTGTCGGCCATACCGAAGGCTCCGGAGGCGGGCAGGGAGGGCTTCGCCACCAGCCTGGGCAGGGCCCTGTCGCTGCGTGGTGTCGTGACCATGGACCGGGGCGCCCTGCGGCGGCTCGGGCAGGTGGACACCGTGGTCCTGGACGAGGACACGCTCCGCAGCGACCGGTACGAACCGGTGGACCTCGAACTGCTCAGCGGCGCCGATCCCGAACGGACCGCGGAACGGCTCTTCGCCCTCTTCGACTCGGACACTCCCCTTCGCACCGTCCGCGACGACGACGGCTGGGTGCTCGGACCGCTCGCCGACCTCGACCTGACGGGGCGTACGGGACGCCAGGCCGAGGGACGGTTGCGGCGCAGGGGCAGCGAGCGCGCACTGGGCCTGGCCAAGGGGCGCAGGCTCCAGGCCGTGGCGGGGCTGGCCATGCAGACGGCCCCGGGAGCCGAGGCCGTGGCGGCGGCGGCCCGCCGCGCGGGAGCCCGGGTGGTCCTGGCCACCGACCGGACCTCCCCGGCGTTCTCCTTCGCCGACGCGGTGGTACCGGCGGGCGGCCGCCTCGTGGCCTCCGTACGCGGTCTCCAGGCCGACGGTGCGGTCATCCTGCTCGTCTCCGGGAACCGCCGGGCGCTGGGAGCGGCCGACTGCGGCGTCGGCGTGCACCGCGAGGGCGACCCCCCGGCCTGGGGTGCCCACCTGATCGTGGGCGCCGATCTCGAATCGGCGGGGCTGATCGTGGACGCCGTGGGCATGGCGGCGCGGGTCGACCACGACAGTGCCGTACTCGCCGCGGGCGGCAGCGGAGTCGGCGCGGTGGCAGCGCTCCAAGCCCCGGCCCGGCAGGCGGCCGCGCGGGCGATGGCGGTGGGCAACACCGCCGGGGCCGTGGCATTCTGCCTGGGCGGCTGGCGTGCCCGGCAGTTGCTCGCCCGCCCTCTCGCCCCGCCTGTGACCAGCGTGCCCTGGCACCTGATGCCCACCGAAAGGGTGCTGGAGCGCCTGCGCAGCACCGCCGACGGCCTGACTGCCGACGAGGCGGCCTCGCGGGCCGGCGGCGCGGGCTCGGACGCGGGGACCGGGCCGTCGCGGCTGACCCTGCCGGCGGCTTTCATCGAGGAACTGTCCAACCCCCTCACGCCCGTTCTCGCCGCCGGTGCCGCCCTGGCCACCGCTGTCGGTTCGCGTACCGACGCAGCGCTCGTTGCGGCCATCACGGGAACCTCCGCGTTCATCGGCGGCTTCCAGCGGGTCAGGACCGAGCGCGCTCTGGCGGAGCTCTTCGCCCGCTCGGCCATCGGCGCACGCGTACGCCGGGGAAACCGCGAACGGCTGGTCACCGCCGGAGAGCTGGTGGAGGGCGACATCGTCCTGCTGCGCCCCGAGGACGTCGTACCCGCGGACTGCAGGCTGCTGGAGGCCGAGGGCCTAGAGGTCGACGAGTCGTCGCTGACGGGCGAGTCCATGGCCGTGAGCAAGGACCCCGCCCCGGTCGTCGCCACGCACATCACCGGCCGCCACTCGATGGTGTACGAGGGCACCACCGTGTCCGCCGGCCGGGCCGTGGCCGTCGTCGTGGCCACCGGATCCAGTACGGAAGTCGGGCGCAGCCTCGCCACCGCCCGGCAGGCGGCGCCCGAAACCGGTGTCGAGGCCCGGCTCGCCTCGCTCACCCGGGCCAGCCTGCCCGTGGCGCTCGGGTCGGCGAGTGCCGTGGCGGCGGCGGGTCTGCTGCACGGACGCCCCCTGACCGACAACCTCGCCTCGGCGGTCAACCTGGCCGTCGCCTCCGTCCCGGAGGGGCTGCCCTTCCTCGTCAACGCCGCCCAACTGGCCGCCGCCCGGCGCCTGGCCGACGTCGGCGCGCTCGTACGCAACCCGCGCACGATCGAGGCGCTCGGCCGCGCCGATGTCCTCTGCTTCGACAAGACCGGGACCCTCACCGAGGGCAAACTCCAGCTCGCGGCCGTGAGCGACGGCGAGAGCGCAATGCCGGTGGACCGGCTCGACTCGTCGCGCAAGGAGGTGCTCGCGGCCGCGCTGCGTGCCACCCCGCCGGCACGGCAGGCGGAGCCCATGGCCCACCAGACCGACCGCGCTGTGACGGCCGGTGCGCGCAGCGCCAAGGTCGCCGTACGGCAGGGCGCCTCCCGCTGGCGGCGCATGGACACACTGCCGTTCGAGCCGTCCCGTGCCTTCCACGCGACCTCCGGGCACACCACGCACGGCCTGCTGCTGAGCGTGAAGGGAGCGCCGGAGAACGTACTGGAACGCTGCACGGGGCACAGGCAGCCCGGTGGCAAGCAGGCCGCGCTCGACGAAGAGGCGGTCAGGCAGCTGACGGGCGAGGCGGAGGCGCTCGCGGGCGCGGGGCGCCGGGTACTGGCGGTGGCGGAGCGCCGTATGGGCACGGACGAAGAACTCACCGACGAGATCGTGCGGGACCTGGTGTTCCTCGGGTTCATCACGCTGGCCGACCCGGTCCGTACGAGCGCCGCCCCCGCGACCGCGCGGCTGCGGGAGGCGGGCGTGCAGACGGTGATGCTCACCGGCGACCACCCGGCCACCGCCGACGCCATCGCCTCCACCATCAGCGAGGTCAAGGAGCCGAAGGTCTGCACCGGCGCCGAGCTGGACGAGCTCGACGACGGCCAACTCGACGAGCTGCTGCCGACGGTGGACGTCATCGCCCGCTGCAGCCCGCACCACAAGGTCCGTATCGTCCAGGCCTATCAGCGCGTCGGCCGGGTCGTGGCCATGACCGGCGACGGCGCCAACGACGCACCGGCCATCCGGCTCGCGGACATCGGCATCGCGCTGGGGCGCCGCGGCACCCCTGCCGCGACCGCCGCGGCGGACCTGGTCGTCAGCGACGACCGGCTGGAGACGATCGTCTCGGCTCTGATGGAGGGCCGTGCCATGTGGGCATCGGTCAGGGCCGCGCTCGGCATTCTCATCGGCGGCAATCTGGGAGAGGTCACCTTCAGCGTGCTGGTCTCCTCGCTCACCGGCCGTACACCGCTCAACGCCCGCCAGATCATGCTGGTCAACCTGCTCACCGACCTGGCGCCCTCGCTGGCCATCGCGGTGCGCGAGCCGACCGGCCAGGTCGGCAAACGGCTTCTGGAGGAGGGCCCCAGCCGCTCCCTCGGTGCCGCGCTGACCAACGAGATGCTGTTGCGCGGCGCCATCACCGCCACCGGCGCCGGCCTGGCCTGGAGCGCGGCTCGCGTGACGGGCAGGGGACGCCGCGCCAGTACGGTGGCGCTCGCGGCGGTCGTCGGCACGCAGCTGGCGCAGACGCTCGCCACCGGCGGCCTGGACCGCAATGTCCTTGCGGCGAGCCTCGGCTCGGCGGCGGTGCTCGCTGCGATCATCCAGACCCCGGGCATCAGCCAGTTCTTCGGCTGCACGCCGCTGGGGCCTTTCGCCTGGGCCATCACGCTGGGCGCGATCGCCACGGCGACGCTGCTCGGCACTGCCGTGTCTCCCTTCGTCCGCTCCATGACGGAACAGGCGGAGGAGGCCGAGGACGCGGAAGAGGCTACGGAGGCCGAAGAGGCGGCACAGGGCGCCTGACCGGGCGTCAGGGACGTTTACATTGAGCCAGGAAGTGTCTGATCAGCGACGCTTACCCACGGGAACACGCCCGCCTAGACTGGTTTCTCCCGGCACGTCTGATGACCTGGCACAACGCAGCCCTGGAGCCGGTCCCGCGGAGTGAGGAGCGCCCCCGTGTTCTATTACGTGCTCAAGTACGTGCTTCTGGGGCCTCTGCTGAGGCTGCTGTTCCGACCGAGGATCGAAGGCCTTGAGCACATCCCCGACGAGGGGGCGGCGATCGTAGCCGGAAATCATCTGTCGTTCTCGGACCACTTCCTGATGCCCGCGATCATCAGACGGCGCATCACCTTCCTCGCCAAGGCCGAGTACTTCACGGGTCCCGGTCTCAAGGGCCGCCTGACCGCTTCGTTCTTCCGCAGCGCCGGACAGATCCCGGTCGACAGATCGGGCAAGGAGGCGGGGAAGGCGGCGATCCGCGAGGGCCTCGGCGTGCTGAGCAAGGGCGAGCTGCTGGGGATCTACCCCGAGGGCACCCGCTCGCACGACGGCCGCCTCTACAAGGGCAAGGTCGGCGTCGCGGCGATGGCGCTCAAGGCGCACGTGCCCGTGGTGCCGTGCGCCATGGTGGGTACGTTCGAGATCCAGCCGCCCGGACAGGTAGTACCTCGCATCAAGCGCGTCACCATCCGTTTCGGCGAGCCGCTGGACTTCTCGCGCTATGCGGGCATGGAGAACGAGAAGGCGGTGCTCCGCGCCGTCACCGACGAGATCATGTACGCGATCCTCGGGCTCTCCGGGCAGGAGTACGTCGACCGGTACGCCGCCGAGGTCAAGGCGGAGCAGGCGAAGAAGTTCCCGCGGTTACTGCGCTGACGGCGAATCAGCGCAGGGCGAAAGCGCCTGTGCCTGCAGATACTCGGCGCATAGCGTCCCTGGCATGACCAAGGGAAACGCATTCGTTGTCGGAGCGACGGGACAGATCGGGCGGGCTGCCGTACGGGCGCTCGCAGAGGACGGCTGGGACGTACGGGCCGGTTCCCCTGGCGGCGGCCGGGACGAGACCTGGCCGGACGGTGTACGGGCAGTCGCCGTCGACCGCGAGGACGACGCGGCGCTGGCCGCGGCGCTCGGTGACGGATGCGACGTACTGGTGGACATGGTCGCGTTCGAGACGCGCCACGCACAGCAGTTGACGGGCCTCGCGGACCGGATCGGGTCCGCCGTCGTCATCTCCAGTGGCGCCGTGTACGAGGACGACAAGGGCCGGAGCTTCGACACGCAGGAGGAGCCCGACGGGTTCCCGCAGTACCCGGTGCCCATCTCCGAGACGCAGCCGACCGTGGCGCCGGGCGACGCGACGTACGGGACGAGGAAGGTCGCGATCGAACGGCATCTGATGGCCGCCGCCGGCCGGCTGCCGACGACGCTGCTGCGCGCGGGCGCGATCCACGGGCCGTACTGCCGGACACCGCGCGAGATCCACTTCGTCAAGCGGGCGCTGGACGGTCGGCCGGTGCGGATTCTGGCGTACGGCGGCCTCAGCCGGTTCCACCCGGTGCATGTCTCCAACCTCGCGGAACTGATCCGGCTGGCGGCGGCGCGGCCCGGTGCGCGGGTGCTCAACGCCGGTGATCCCGATGTGCCGACCGTCGCGGAGATCAGTACGGCGATCGACGAGGTCATGGGCGTACGAAGCGAGCTGGTGCTCGTGGACGGGCCGCCGCCGGTGGGCACGGTCGGGGAGACGCCCTGGAGCGGTGGCCATCCCATCGTGTACGACATGTCGGCCGCCGAGCGCGAACTCGGCTACCGGGCCGTCACCGGTTACGCCGACTCGCTGCCCGCCACGGTGGAGTGGCTGGCGGAGGAGCTCCGCCGCCAGGACTGGCGGGAGGCGTTCCCCAAGCTGTCGCAGAGGTACGGGCCCGGCAGCGGCGGGCCGTTCGACTACGCGGACGAGGACGCCTGGCTCGCCCGCCGGTAGGGCGTGCCAAGCCCCGCGGCCCAGGCCTGATCCGCCGGACACGCCCTGAACGCGAGGAGGGGGCGGGCCGGAAATTCCGGCCGCCCCCTCACCCGTTCAGGCCGTTACGGCTTCGGCGTGGCGTGCGGGGCGCACGTCACATCGCGGCTGTCGGTCTTCCCGGTGAGCAGGTAGGTGTCGACCCGGTCGTTGATGCACGGGTTCACCTGCCCGGTGACGCCGTGCGAGCCGGCGTCCTTCTCGGTGATCAGGCGCGAGCCCTTGAAGCGCTTGTGCAGCTCGACGGCGCCCTCGTACGGGGTGGCGGCGTCACGCGTGGCCTGAACGATCAGCACCGGCGGCAGACCCTTGCCGGACTTGACCTCCAGCGGCGTCTGCTGCTTGGTCGACCAGGTGGCGCAGGGCAGGTTCATCCAGGCGTTGGCCCACGTCATGAACGGGTGGTCCTTGTGCAGCCTGGTGTTGTCCCGGTCCCACTTCTTCCAGCTGGTGGGCCACTTGGCGTCCGCGCACTCGACGGCCGTGTAGACGGCGTTGCCGTTCTCCGAGGCCGCGTTGCCTGCGGTGTCCGACATGTCCGGCGCGATCTCGTCGACGAGCGCCTTGGTGTCACCCGCGATGTACTTGCTCCACGTCTCGGCGACAGGCACCCAGGCGGAGTCGTAGTACGGAGCGCTCTGGAAGAAGCCGATGAGCTCGGCGGGACCGACGACGCCGCCGATCGGGTCCTTCTTGGCGGTGGCGCGCAGCTTCACCCACTGCGCCTCGACCTTCTCGGAGGTGTCCCCGATGTGGAAGGTGGCGTCGTTCTTGGCGACCCACTCCTTCCAGTCGTTCCAGCGCATCTGGAAGGCGACGTCCTGGTCCAGGTTGGCCTGGTACCAGATCTTCTCCTTCGACGGGTTGACGACGCTGTCGACGACCATGCGGCGGACGTGGCCCGGGAACAGCGTTCCGTAGACCGCGCCGAGGTACGTGCCGTACGAGACGCCGAGGAAGTTCAGCTTGTTCTCACCGAGCGCGGCGCGGACGACGTCCAGGTCGCGTGCGGTGTTCGGCGTGGTCATGTGCGGCAGCAGCCAGCCGCTGCGCTCCTTGCAGCCGTCCGCGTACTCGGCGGCGAGCTTGCGCTGGGCGAGCTTGTCGGCCTCGCTGTCGGGCACCGGGTCGAGCTTGGGCGCCTTGACGAACTCCTGCGGGTCGACGCAGGAGATGGGCGAGGAGTGGCCGACACCGCGCGGGTCGAAGCCCACGAAGTCGTACGCCTTGGCCATCTTGGTGTAGATCGGGTTCTTCTTGGTGACCCGGGTCGGGAACCGCATGCCCGAGCCGCCGGGGCCGCCCGGGTTGTAGAGCAGAGAGCCCTGACGGTCCTTCTCGGTGCCCGTGTTGCCGATGCGGTCGAGGGCTATCTTGATCTTCCGTCCGTTCGGCTTCGCGTAGTCGACCGGGACGGTGACCCAGCCGCACTGGATGGGCTTGGCGATCCCCCAGTCGGCGGGGCAGTCCTGCCAGTCGATGCCCGCCTTCGCCGCACGGTCTGCGGCGATCTGTACGCCGCGCGCCTCGGACGTGCTGCTGCCGCTGTGGCGGCCGTCGGCACCGGCCGCGGGCACAGCCATGACGCCTGCCATCAGCGTGCCCGCTATCAGAGTGCCGGCCGAGCCGAGCGCTGCTGAGCGTCTCAAGTGGGTCTCCCCCTGGGATTGTTCTGCCGCGCAGGGCGGCAGTGGTCGGTCGTACGGCCGAATCCTGTCGCCTGAGGGGCCTCGGGCAACAGGCCGTACCGGCCTTCTTTACCAATCCCATAACCGGTGAGCCGTGTCCCGGTGAGCGGTGCAACCGGCCGTCACCCAAATGTCCGAAGTGCCCCGTCCAGAACGCGCCGCAGCCGCAGCGCATCGGCCGCCACCGCCGTGACCAGCACGGCGGGGCCCGCGAGCGGGGCGAGGACCGCACCGTCCCCCAATAGTCGCGTTTCGGGGCATTCTTCCGCGAAGGCCGGGTCCACGACGAGGAGTTGACCGACCGCACGCCCCCCGCCGAGTACGGCTCCCCCGTCCCAGCCGCCGGGGGACCCCGGACCGTACGACAGCTCCTGGTCGAGGAGCGGCCGACCGCAGCGGTGGACGGTGAGACGCGAGACGAGCGTGCCCGCCTCTTCGCCGTACCTTCCGAGGGCCTGCTCCTCGCGCAGGACGAGGCGGGCGGAGGCGGCGAGTTCGATACGGGTGGTCATGCGCAGTTCGCTGCCGCATGCCGAGATGAGCGGCTCCGGCAGCCAGCGCAGGTCCGCATCCTCTCCGACGGTCACCCTCACGTCGTAGCGCGCGGGCTCAGGGGTCCGCCCGGGAAGGGCGACCGTCGCCGCGGCCGAGTCCACGGCCAGCGCCGCACCCGTTCGTACGTCGGCCTCGATCGCCAGCCGGTCGCCGCCCAGCGGCGCGCTCATCGCTCCGACGACGGTGACACGGGCGTACGGGCCCGTGCCGCGCGTGCGGCGCAGGGCGAGGGGGCCGTCGCTCTCCAGCACGGGCAGGCGCGTGCCGCCCCGGCCGTCGGGGACGGCGGTGATACGGGCCGTGGCCTCGATGCCCGCAGGGGCGAGGGCGGTCATGGCGGTGGTCATGCGGACCAGGCGGCGAGCTGCTCGCGTACCCAGTCGGCGACCGGCTTTACGCCGTCTCCCGAGGTCAACGAGGTGAAGGCGACCGGGAGTTCGCCGCGCTGCTCCTTGGCGTCACGGGCCATCCGGCCGAGGTCCGAGCCGACGTAGGGCGCGAGGTCCGTCTTGTTGATGACCAGCAGGTCGGCCGTGGTGACGCCGGGACCGCCCTTGCGCGGGATGTCGTCGCCGCCCGCCACGTCGATGACGAAGACCTGCGCGTCGACGAGTCCCCTGGAGAACGTCGCGGTGAGGTTGTCACCGCCGGACTCGACGAGGATCAGGTCGAGCGGCCCCACCGCGTCCTCCAGGTCCTCGACCGCTTCGAGGTTGGCGGAGATGTCGTCGCGGATCGCGGTGTGCGGGCAGGCTCCGGTCTCGACGGCCTGGATGCGCTCGGGCGGCAATACGGCGTTGCGCAGCAGGAATTCGGCGTCCTCGCGCGTGTAGATGTCGTTGGTGACGACGGCGATGGACAGCTCTTCGCGCAGCTCCCTGCAGAGGGCGGCGACGGTGGCGGTCTTGCCGGAGCCGACGGGGCCGCCGAGTCCGATGCGCAGGGCCCGCTTCGTACCGTCGGGGCGGGCGGCGTCGGCGCTGACCGCCATGGCGCTGTCGTGGCTGTGGTCGAGGTGCATGGTGCGGCTCCTAGGCGGTGTTGCGCGAGCGGTGTTACGAAAGCGATGTCACGAGAGCAGTCTTATGAGTGCGGCCCTACGAGTGCGGCCCTACGAGGCGAAGAGGCGTACCGGCCATGCCGCGTGCGCCTCCGCCGTGATGTCGAGCAGCGGCGCCGAAGCGGCCGGCAGCGCCCCGGTGCCTTCGTCCAGGGCGCGGCGGGCGGCTTCGGCCGCGCGCCGCGCGACGTCGTCGAGTTCGGGTGCGAGGCGCGCGAGTACGGCAGTGGCCTCGAAGGGGTCCAGGCTGAGGAGGCGTACCGCCGCGGTGGCGGGACCGCTGACGGTCTCGTACGCGACACAGTGCGCGGCGTCCTCGGGCCCGAGCCCCGCCGCGCCGGCGGCGACGCCGAGCACGACGGGCTGGTGCGCGCCGCGCGGCCGCGCCGCCGCCAGCGCGTCGAGCTCGGCACACGGCCAGGTGGCGCGGGCGGCCCGCATCATCTGCCGGCCCAGCTTGCGGGCCGTCGCCCGCAGGGCGGGTGACGGCGTACGGGCATCGGCCGCCTCGTCCAGGTCGAGCGGGTCGACGCCGAGTGCGGCCGCGGCGGCGAGCGCCGCCGAGGTGAGCCCGGTGGTGTGCAGGCGGCCCCGGCAGAAGGCGGCCAGGTCGCGGTCGTTACGGATACGTCCCGCCTTGACGGCCGCTTCGGCCCCGCCGGAGTGGGCGTGGCCGCCGGCGGGGAATCGCCCGTCGGCGAGGACGAGCAGGGCTGCGCGGCTCATGCCAGGACCGTCCCTTCAGAAGAGGAAGTAGCGTTGGGCCATGGGGAGTTCAGCCGCTGGAGCCGGTTCGACCACGTCGCCGTCGATCGTCACCGTGAAGGTGTCCGGGTCGACCTCGACGCGCGGGAGGGCGTCGTTCTCCCGCATGTCGGCCTTGGTGACGCGACGGGTGTTCCTGATCGGTACGAACCGCTTGCCCAGGCCGAGGCGTTCCGGCAGGTCGTCCTCGATCGCCGCGTCCGCGACGAAGTTCAGGGAGTTGGAGGCGGGCGCCTTGCCGAGCGCGCCGAACATCGGGCGGGGCATGACCGGCTGCGGGGTCGGGATGGAGGCATTGGCGTCGCCCATCTGCGCGTACGCGATCTGCCCGCCCTTGATGACCAGTTGCGGCTTGACGCCGAAGAAGGCCGGCTCCCACAGCACCAGATCGGCGAGCTTGCCGCGCTCGACGGAGCCGATCTCGTGGTCGAGGCCCTGCGCGACGGCCGGGTTGATCGTGTACTTGGCGACATAGCGACGCGCGCGGTGATTGTCGGCCCGCCCGTCGCCGGGCAGCGCGCCGCGGCGCTTCTTCATGACGTGCGCGGTCTGCCACGTACGCATCGCGACCTCGCCGATGCGGCCCATGGCCTGGGAATCGGAGGAGATGATCGAGATGGCGCCGAGGTCGTGCAGGATGTCCTCAGCCCCTATGGTGGAGGGCCTGATCCGGGACTCGGCGAAGGCCAGGTCTTCCGGCACGGCGGGGTTGAGGTGGTGGCAGACCATCAGCATGTCGAGGTGTTCCTCGATGGTGTTGACGGTGTGCGGCCGGGTCGGGTTGGTGGAGCTGGGCAGGACGTTCGGCTCGGACACGACCGTGATGATGTCCGGGGCGTGCCCGCCGCCCGCGCCCTCGGTGTGGTACGCGTGGATGGTCCGCCCGGCGATGGCGGCGAGGGTGTCGCCGACGAACCCGGCCTCGTTCAGCGTGTCGGTGTGGATGGCGAGCTGGGCGCCGGTCTCGTCGCACACACCGAGGCAGGCGTCGATGACGGCGGGGGTGGCCCCCCAGTCCTCGTGGATCTTGAATCCCAGGGCGCCGCCCCGGAGCTGGGCGTGCATGGCGTCACGGGACATGGTGTTGCCCTTGCCGAGCAGCCCGATGTTGACGGGGAACTGCTCCAGCGCCTCGAACATCCGGGCAAGGTGCCAGCCGCCGGGCGTGACGGTGGTGGCCTTGCTGCCATCGGCCGGTCCGGTGCCGCCGCCGACGAGCGTGGTGATGCCGGAGGAGAGCGCCTGGTCGACGATGGTCGGCGAGATGAAGTGGACGTGCGCGTCGATCGTGCCGGCGGTGAGGATCTTGCCGTTGCCGGCGATGATCTCGGTCTCGGGCCCGATGACGAGGTCGGGGTGCACGCCGTCCATCGTGTCGGGGTTGCCGGCCTTGCCGACGCCGGTGATCCGTCCGTCCCGAATGCCGATGTCGGCCTTGACGATGCCCCAGTGGTCGAGGACCACAACGCCGGTGATGACGGTGTCGGGTGCGCCGTCGGCACGCGTCGTACGCGCCTGGCCCATGGATTCGCGGATCACCTTGCCGCCGCCGAACACCGCTTCGTCACCGGCGCGTCCGGGTCCGCCGCAGCGGTCCTCCTCGATCTCGATCAGCAGGTCGGTGTCGGCGAGCCGGATGCGGTCGCCGGTCGTGGGGCCGAACAGGTCGGCGTACACGGGGCGTACGAGCTCAGGCATCGAGGGCACCTCCGGTCTCCCCGCGCAGACCGGCGACGATGCGCCGTCCGCCGATGGGAACGAGTTCGACGTCGACGGGGATGCCGGGCTCGAAGCGCACGGCGGTGCCCGCGGCGATGTTCAGCCGCAGGCCGCGGGCGGCGGCGCGGTCGAAGTCGAGACCGGGGTTGGCCTCGGCGAAGTGGTAATGGGAGCCGACCTGGACGGGCCGGTCGGCGGCGTTCAGGACGGTGAGGCGGGTGACGGGGCGGCCCTGGTTGAGAGCAACGGGGTCGTCGGCGTACAGGATCTCTCCGGGGATCATCGGCGGCCGCTCCCCCGTCAGGCGATCGGGTCGTGGACGGTGACGAGCTTGGTGCCGTCCGGGAAGGTCGCCTCCACCTGTACATCGTGGATCATCTCGGGGATGCCTTCCATGACGTCGTCACGGGTGAGCACGTTCCGGCCCGACGACATGAGTTCGGCGACGGTCCGACCGTCGCGGGCGCCTTCGAGGATGTGCGAGGTGATGAGCGCGATCGTCTCGGGGTGATTGAGCTTCACTCCGCGCGCCCGGCGCTTCTCCGCGACGTCCGCCGCCACATGGATGAGCAGTCTTTCCTGCTCGTGCGGGGTCAGTTGCACGCGTCCCACCTCACAGTCCTCGCACCGGACCGCCCGGTCCGGCTGCCGCGGCCACCGCGACGGGACATAGATGTATCACGCACCCGTCTTGTGCCTTGATGACGCAGGCTAGTTGCGCGGAGTTTCGGCCGCGTTAACTGCGCCGCCCTCCGCCACGTGGGTCATGGACGGCGATGGCGATCACGGTCCGGGCGCCTCGCTGCGCAGGCTCTCGGTCCACACTTGAAGGACCGGGCGCGGGAACGCGGGACGGTCGCCGGCGCACGGCCTCTTTCGTACGTACGTACGGGCGGGCGGGCGCGGAGGTCAGCTGCCGGGTGCAGTCAGCTGTCGCGTGTGCTGCCGCGGTGTTCCGCCGCGATACCGAAGCGGCGCCGTTCGCCCGGAGCGGACGGCGCCGAGCCGATCGCGGAGACGGAACTGATCACCGGATCCTCGGCCACCTCCTGCTCACCTTCAAGTCGTTCCAGGTCAGCGGCGGAAACCAGCGCCACCAGCGGCTTCCCGTGACGCGTCACGACCACCCGCTCTCCGCCGTAGACGACGCGGTTGATCAGTTCGGCGAGCTCTGCTCGGGCTTGCGTCACCGGAATCTCGTAGGCCATGCTCCCCATCATAACGGCCTGTACGTCCTGTACATTTTTTACAGACGCTCGGCCCAAGGTCACGCCTGAGGACCAATGAGGGAGAAGCACTGCCATGAACCGGCCTTCCACCCACAGCGCCCGCTACGTCCTGCCCGAATTCACCGAACGCACCAGCACCGGAACCCGCACCCTCGACCCGTACTCCAAGCTACTGGAAGAGCGGATCGTGTTCCTGGGTACGGCACTCGACGACACCGCCGCCAATGATGTGATGGCGCAGTTCATGCACCTCGAACATGCCGCCCCCGACCGGGACATCTCGCTCTACATCAACTCCCCCGGCGGCTCGTTCACCGCCATGTCGGCGATCTACGACACGATCCAGTTCGTCACCTGCGACGTCGAGACCATCTGCCTGGGCCAGGCCGCGTCCTCGGCTGCCGTGCTGCTCGCGGCCGGCTCACCGGGCAAGCGCCTCGCGCTGCCGGGAGCGCGGGTGCTCCTCAGCCAGCCGTCCATCGACGAGCCCGTGCATGGGCAGCCGTCCGATCTGGAGATCGAGGCGCGCGAGCTGATGCGCATGAGGGAGCTGCTCGCCGAGCTGCTCGCGCGCCACACCGGGCAGAGCGGGGAGCGTGTCGACGCCGACATCGAGCGCGACAAGGTCTTCGACGCGGATGCGGCCCGGGCGTACGGCCTGGTGGACCACATCGTGCAGAGCCGCAAGGACACTTCCGCCTTCTCCGCCCCGAGGTGATCCCCGCATGCTGCTGCCCGAACTGCCGCCGCTGCCGGCCCTGACGCGCGCCGAGTGCGAGTTCATCGACCGCTATCTGGAAGTCGTCGATCTGGTGGGCCGGATCAATCCGGCGCACGGGGCCGACACTTACGGCGCTCTGCGCGCCGCACAGGCGCTCGTCGGCAAGGCCGCGGGACTGCGGGACGCGCTCACCGTGATGCACGAGCGGGGCGAGACCCGCCTCCATGCCGCCACCCTCGCCCGGGCACTGCGGGTGCTCGACGGTGAGCGGCGGGCGAGCCGGGTCACCGTGCCGCCCCGCGCCACGAGTTGACGGGGGTTCAGCCGACTGGCCCTGCCCAGTACGACACGCGACACCTCGAACGGCGTATCTACCGACTGCGCAGTCGTACTATCCGACTTGCGCATCGCGCCTACACAGATGGCGGAATGGGGCATTCCGTCCCTGGTACGAGGGTCGCCAGGCATCGACAACGATCGTCAAAAACACCCCTGTCCACCCGAACGGGTCAGTCGTGAGGAGCCTCACATACGCCCGTTTCTGCTCGGAAATCCGGGTATTCATGAGTCAAGATCCCTGGGACGACAAGCCCCCGCCACCTCGGCGGGGCGGTCCGGGCGGACGCTGAGTCCTGCCGCCGCTCCGGATGACTGGTCGACAGGAGTGCATCGGCAGGAGTGGAGGACCCAGGTAGGACGGGGTGACCGGACACGGTCGTCCCTTGGGGTGAAGCCGCGAAAGCGGCCGGGCATCTTCGCCTGTCCGAACCCGACAGGCCATCCTTCACAGGCGGCTGACGAAGGGTTGCGCATGACCGCGCACACGTATGTTCCGCACCGGCTCTCCCGGGCCGGGGCCGCCTCGGCTCTCACGCTCGTCGCCCTCGGCGGCACCATGCTGGTGCCGGGGGCCGCCACCGAGGCACATGCCGCGTCGCATTCGACGAAGGCGCTCAAGATTGCCGCATCGAAGAAGGGTGCCCCGTACATGCGCGGGGCAACGGGCCCGAACCGGTTCGACTGCTCGGGGCTGACGCTCTATTCGTTCAAGAAGGCCGGCAAGAGCCTGCCACGCACTGCGCAGTCCCAGTACAACAGGACGCGGCACATCTCCGCCTCCGGCAGGCAGCCCGGCGACCTCGTCTTCTTCCATTACGGTCGCAGCGTCTACCACGTGGGCATCTATGCGGGCAACGGCAAGATCTGGCACTCCCCGAAGACCGGCTCCCACGTGAAGCTGGAGAGGATCTGGTCCAATTCCGTGTGGTACGGCCGGGTGCGCTGATCTAAATCATGTGAACTGCCTGGCGGTGAAGGTAAGTTGACCACCATGACCTTCATGAATCCGGTATGTCACATCACCTTCGACGCCCACGACCCGTACGCCATCGCCGAGTTCTGGTCCGCGCTCACCGGTTACAAGGTGAGCAAGGAGGACGCTCCGGGCGACGACGAAGTGCTGATCGAATCGGATCAGCCCGGCGTCCCCGGACTGCTGTTCATCCGTGTCCCCGAGAGCAAGAGCGTCAAGAACCGCATACACCTCGACATCCAGCCGCCGAACGGCACGCGGGATGCCGAGGTGGAGCGGCTCGCGGAGCTCGGCGCGAAGATCATCAGCGATCAGCGCAATGCGGAGGGCCTCGGCTGGGTCGTCATGGCCGACCCCGAGGGCAATGAATTCTGTGTCGAGCGCAGCGCGATGGAGCGCGGCCTCGTCTGAGGAGGCCCTGGCAGCATGACCTGGGGCGACCCCGGCGGTGGTGTGCACGCCGCCGGGGTACGCCTGGCGTGGGTCATCACTGGCGGACCGTTACTGCTTGACCATTACGGCTTGACCGTCACTGCTTGACGGGGACGTTCCAGGGGAGCGCGATCCACACGGTCTTGCCACCCTCCTGCGTGGGCTGGACGCTCAGCCGGCCGCCGCACTCCAGGGTGAGACAGCGGATAATCACTATGCCGCGCCCGTTGTCCTGCTGAACGGCGGCGGGCAACCGTTTCGGCCACCGGGGGTGGCTGTCTGTGACGCCGATGCGCAACCTCTCGTCCCGGTCCAGCTGTACGTCCACGGTGAAGGTGGGCGACTGGCCGAAAGTGTGCTGGACGGCATTTGTTGCCAGCTCCGAAACGATAAGCCGAACGGTATCGGCGGCATCGGAGTCGGGGGGCATCCCCCACTCGCCGAGAATCTCGGCGACGTATCTCCGTGCCGCTGAGACCGAGGCCGGCTCGCTCGGCAGAGTGACGGATACTTCCTGGTGGTCTGCCATGGCGACGCTGTCCCTTTCCCACCGGGGCCGGACTCCGACTCGTAGCGGATTAACTTCGAGGGCGGCCTCGGATTGCTCCGCGCCAGAGTGCCACTCATGGTGCCGTCATAGTGGGCGAGACCCCAAGATATGCAGATATCTGTCGCTCGAAGCGGTGAACTCTGCTACGCAAGAACGTATTTGGGCGGCGCATTGGTGGGGCGCATATCAAGTCATGAAACAGCAGGTGAGGCAGTTACTCGCGGTGGCGAAAATGTCTCATGTCCGTTTACAGATCCTGCATTTCACCGCGCGCCACCACCATTATCTTCTCCCTTTCGAACATTGCTGATCCGAATGTGATTGTTCCCGACCACGGGCGCGGTCCGCAGGACGGTGGCCACCGCCTCCTCGATCTGCTGGTCCGTGAGGTCGGCCCTGGCGGTGAGCCTGAGGCGGGAGATCCCGTCCGGCACCGACGGGGGCCGGAAGCAGCCCACGGCCAGGCCCGCCTCGCGGCAGTCGGCGGCCCACCGCACCGCCGCCTCCGGTGAGGGCGCCAGGACCGACACCACGGCGGCGTCCGGGCGTACGGCGGACAGACCGGCGTCGGTCAGTCCCCGGTGCAACGAGACCGCGACGGTACGAGCGCGGGCGGCAAGCCCCGGCTCACGGCGCAGCAGCCGTGCGCTCGCCAGCGCCGCGCCGGCTGCGGCCGGTGCCAGACCCGTGTCGAAGATGAACGTACGTGCTGTGTTGACGAGGTGGTCGATGACCCGGGCCGGGCCGAGGACCGCTCCGCCCTGGCTGCCCAGGGACTTGGACAGGGTCAGCGTGGCGACGACACCGTCCGCACCGGCCAGGCCCGCCGCGTCCAGCGCGCCCCTGCCGCCGTCGCCGAGGACCCCGAGCCCGTGGGCGTCGTCGACGACGAGGGCCGCACCGTGGGCGCGGCAGGCCTCCGCCAGCTCCGGCAGCGGCGCCGCGTCGCCGTCGACCGAGAAGACCGAGTCGGTGACGGCGATCGCCCGCCCGTCGTGCGCGTCGAGCGTCTTGCGTACGGCGTCGGGGTCGGCGTGCGGCACGACCGCTGTGTCGGCGCGCGAGAGCCGGCAGCCGTCGACGATCGAGGCGTGGTTGAGGGCGTCGGAGACGATCAGGGAGCCGTGGCCGCTGAGCGCGGTGAGGGCGGCGAGGTTGGCGGCGTAACCGGAGGAGAGGACGAGTGCGGCCTCGAAGCCGCAGAAATCGGCCAGCTCCCGCTCCAGTTCGGCGTGCAGGTCGGTGCTGCCGGTGACGAGCCGCGAACCGGTGGCGCCCGCGCCCCAGCGGCGGGCCGCCTCGGCCGCGGCGGAGGTGACCTCGGGGCGGCGGGTGAGGCCGAGGTAGTCGTTGCTCGCCAGGTCGAGGACGGCGGACTCGGCGGGGCGCGGACGCAGCGTCCTGACGAGCCCGGCCCTGTCGCGCAGCCGTGCCTGCTCGTCGATCCAGTCGAACGGTCCCGGTCCCTGGGGCATGGATGAGTCCCTTTTGTAGGCAGCCCACAGACACTAGCCGGGCTCGTCCGAGGTCATGATGTGGCAATACCCACACCTCGATGGGCCGCTCTTGTGCATTTCCTCCTTGGCCACAGGTGGTGCGGTAGGCCAGGATCGGCGCCATGGACCTGCTGAACACGCTGGTGGACAAGGGGCTGCGGCGCGAACTGCCGACCCGCGAAGAGGCGCTCGCCGTACTGGCGACCTCCGACGACGAGCTGCTCGATGTGGTGGCCGCGGCCGGAAAGGTACGCCGCCAGTGGTTCGGACGGCGGGTGAAACTCAACTATCTGGTCAATCTGAAGTCCGGCCTGTGCCCCGAGGACTGCTCGTACTGCTCGCAGCGCCTCGGCTCCAAGGCCGAGATTCTCAAGTACACATGGCTGAAGCCCGACGAGGCGTCACAGGCGGCGGCCGCGGGGGTCGCGGGCGGCGCGAAGCGCGTGTGCTTGGTCGCGAGCGGGCGCGGGCCGACGGACCGGGACGTCGACCGGGTCTCGAAGACCATCGAGGCGATCAAGGAACAGAACGAGGACGTCGAGGTCTGTGCCTGCCTCGGGCTGCTGTCCGACGGGCAGGCCGAACGGCTGCGGGCGGCCGGCGCCGACGCGTACAACCACAACCTGAACACGTCCGAGGCGACGTACGGCGAGATCACCACCACTCACACCTACGCCGACCGTGTCGAGACCGTCCAGCAGGCGCAGGCGGCGGGCATGTCCGCGTGCTCCGGGCTGATCGCGGGCATGGGCGAGACGGACGCGGATCTCGTCGACGTCGTCTTCGCGCTGCGCGACCTCGACCCCGACTCGGTCCCGGTGAACTTCCTGATCCCCTTCGAGGGGACGCCGCTCGCCAAGGAGTGGAACCTGACGCCGCAGCGGGCGCTGCGCATCCTCGCGATGGTGCGGTTCGTCTGCCCGGACGTGGAAGTCCGGCTCGCCGGCGGGCGCGAGGTGCATCTGCGCACGATGCAGCCGCTCGCGCTGCACCTGGTCAACTCGATCTTCCTCGGCGACTACCTCACCAGTGAGGGCCAGGCCGGCCAGGCCGACCTGGAGATGATCGCCGACGCCGGCTTCGAGGTGGAGGGCACGGACACGACGACGCTGCCCGAGCACCGGGCGGCCGGCGGCGGCTGCGGCTCCGTGTGCGGTGACGAGGCGTCCGGAACGTGCGGCGACGAGCCGACGGCCGCTGCGGTGCCTGAGGCGCGTACGGACCTCGTGTCGGTACGCCGAAGGGGTGCGGGGACGGATATCGCCCCCAATGCCTGACATGTTCGAGTCGCTCAGCCCCACCGAACTGCTCCGGCTCGACCGGGAACACGTCTGGCATCCGTACGGTCCGATGCCGGGCCGCGTCGAGCCGCTGCTCGTCGAATCCGCGTCCGGCGTACGGCTGCGACTCGGCCGGCCCGCGCACGGGCAGGACGAGCTGATCGACGGCATGTCGTCCTGGTGGTCGGCGATCCACGGCTACAACCACCCGGTCATCAACGAGGCGGCGCGCGGCCAGCTGGACCGGATGAGTCATGTGATGTTCGGCGGGCTCACCCACGAGCCCGCCGTGCGGCTCGCCGCCAAGCTCGTCGAGATCACCCCGGAGCCGCTCCGGCATGTCTTCCTCGCCGACTCCGGATCGGTGTCGGTCGAGGTCGCCGTCAAGATGTGCCTCCAGTACTGGCGTTCGGTGGGCCGCCCCGGCAAGCAGCGCCTGCTGACCTGGCGCGGCGGCTACCACGGCGACACCTGGCAGCCGATGTCGGTGTGCGACCCCGAGGGCGGGATGCACGAGTTGTGGCAGGGGGTGCTGCCGCGTCAGATCTTCGCGGACGCGCCGCCTGCCGGATTCTCCGAATTCTCCGAGTCGTACGCCGACCACCTCCGCGCGCTCGTCGCCCGGCACGCGGACGAACTGGCTGCAGTGATCGTGGAGCCGGTGGTGCAGGGGGCGGGCGGCATGCTCTTCCACTCCCCCGCGTATCTGCGGGTGCTGCGCGAGGCGTGCGACGAACACGGCGTCCTGCTGATCTTCGACGAGATCGCGACCGGCTTCGGCCGTACGGGCACGCTGTTCGCGTCGGAGCACGCGGGCGTCTCACCCGACGTTATGTGCCTCGGCAAGGCGCTGACCGGCGGCTACCTGACGATGGCGGCGACGCTGTGCACGTCCGAGGTGGCCGAAGGCATCTCGCGCGGCGAGCTGCCCGTCCTGGCCCACGGCCCGACGTTCATGGGCAACCCGCTGGCGGCGGCGGTCGCCTGCGCGTCGATCGACCTGCTGCTCGGCCAGGACTGGGCGCGCGAGGTCAAGCGCATCGAAGCCGGCCTGCGGGAGGGCCTGGCGGAGTCGGCGGAGCTGCCGGGGGTACGGGACGTACGGGTCCTGGGCGCGATCGGCGTCGTACAGCTGGACTGCGCGCTTGACGAGGCGGCCATGGCGGCTGCGACGCGGGCGGTGGTGCGGGAGGGCGTGTGGCTGCGCCCGTTCCGCGACTTGATCTACACGATGCCGCCGTACGTCACGACTGACGCGGATCTCGCCCGCGTATGCGGGGCGGTGCGGGCGGCGGCGTCGGTTGCATGACGGGCGCCCCTCGTATGCCCTCGAACGCCGGATGGGCTGAAAGTTGCCGCAGATCCAGCCCCTCCGGCGTTTGAGGAGCGGGGTCTGGGGCGGAGCCCCGGTTCGGGAAGGGGCGGGTAGGGGAAGAAAAGATCGCGTCAACGGGAGCACCGAATGCCCATCATCATCGTCACAGGAACCGGCACCGAGATCGGTAAGACCATCGTCACGGCCGCCGTAGCCACCCTCGCCCGCGCAGCCAACCGCACCGTCGCCGTACTGAAACCCGCCCAGACCGGCCTCGCCCCCGGTGAACCGGGCGGAGACGCCGACGAGGTCGTGCGCCTCGCGGGCACCGGCGTGCGCGGCGTAGAACTCGCCCGGTTCCCCGACCCCCTCGCCCCCGCCACCGCCGCCCGCCGCGCCGCACTTCCCCCCGTCCGCCCGCACGGCATCGCCGAGGCGGCCGAGAAGCTGGCCGCCGACTACGACCTCGTCCTCGTCGAAGGCGCCGGCGGCCTCCTCGTCCGCTTCGACGACGACGGCGCGACCCTCGCCGACGCCGCCCGTCTCCTCGACGCGCCCGTACTGGTCGTCACGCCCGCCGCCCTCGGCACGCTCAACTCGACCGCGCTGACCGCCGAAGCCCTGCGCGCCCGCGAACTGGAGCTCCTCGGCGTGGTCGTCGGCAGCTGGCCCACGCACCCCGGTCTGGCCGAGCGGTGCAATCTGACGGACCTGCCCGAAGCCGCGGGAGCCCCGCTGCTCGGAGCCGTTCCCGAGGGAGCCGGAGCCCTGGCGCCCGCCGATTTCCGTACCCGCGCCGCGACCTGGCTCGCGCCGAGTCTCGGCGGCACCTGGCGCGCGTAGGCCGCACCGAGCTGCGCGTACGCTGACCGGCATGCGAGCACGTGTCGACGAGATCGTCTTCGATTGTGCGGATCCGGCCGCTCTGGTCCGGTTCTGGGCCGCCCTGCTCGGCGGTGCCCCGGAGGACCGCAGTCCGGACTGGTCGTACATCGATCCGCCCGGGTTCACCCGGCTCGCCTTCCAGCGCGTACCCGAGGGGAAGGCCGTAAAGAACCGTCTCCACCTGGATCTGGACGCCGGCGACCTCGCCTCCGCCACCGCCGAGGCGGAACGCTTTGGGGCGACCAGAAGCGGCGGCATCGTCACCGATGCGCAAGGCTCTTTCCAGGTGCTCCTCGACCCCGAAGGCAACGAGTTCTGCTTCGTGAGCGGCGTACCGGGCCCCACGGGGTAAGAATCGCGGTATCCGTCCGCCCGCCGGAGGAGGTCCGCGATGCCGCTGCGCCGCAGCAAGGTTCCCCGGGACGCTGTGCACCATCCCCTTTTCGCCCGTTTCTACGCCCGAATCAGCGTGGTGGCCGACCTCAGAGGCGGGGTGGCAGCACACCGCACCGAGCTGCTGTCCGGCCTCTCCGGGCGGGTCATCGAGATCGGTGCGGGCAACGGGCTGAACTTCGCGCACTACCCGTCGGCCGTCTCCGAGGTCGTGGCGATCGAACCGGAGCGCAGCCTGCGCCAGTTGGCCGTGCAGGCCGCCCTGGACGCCGACGTCCCGGTGGACGTCGTGCCGGGCGCCGCGGAGGCGCTGCCGGTCAAGAGCGAGGCGTACGACGCGGCGGTGGTGTCGTTGGTGCTGTGCAGCGTACGAGACGTTCCGCGCGCGCTCTCCGAGATCAGGCGTGTGTTGCGGCCGGGCGGCGAACTGCGCTTCTTCGAGCACGGACGAGGCGAGGGCAGAGCCATGGTGGCCACCCAGCGCGCGCTGGACCGCACCGTATGGCCCGTCCTCTTCGGCGGCTGCCACACGGCGCGCGACCCGATAGCGGAAATCCGGGCGGCCGGCTTCGGGATCGAGGCCTGCCGACGGCTGTTCGTACCGGAGCAGGGCGTCAAGCTGCCGTCGTCGCCCTGCGTGCTGGGCGTGGCGCGCAAACCCATGGAGACGGATGTCACCGGTGATACGAAGGGCACCGGTGACACGAATGGCACCGGTGGCACGAATAGCACAGGTGACACGGACGCCGCATAGCGACGCCGCCCGTCACAGACTCCACTGGCGAAGCTCTTCGGCGATGGCATGTACATCCGCCTTGCCGTCCTTCACCAGCCGGGCCAAGTCCCGCACCTGCTCGGGCGAGGTGATGACCTTGAGGCCGCAGGCGACGAGGTAACCGTAGGCGACGGCCGAGGCGAACATCGCGTTCGAGCGCTCCAGGGCCGGGACATGGAGCAGCAGTTGAAGCAGGGCGGCGGCGCGCGCGTGCGGATCGCTGTAGACGGGGATGCCGAATATTTCCGCCTCGTGCCGGGCGACGGCGGCGACGAGCGCGCCCCAGTCGACGACCTGCGGGTCACCCGGTGTCTTGTGCTCGGCGATCATGAGGAGCCAGGCGAGGTCGATCTTGAGGGTCAACGCTTGCCTTCGCGCTCCGTGCCGAACTCCTCGGCGAACACCGACTCGTACTGCTTCATGAAGTCGGACGCGGCCTCCACGAAGGTACGTCCCACCTCGCCCGCGTCCTGTCTGACGAGCTCCTCGATGTAGCGGTTCACGCTCATCCCGCGTTGGAGGGCCCGCTGTCGCGCGGCCTCCGCGGTGGTCTCGTCCACTCGTACGTTCAACTGGGTCTTCGCCACACCATCAAGCTAGCGCGGCAGTGCTAGCACCGGCAAGGGGGCGCGCACCCCTTGGCCCTTACACGGGCCCGCCACGCCCACCCCACGATGGATACCGGCGACAGCCCGCGCGCCTTACTCTCGGCAGATGTACGGGAGTCGGCTCGGCCAACAACCACGGGAGGCCGCCTTGTCCACACCTGCAAAAGCACGCGCCGACGGGCCCGCGCCCGGCGACGCTCCGGTGGCGGCGCGTGCGCGTGGGCTCACAAAGGCGTACGGGGCGGGCGAGACGACCGTACTTGCCCTTGACTCCGTGGACGTCGCCATCACGCGTGGCCGGTTCACCGCGGTGATGGGCCCGTCCGGCTCGGGAAAGTCCACGCTGATGCACTGCCTGGCCGGGCTCGACACAGTCTCCGCAGGACAGGTGTGGCTGGGCGGCACCGAGCTGACGGGTCTCAGGGACCGCGAACTGACACGGCTGCGGCGGGACAAGATCGGCTTCATGTTCCAGTCGTTCAACCTTCTGCCCACGCTCTCCGCGGCCGAGAACATCACGCTCCCCATGGACATCGCCGGGCGCAAACCCGACGCCGAATGGCTGGAGCGGGTGATCGACACGCTGGGGCTGCGCGACCGGCTGAAGCACCGCCCGTCCCAGTTGTCCGGCGGTCAGCAGCAGCGGGTGGCCTGTGCGCGTGCACTTGCCTCCCGGCCCGAGCTGATCTTCGCCGACGAGCCGACCGGCAACCTCGACTCGCGGGCGGGCGCCGAAGTGCTGGCGTTCCTGCGCGAGGCGGTCGACCGGCTCGACCAGACGGTCGTGATGGTGACGCACGATCCGGTGGCCGCCGCCTACGCCGACTTGGTGCTCTTCCTCGGCGACGGGCGGATCGTCGACAACATGCCCGCGCCGACGGCCGAAGCGGTCCTGGAACGCATGCGCCTCTTCTCCGGGGGACGCCCCCAGGGAACCGAGGGCTGAGCCGCCATGCTGAAGGCGACACTGCGGAGCTTCTTCGCCCACAAGGGCCGGCTGCTGCTGTCCGCCCTCGCCGTGATCCTGTCGGTGGCGTTCGTCGCCGGCAGCCTGATCTTCTCGGACACGGTGGCCCGCACCTTCGACCGGCTCTTCTCCTCCACCTCCGCGGATGTGACGGTCCAGGCGCGCGAGGGCATCGACGAGCGCCTGCCGTCGGGAATCGTCCGTACGGTGCCGGCCTCCCTCGTGGACCGGATCGAGAAGATCGACGGGGTCGACGACGCACATGTCGATGCCTCCGTGGAGAACATCACGGTCGTCGACGCCGACAAAGAGCCCGTCGGGCCGGTCACCGGCGCACCGACCATCGCGACCAACTGGCATCCGACCGACCGCAGTCCGGTGAAGCTGACCAGCGGGCGCGAGCCGGACGGGCCCGGCGAGGTGCTGCTCGACGCGGACACCGCCGACAAGAAGGAGCTCGGGATCGGCGACTCGCTCACGATCCTCGCGCAGCCCGGCTCCTTCAAGGCCGAAATCGTCGGTATCGCCACCTTCACCACCACCAACCCCGGTGCCGCGCTCGTCTTCCTGGACACCCCGACCGCGCAGACCAAGCTGCTGGGGAAGGCGGATGCCGCCACCTCCATCTCGGTCAACGCTGCAGACGGCACCAGCGACTCCGTACTCAAGCAGCGGATCGCGGACGAGATCGGTGGCGGTGCGTACGAGCTCAGGACCGCCGACGAGCAGGCCGAGACGGCGGCCTCCGAACTGGGCGGATTCCTCGATGTGATCAAGTACGTGATGCTCGGCTTTGCCGGGGTCGCCACGCTCGTCGGCATCTTCCTGATCGTCAACACCTTCTCGATGCTGATCGCCCAGCGCACCCGCGAGCTCGGGCTGTTGCGGGCGCTGGGAGCGGACCGCCGCCAAGTGCGCCGTTCCGTGCTGACGGAAGCGCTGCTGCTCGGGCTGTTCGGCTCGACCGTGGGCCTCGCCGCGGGCATCGGGCTGGCCGCCGGGCTCATCGAACTGATGGGCCTGCTCGGGATGAACCTGCGCGCCACCGAGATGGTGGTGGGCTGGGGAACGCCCGTGGCGTCGTACGTCGTCGGGGTCGGCGTCACCTTCGTCGCCGCGTATCTGCCGGCCCGGCGGGCGGCCCGCGTCTCGCCGATGGCGGCGCTGGTGGATGCCGAAGTCGCCGGTGTGGGCAGGCCTTTGAGGGTACGAGCCGTGGCCGGCGCACTGGTCGCGGCGGCCGGCGCCGCAGCGCTGGCCGGGTGCGCCGTGAGCCGGGAGACAGGTTCGGCGGCTCCGCTGCTCGGGCTCGGCGTCGTACTGACGCTGCTCGCCACGGTGGTGGCGGGGCCGTTGCTCGTACGGCCGGTGATCCGGGTGCTCGGCGGTGCTTTCCCCGCGCTGTTCGGTCCGGTCGGGCGTATGAGCCAGCGCAATGCGCTGCGCAATCCGCGGCGTACGGGCGCGACCGCGGCCGCCCTGATGGTCGGGCTGGCTCTGGTGGTCGGGCTTTCGGTGGCCAGCGCGTCGATGACCAAGTCGTTCGACGAGCAGATCGACAAGACGCTGGGCGCCGACTTCGTCGTACAGAACACGAACTTCATGCCCTTCCCCCAGGAGATCACCGACAAGGTGAACGGGGTGGAGAGCGCGGGCACGGTGGTGCGGCAGCGCTTCGCGCCGATGGGGCTGCAACTGCCGGACGGGAAGCGGGCGGAGTCGACGGCGTCCGCGTACGACCCGCGGATCGACGAGGTCGCCCGTATCACGTACGCGAGCGGGAACTCGGCCGCGGCGCTGGCGGCGGGCAGTATCGCCATGGACGTGGACTACGCCAAGGACCACCGGGTGCGGATCGGCAGCGTGGTGCCGGTGGAGTTCCCGGGCGGGAAGAGGGCCGAGCTCAAGGTGGCCGCGCTCACGGACATGAACCAGTCCGGCGGGCCGGGCATGGAGGGCGGGCTCTTCATGGGGCTCGCGACGGTGGAGAAGTACCTGCCGGGCGGGCAGGACGCGGCGCTGTACGTCAACGCCGCGAGCGGCAGCGATGTGGCGGACCTGAGGAAGGATCTTGAGCAGGCGCTGGATCCGTATCCGCAGGTGCAGGTCAGGGACCAGGCCGACTACAAGGAGCTGATCCGGCAGCAGATCGCCGTGATGCTGTATCTGGTGTACGCGCTGCTCGGCCTGGCGATCGTCATCGCGGTGCTCGGGGTCGTCAACACCCTTGCCCTGTCCGTGGTGGAACGGACCCGAGAGATCGGACTCCTGCGCGCCATCGGGCTCTCACGGGTGCAGCTGCGGCGCATGATCCGGCTGGAGTCCGTGGTGATCGCGGTGTTCGGTGCGCTGCTGGGGCTCGCACTCGGGATGGTGTGGGGGGTGGCCATACAGCAGGTTCTCGCTCTGGAGGGGATGACCGCATTCGCCATACCCTGGTGGACGGTTGTGGCGGTCGTGGTGGGTTCCGTCGTGGTGGGGCTGGCTGCGGCACTGCTTCCGGCGTCGCGCGCCTCGCGGATGAATGTGCTGGCCGCCATCGCGCACGAGTAGAGACGCCCGCACCTGGAGACCTTCGGTCCGGTGATCGAGGAGCTGCGCGGCAGCTGATCGCCTCGGCTTCGCCGGCCACGGCGACCACATCCCGGAATCTGTTCGACGCCGCGGTGTGCCAGTGGTGGGATGACGCCATGGATGATCTACGTATACGGGCGGCGGGGCCCGACGACCTCGACGCGGTTCTGGCCTTCTGGAAGGAGGCCGCCGAGGGGACGAGCATCAGCGACGACCGGGCCGGCATCGAGCGGCTGGTCGCCCGCGACCCCGAATCGCTGCTTCTCGCGGAGCTCGACGGTGAGCCTGGTGGTGGGGCCGGTGGTGGGGCCGGTGGTGCGCTCGTCGGCACAGTGATCGCGGGCTTCGACGGCTGGCGCTGCCATCTGTACCGGCTGGCGGTGCACCCGGACCGGCGGCGGCGCGGCATCGGCTCCGCACTGCTCGCGGCGGCGGAGGAGCGGTTCGTACAGCTGGGAGGGCGGCGCGGCGACGCGATGGTGCTCGACCGCAACGAGCGCGGGCACCATGCGTGGCGGGCGGCGGGGTACGCGCCGGAGCCTCAGTGGTCGCGCTGGGTCAAGCCGCTGGTGGGCTGACTCCCGGGTTTTTTCGTTTTGCCCCTCCTTTACCATGGGCGGACCATTCACCACTTCTGAAAGGTGTGAGCGTCCGCCCATGGGCGAGCCTCCCAGTAGTCGACGTAGGCGACATCGCGCAATCCTCCCGTCCCTGCCGGATCATGGGACGGAGGTGAACCGATGACCGAAGTGCTTCTGCTTCTGGTGGCCCTGCTGCTCTCGCTGGCCTGCGGAGCCTTCGTCGCGGCGGAATTCTCGCTCACCACGATCGAGCGCGGAGATCTTGAGCGGGCCGTCGAGCGCGGCGACCGTGGCGCGGCGAGCGCGCTCAAGGCCGTGCGCAGCCTGACGTTCCAGCTTTCCGGCGCTCAGCTCGGCATCACCGTCACCAACCTGCTCGTCGGCATGCTCGCCGAGCCGTCGGTCGCCAAACTGATCCGCGGTCCGGTCCGGGCCCTCGGCGTGTCCCCGTCGACGGCCTCGTCGGTGGCTCTGGTCATCGGTACGGCGCTGTCCACTGTCGTTCTGATGGTGGTCGGCGAGCTCGTGCCCAAGAACTGGGCGATCTCGTCGCCGCTGGGCGTGGCCAGGGTGGTCGCCACCCCGCAGCGGGTGTTCAGCTCGGCCTTCCGCCCGCTCATCAGCCACCTCAACGGCACGGCGAACCGGATCGTCCGGCGCTTCGGCCTGGAGCCGGCCGAGGAGCTGGCGTCCGCACGCAGCCCTCAGGAGCTGGTCGCGCTGGCACGGCACTCCGCGAAGGCGGGCGCGCTGGAGGCCGACACCGCAGAGCTGTTCGTACGGACCCTCAACCTGGCGGAACTGACCGCGGAGAACGTGATGACCCCGCGTGTGCAGGTCACCGCGCTCGATGTGCAGGCCACGGCGGAGGACGTCGCCAACGCCACCCGCGCCACCGGTCTGTCCCGCTTCCCCGTCTACCGCGGCAGCCTCGACGCGGTCGTCGGTATCGCGCACATCAAGGACGTGCTACCCCTGCCTGCCGACCGCAGGCGGCTGTTTCCCGTCTCCGAGATCCTGCGCGAGCCGCTGCTCGTACCGGAGTCACTGACGGTCGACCGGCTCCTGGACCGGCTGTCCGGCAAGCGCACCATGGCTGTGGTCATCGACGAGTACGGCGGCACGGCGGGCGTCGTAACGCTGGAGGACATTGTCGAGGAGGTCGTCGGCGAGGTGCGCGACGAGCACGATCCGCACGAGACACCGGACCTCGCCCCGGCCGGCGACGACGCCGACGGGCGTGCGCTCTGGTCGGCGGACGGCGCGGCCAGGACCGACCAGCTGGAGCGGGTCGGACTGCGCGTGCCCGACGGCCCGTACGAGACGCTCGCCGGGCTGGTCGCGACAGAGCTGGGACGTATCCCGGTGGTGGGCGACCGTATCGAGCTGGCGGGCTGGCAGCTGGACGTGGTGGACGCCGGGGGGCGCCGGGCGGCGCGGGTGCTGCTGCACGCGCCTCCGGCCACGGACGACGCGTCCGGTTCAGACGCGTCCGGTTCATGGGAAGAGGGGGCCGGACGATGATCGTGATCCAACTGCTCGTCGGCCTGCTCACGCTGGTCGTCAACGCCTTCTTCGTCGGCGCGGAGTTCGCGCTGATCGCCGTACGCCGCAGCCAGATCGAGCCGGACGCGGAGGCGGGGAACCGGCGGGCGCGCAGCGTCCTGTGGGGACTTGAGCACGTGTCGGCGCTGCTGGCGGCGGCTCAGCTGGGCATCACGCTGGCCACCCTGGTGCTCGGTGTGGTCGCCGAGCCCGCCATCGCACATCTGCTGGAGCCGGTGTTCCACGCGGTGGGTCTGCCGGACGGGCTGATCCACCCGGTCTCGTTCGTCATCGCGCTGGCGGCTGCGACGTACCTGCACATGCTCTTCGGCGAGATGGTGCCGAAGAACATCGCGCTGGCCGAGCCGGTTCGTACCGCGCTGCTGCTCGGTCCGCCGCTGGTGGCGCTGGCCCGTGGGCTGCGGCCGGTGATCTTCGCGATCAACGCCTTCGCCAACGCCCTGCTCAAGCTGTTGCGGGTGGAGGTCAAGGGCGAGGTGTCCGCGACCTTCTCGGACGACGAGCTGGCGCGGCTGGTCACGGACGCGGGCCACGCCGGCCTGCTCGACGACCGTGCGGCCGAGCGGCTGCACGACGCCCTGGAACTGGGCCGCCGTCCGGTGGTGGACGTGGTCATGCCGGTGGAACGCGTGGTGTTCGCCCAGGTGTGGACGACGCCGGAGGATCTGGAGCGGCTGTCGGCCGAGTCGGGGTTCTCCCGCTTCCCTGTCCTGGAGGGCCTGCGGATCCTGGGCTACCTGCACGTGAAGGACGCGCTGGACGCCATACCGCGCGATGTGCCGTTCCCGGTCTCCGCGCTGCGGCCGATCGCCCGGGTGCGGGCGACGACGCCGCTCGACGACGTACTGACGGCGATGCGGCGCAGCCGGACCCACCTGGCGGCGGTACTTGACGAGAACGGCAACCCGGCCGGGCTCGTCACGATGGAGGACGTACTGCGCGAGCTGGTGGGCCGGCCGGACCAGCGGCAGGCGTAGCCGCTTCAGCCGACGGGAGTAGGAGCGCGGTCCGTGGTCTCCGTGAGGCCCGGGCCGCGCGCTCCGAAGCCGGACGCACCGATGGCGGTGAGAACGGCGAGGAGTGTCGCGAAGCCCGCCGTGGAAAGCGCGGCGGGCCATTCGATGTCGATCAGGTTCGTCGCCCCGGCGGTGAGGACCGCGGCGAGTGACTGCGCGAAGGTGCGCACCGCGCGCTCCGCGGTGGCCTTCCAGAATGCGGCACTGAACATGGCTCGCTCCTTCTCCCGTCACCCGGCGCCCTGTTGGGGACTGGTGTGGGGACTGTTGGGGACCTGTTCCCGGGATACCGCGGCCGACCGGCTCTGGACAGACCTTGGACAAAGCCTGGACGGCTGCCTCGGGTGACCGGGATACGATCACTCCGCCATGGAGATGAATGCCACCTACACCAGCCTTGTCGCGGTCGGCGACTCGTTCACCGAGGGCATGTCGGACGCCCTTCCCGACGGCTCGTACCGAGGCTGGGCGGATCTGCTCGCCGCGCGGCTCGCGGCGCGCACGCCCGGCTTCCGGTACGCGAATC
This sequence comes from Streptomyces spiramyceticus, assembly GCF_028807635.1. Lineage (NCBI taxonomy): Bacteria > Bacillati > Actinomycetota > Actinomycetes > Kitasatosporales > Streptomycetaceae > Streptomyces > Streptomyces spiramyceticus. The sequence goes on from NZ_JARBAX010000001.1 coordinate 280,380, forward strand.
TCGCCGTACGCGGAAAGCTGATCGGGCAGATCGTCACCGAGCAGGCCGACGTGGCAGCGGCCATGCGTGCGGACGTCGTGACGCTCGTGGGCGGGCTCAATGACACGCTGCGGCCGAAGGTCGACATGGGCAGGGTGCGCGGGCTGCTCGAAGAGGCCGTCGAGAAGCTGGCACCGTCCTGCAAGCAGCTGGTGCTGATGCGCAGTCCCGGCCGCAACGGTCCGGTGTTGGAGCGCTTTCGCCCGCGCATGGAGGAGCTGTTCGAGTTCGTCGACGAGCTGGCGGAGCGGCACGGCGCTCTGGTCGTCGACCTGTACGGCGCCCCTGTGCTCGCCGATCAGCGGCTCTGGCACGTCGACCGGCTGCATCTGACGGCGGAGGGGCACTGGCGGGTCGCCGAGGCGGTGTGGCAGACGCTGGGGCTCGCGGCCGAGGACGACTGGCGGGCGCCGCTCGCGCCGGGTGTGCTGCCGGGCTGGGCGGCGCGGCGCGGAAGTGACCTGCGGTTCGCGCGCGAGCATCTGGTGCCGTGGATCGGTCGTCGCGTCACGGGGCGGTCGTCGGGAGACGGTCGACCCGCGAAGCGCCCCGAGCTGCTGCCGTACGACGCCCCGCTGCCCTAACGGTCCGCATCTCACCTCTCGTCCCGCGTCACTCCCCCCTCGTCCCTCGTAGCAAGCAACAAACAGGGCCGCGGCGCTGGCCTGCAGAAACCGCCAGTAGAATCTGGTCACGTGACTGCCAAGCCCCGCATCCCCAATGTCCTCGCCGGCCGCTACGCCTCCGCACAGCTCGCCGACCTGTGGTCCCCCGAGCAGAAGGTGAAGCTGGAGCGTCAGCTCTGGCTCGCCGTGCTCCGTGCTCAGAAGGACCTCGGGATCGAGGTTCCGGACGCCGCCATCGCCGATTACGAGCGTGTACTCGACCAGGTCGACCTGGGGTCGATCGCCGAGCGCGAGAAGGTCACGCGCCATGACGTGAAGGCGCGCATCGAGGAGTTCAACGCGCTCGCGGGCCATGAGCAGGTCCACAAGGGCATGACGTCCCGCGACCTCACGGAGAACGTCGAGCAGCTTCAGATCCGGCTCTCGCTCGAGCTGATGCGCGACCGTACGGTCGCGGTGCTGGCGCGGCTGGGCAAGCTGTCCGGCGAGTACGCGGAGCTGGTCATGGCCGGCCGCTCGCACAATGTCGCGGCCCAGGCGACGACCCTCGGCAAGCGCTTCGCCACGACGGCGGACGAGCTGCTGGTGGCGTACGGCCGCCTTGAGGAACTGCTCGGCCGCTACCCGCTGCGCGGCATCAAGGGCCCGGTGGGAACGGCCCAGGACATGCTGGACCTGCTCGGCGGAGGCTCCGAGGGGGCAGCGAAGCTGGCGGACCTGGAGCAGCGGATCGCCTCTCACCTCGGCTTCTCGCAGGCCTTCACCTCGGTGGGCCAGGTGTACCCCCGGTCGCTGGACTACGAGGTCGTGACTGCGCTGGTGCAGCTCGCGGGTGCGCCCTCCTCGATGGCCAAGACGATCCGGCTGATGGCGGGCCACGAGCTGGTGACGGAAGGGTTCAAGCCCGGCCAGGTCGGCTCGTCCGCAATGCCTCACAAGATGAACACCCGCTCCTGCGAGCGCGTCAACGGCCTCATGGTGATCCTGCGCGGCTACGCCTCGATGACGGGCGAGCTGGCGGGCGACCAGTGGAACGAGGGCGACGTGTCCTGCTCGGTGGTGCGCCGGGTCGCGCTGCCCGACGCGTTCTTCGCGTTCGACGGTCTCCTTGAGACCTTCCTGACTGTGCTCGACGAGTTCGGCGCCTTCCCGGCGGTCGTGGCGCGCGAGCTGGACCGCTACCTGCCGTTCCTGGCCACGACCAAGGTCCTCATGGCTTCGGTACGCGCCGGGGTCGGCCGCGAGGTCGCGCACGAGGCCATCAAGGAGAACGCGGTCGCCTCCGCCCTGGCCATGCGTGAGCAGGGCGCCGAGCGCAACGAGCTGCTGGACAAGCTCGCGGTCGATGAGCGCATCCCGCTGGACCGGGCGCAGCTGGACGAGCTTATGGCCGACAAGCTGTCGTTCACCGGGGCCGCCGCCCAGCAGGTCGCGGCAGTGATCTCGCGTATCGAGGAGATCGTCAAGCAGCACCCCTTGGCTGCCGGGTACGTCCCCGGGTCGATCCTGTGACGCGTACGGCATGACACCCGAAGAGCTCCTGGCCGCCCGCGACCGCCTCGTTCCCGATGTGGCCGCGGGCGGCCTGCGTGTCCTCTTCTGCGGCATCAACCCGGGACTGATGTCGGCCGTGACGGGCCACCACTTCGCCCGCCCGGGCAACCGCTTCTGGCCGGTGCTGCACCTCTCCGGCTTCACCCCACGGCAGCTGAAGCCGGCGGAACAGGACGAGCTGCTTTCGTACGGTCTCGGCATCACCAATGTGGTGGCGCGGGCCAGCGCACGGGCCGACGAGATCAGCGACGAGGAGTTCCGCGAGGGCGGGCGGCTCCTGACAGCAAAGGTCGAACTGCTCCGGCCCAAGTGGCTCGCGGTAGTCGGCATCACCGCGTACCGCACTGCTTTCGGCGAACGGAAGGCCGTCGTCGGGCCGCAGGAGCGGACGATAGGCGAGACCCGGGTCTGGGCGCTGCCCAACCCGAGCGGGCTCAACGCCCACTGGACAGCACAGACCATGGCCGAGGAGTACGCCAGGCTGCGGGCTGCGGCGGAAGGCGTCCCCGACCAGCGCCTTAGGGCGGGTCCGTCTCGGTGACTACGGCCACCAGCTGGAACGGGAGCTCCTTGTCCCAGTGGGAGACTCCCAGGGCGATCCAGTGACCGTCGACCTGCCAGATGTACACGTACGGGACGGAGTTGCTCAGTTCGTTCCATGGGTCCGGTATGTCCTCTCCATTGAAGCCACGCTCTAACAGGCTCCACAGACTGAACTGCTGCGGCTGTCCCCAGCGTCCGCTCAGCAGAACCGCCAGGGCTTCGCACTCCGCTTCGAACTGCGCGGCGACGTCTTCGCGTCGCGTGCCGTCGTCCTCCCAGAAGTCCTCGCTGGTGTCCAGCTCGGCGATGTGGAATCCCGGCCCGCTGGTGCCGTGCTCGGTTCTGCCGCACGCCGCGGGGAAAGCGCGGGCGCGCAGCAGATCGACAGTGGCGAGATACCGTGCGGTGCTCATGCCGTCAGTAAACCGTCCCGCACTGACAATTGGTCTACCGGCAGTTGGCCTTCCGGTCAGGCGTCGCGGCGCCGGAGGGCCCACCATCCGGCAAGCACCGCCGCCGCTGCCCAGGCCGCGGTGACCGCGAGACCCGTCCACGGGCCCAAAGCGCCTTGCGGATACTGCTGGAGCACCAACTGGCCTGCGCGGTCCGGCAGATACTCCACAACACCCTTGGCCACACTTCCGATGACAAAGGGAACAATCAGAATGAAGGGTATGAGCAGGCTCAGAACGGCGACTCCGCTGCGCAGCAGGGTGGTCAGGCCGGCCGCGAAGAGGGCCATCAGCGCGAGGTAGATACCGCTGCCGACGCAGGCGCGCAGGGCGCCCGGGTCTCCGAGTCCGATGGCGTACTTCCCCATGAAGGCCTGTCCCCCGAGGAACGTCACGAAGCCGGTGATCAGCCCCACGGCGAGCACCGCACCGCCGACGAGTGCCATCTTCGCGGCGTAGAAGCTTCCTCGGCTCGGCACAGCGGCGAGCGATGTCCGCAGAGCGCCGTTCACATATTCGGAGGACACTGCCGTGACCCCGAAGGCCACGGCGGCGATCTGGCCGAAGTTCAGGGCGTAGAAGGCACCGAAGACAGGGTCGGATTCGCCGCCTTCGGCTTCCGCCTGGCCCACGGTGGCGCTGACGAGAACGGTGATGGCGACCGTGACGGCAAAGACCGCGATCAGCGATCCGGAAATGGAACGCATGGACCTGATCTTGATCCACTCGGAGTGCAGAACTGCTGTGGTCGGCATGGTCAGGCCTCCTGCGGGGTCGTGACGGGCGTGGCGGCGAACTCTGCGTCCGTGGCCGTGAGGTCGAGATAGGCCTGTTCCAGCGAGGCCTGCTCGTCGGAGAGTTCGAGGATCGGGATGCCCTCTCGGGCGGCTGTCGCCCCGATGTCCTCAGCTTTCGCACCGTCGACGGTCCACAGTCCGCCGCCGTCGCCTCCCTCCAGTGCGAATCCGGCGCGGGTCAGTGCGGTGCGGAGCCGGTCCGGCTCGGTGGTGCGCAGCCTGACGCGGGGCCGGCTGCGGGCGTCGAGGAACTCCTGCATCGGGGTGTCGGCCAGCAGCCTGCCGCGACCGAGGACGACGAGGTGGTCGGCGAAGGACGAGGTCTCATTCATCAGGTGGCTTGAGACGAGGACCGTGCGGCCCTCGCGGGCGAGCCTTTTCATCAGCTCGCGGATCCAGATGATGCCCTCCGGGTCGAGACCGTTCGACGGCTCGTCGAGCATCACCACCGATGGGTCGCCCAGCAGGGCGGCGGCGACACCCAGCCGCTGCCGCATGCCCAGCGAGAACGTTTTGATCCGGCGCGTGGCGACCTGCGCGAGGCCGGATTCCTCCAGTACCTCGTCGACGCGGCGCAGGGATATGCGGTTGCTGGCGGCGAGGATGCGCAGATGGTCCCGGGCGGTGCGCGACCCGTGCGCGGACTGGGCGTCGAGCAGCGCGCCGACCCGCCGCAACGGCTCGTCGATCGCTGCGTATCGCTGACCGCCGATCGTGGCTGTGCCGGACGTGGGCCGGTCCAGGCCGAGGACGAGGCGCATGGTGGTGGACTTGCCGGCGCCGTTCGGGCCGAGGAATCCGGTGACGCGGCCCGGCCGCACCGTGAAGGTGAGCCGGTCCACGGCGCGTTTGGTGCCGTATTCCTTGCTGAGTTCTTGGACGTCGATGCTGTTCATGGATCCAGATTGGCTTCGGCGCCCTGCCTGCTGCCTCCCCCACGCGTGGGGATCATCTCCCCCGTGCGGGGGAGCCGTCGCACCATGGCCCGCTGGCAGGATGACCGCATGTTCCGATATCTCCGCCGGCTGACCCACGGGGTCACCTACACACGATGGCTGCACCTGTGCATCCCGGTGTCGATCTTCAGTGTGTGGATGTATATCTCGCTCGATACGTGGTACTTCCCAGCGCTGTTGATGCTTCCGCTGGGTCTGATTCGCGCGGTGAGGCTGGAAGAGGGGCTGCAGGCCCAGCTGTTGCTGACGCCCGACGAACGGGGGCGAGCCGATCCCACCATCGCCGCCGCACCGTCCGTCACCTGGGCCGAGCGCTGGAAGACGGTGTGCTGGATCGAGGTGCGGATGGCCCTCTCCGTGGTCGCGACGATCGTAACCTTCTGGCTGCCGATCCTCACCGTCGAAATGATCCTGTTCTCGTCCGGAGCGGCCACGACGGGAAATATCTGGCTGATGTCGGACATGGAGCCGCACTGGTGGTACGCGCCGCTCGCGCCGGTGCCGCTCGCAGTGATGCTCGTCAGCATTCCGGCTCTTGGAGACCTGGTCACGTTGATGGCCCGCCGCCTGCTCGGCCCCTCGCCCAAGGAGCGGTTGCTGGCCATGGAGGAGCGCACCGAGCAGCTTCTCGAGCGAAATCGCATCGCGCGCGAACTGCACGACTCGATCGGGCATGCCCTGACCGTGGCCGTCGTTCAGGCAGGCGCGGCGCGGGCGGCGAAGGACCCGGAGTTCACCGGCCGGGCGCTGGCCGCGATCGAGGAGACCGGGCGGGACGCGCTGGAGGACTTGGAGCGGGTGCTGCGCGTGCTGCGGGAGGAGCGGAAGCCGACCACCCAGCGTCCGACACTCGCCGAGGCGAGCCGCCTGTTCGATTCCGCCCGCGCGTCGGGGGTGAAGCTCGACGTCGAGGTGGCCGGGCCCCTGTCCGGCGTGCCGGGCCCGATGTCACGCGAGGGTTATCGCATCCTCCAGGAGTCGCTCACCAATGTGCTGCGCCACTCCGGCGCTGTCCCGGTCCGGGTGCGGATGGCTGTCGCGGATGGGCGGCTGGAGCTACAGGTGTCCAACCCGCTGAGCGGATCGCCCGGTTCCCCCGGCGGTGGCAGTGGGCTGCGAGGGATCCGTGAGCGGGCCGCGCTGCTCGGCGGGAACGCCAAGACTGGTCCGTACAACGGGGAATGGATGGTGCACGCGAGCCTGCCGCTGGACCGAATACGCTGATCGAATGCCGGTTACCGTTCTTCTGGTCGACGACGAGCCTCTGGTGCGCGCGGGTCTGCGCGCCGTCCTTGAGGCACAGCCCGATATCGAGGTGGTGGGTGAGGCGGCCGACGGCGCCGCGGTCGTGCCGCTGGTGCGCCGGCTACGTCCCGATGTGGTCGCCATGGATGTACGGATGCCTCTGATGGACGGCATCGAGGCCACCCGCGTGGTGCTGCGCACCATCGACTCGCCGCCGAAGATCCTGGTGGTGACGACATTCGAGAACGACGAGTACGTGTACGAGGCACTGCGGGCCGGGGCCGATGGCTTTCTGCTCAAGCGCGCCCGGCCGACCGAGATCGTGAATGCGGTGCGGCTCGTTGCCGAGGGCGAGTCGCTGCTGTTCCCCGCCGCCGTCCGCGCCCTCGCCGCCGAGTACGGCAGCAACAAGGCGCGCGCGGCCCTGGACCGTGCCGCGCTCACCGAGCGGGAGGAAGCGGTGCTCCGGCTCATGGCGCGCGGGCTGTCCAACGCCGAGATCGCCGGGAAGCTCGTCGTCGGCAGCGAGACGGTGAAGACCCATGTCAGCGCTGTGCTGGCCAAGTTGGGTGCCCGGGACCGCACCCAGGCGGTGATCGCCGCATACGAGTCCGGCTTCGTCTCCCCGAGCTGATCCGGCCCCGGTGCGCAGACCTGCCCGGGCGCGGCTCGCTGTGCTCCGGAACCAGCGAGTACGATCCGGCAAACACGCGACGAGCTGGGAGGAAACACCGTGGGGCGGTTGACCGGCGGGGACCCCTCTCTGCTGCGGCGGATCAATTCCGCCGTGGTCCTGCACGCCCTGCGGGGCGCCGGCTCCCCCACCCTCACCGACCTGACCCGCGTCACCGGGCTGTCCCGGCCGACGGTCGAGGGTGTGGTCGAAGGGCTGATGGTGACCGGGCTTGTCGTCGAAGCCCCGCCCGAAGAAGGTGAGGCCCGACGCCAGGGGCGGCCCGCGCGCAGGTTCCGGTTCCGGGCCGAGGCGGGCCACCTGATGGGCGTCGAGATCGGTCCGCACCGGATCGCCGCCCTGCTCTCCGGCCTCGACGGCCGCGTCATCGGAGCCGGCTCCCGCGAGGTGTCCGAGACCGCGTCGGCGGACGAGCGGCTCGACCGGGTACGCGCCATGGTCGCCGACGTGCTGCGCCGCGCCGGCGTCGCGCGCGGTTCGCTGCGCGCCGTCGGCGTCGGCACTCCCGGCATCGTGGAGGCGGACGGTACCGTTCGGCTCGGTACCGCCCTGCCGGACTGGACCGGGCTGCCGCTCGGCGAACGGCTCCGCCGCTCCTTCCGCTGCCCCGTGCTGGTCGAGAACGACGCCAACGCCGCGGCGGTCGCCGAGCACTGGAAGGGCGCCGCCGTCGAATCCGACGACATCGTGTTCGTCATGGCCGGGCTGAGCCCTGGCGCGGGTTCGCTGATCGGCGGGCGGCTGCACCGCGGCTTCGGCGGCGCCGCCGGCGAGATCGGCGCGCTGCACCTGCTGGGCCGCGAAGTCACGCCGGAAAGGCTGCTGTCGACGACGGACGAGCCGCTGCATCCGCTGGACGAGCAGGCGGTGGCCGCGGTGTTCCGGCAGGCCAGGCAGGGGGATGCGGGCGCGCAGCAGGCCGTCGAGCGGTTCATCCAGCGCCTGGTGCACGATGTGGCTGCGCTGGTCCTCGCGCTCGACCCCGAGCTGGTCGTGGTCGGCGGGTGGGCGGCCGGTCTGGACGGCGTACTGGAGCCGCTGCGGGGCGAGTTGGAGCGCTACTGCCTGCGTCCGCCGCGGGTGGCCCTGTCCCTGCTCGGTGAGGCGGCCGTGGCGACGGGCGCGCTGCGCCTCGCCCTCGACCACGTCGAGGAGCAGCTTTTCGCCGTCGAGGGAACGGTAACGGCCCGCCGCTGAGTGCGACGGGCCGCCCGAAGTCCAGCAGCGGGGCGGGCGATCAGGACGCCTTGCGCTCCTGCGTGTGGTGACTGATCTCCAGGTCGCCCGAGTCGCCGAAGGTGAGCCGGCAGGTGTCGGCCCGGTACGTGGCCACCGAGACCGCGGCGGTCCTGCCCTCGGCGAAGTAGCGCGTGGTGACGACCAAGACGGGCGCCCCGGGCAGCCGGTCCAGCTCCTTGGCGTCGTCGGCGCGGGCGGAGCCGAGCTCGACGGCGCGGTCCTGGCCGTCCATTCCGAGGCGCTGCAGACCGCGCAGCACGCTGCGCGCGCGTGCCGCTCCGGACGGGGCTTCGATGGCGGGCAGTTCGGGCACGGACGCGACAGGAACGTACAGCAGCTCGGCCGCGACCGGCTGGCCGTGGGTCACCCGGATCCGGCGCACTGTGTGCACCTCGTCCTCGCCCGCCACGTCGAGCAGCCGCGCCACCGCTCCCGGGGGCACGGCATCCGTGCAGTCGACGGGCTGCCAGGCGTCACCGGCGGCACCGGGCCACCCGTGCTGCGAGGTTCCGACGTCGACGCCCATGCGTGGCGGGGCGACTGTCGTGCCGACGCCGCGGCGGCGTTGCAGGCGGCCTTCCAGCTCCAGCTGTTCCAGTGCCTGGCGGAGCGTGGCGCGGGCGACGCCGAAGCGCGCGGCGAGTTCACGCTCGTTGGGCAGGATCTCTCCGACCGCGAAATCGGAGTCGAGTGCCTCGCTGAGGACGGTCTTGAGGTGCCAGTACTTCGGCTCCGGCACAGTGTCGAGCTGCGTGGTCCCCACCCTGATCCTCCGCAATCTCCGTGTCCGCGAACGCATCCGCGGACGTGTCCACGGACATGTCCCCGACGTGCCCGTGACGGCTTTCCGTGCCCTTGTTTATTAAAGGTTCCTGCACTAACTCTGCGACCATAAGTCTGCGGTCCCCCTTGGTCAAGACCAATCCCAGGGGGCAAACGCGGACTTTACGGGGCGAGTGCGGCAATTTTGTCGGGGTTACGCACGATATAGACGCACTGGACCAGACCGTCCACCACATCCAGCTGGAAGACGGCGTCCGGCACCCCGCCGGACAGGATCAGCAGCGCCGGCCCGCCGTTGAGCTCCAGGAACCGGAACTCGCTCTGCACGATGGGCTGCTTGGCCACGGCGAAGAGGAATCGACCCACCTTGTCTGCGCTCTGCATGACCCGCAGCGGCGCCTTTGCCTTGCCGCCGCTGTCGCCCACCAGCCGGACGTCCGGAGCAAGCAGCAAGAGCAGTGCGTCGAGGTCCCCTCCCGACGCGGCGGCGAGGAAGCGCTCGGTGACGTCGCGGCGCTCGGCCGGGTCGACGTCGAATCTGGGCCTGCCCTCCTCGACGTGCCGGCGCGCACGTCCCGCCAGCTGCCGTACGGCCGATTCCGAGCGGTCGAGCGTGGCGGCGATCTCTGCGTACGGAAAGCCGAACGCCTCCCGCAGGACGAAAACGGCGCGTTCCAGCGGCGAGAGCGATTCGAGGACGACGAGGACCGCGAGCGAAACGGAGTCGGCGAGCATCGCGCGCTCGGCGGTGTCCGGGACGGCGGCCCCGAAGTCGGTCACGACCGGCTCGGGCAGCCACGGCCCGACGTACGCCTCGCGCCGTGCCTGTACGTGCCGCAGCCGGTCGATCGCGAGCCTGGTGGTGATGCGGCACAGGTAGGCCCGTGGTTCTCGCACGTCGTCGCGCGTCTCGGCCGACCAGCGCAGCCACGCCTCCTGTACGACGTCCTCGGCGTCGGCCACCCGGCCGAGCATCCTGTAGGCCACTCCCGTCAGGACGGGCCGGTGCTCTTCGAAGACGTCGGTCACGGTGTCGGCAGTCACGTTCCCCATCCCAGCCGACCACTTCCACGCTGTCCAGGCGGCATCGGTGCGGGACAGAGCACATTGGCCGGTACGGGTTGGCCCCTTGAACTCCAAGCTACTGAGCGGTAATTGTTGTTGACGCGGTGTCTAAACGCCGACCCCCGACCCCAGGGAGCAGCAGCATGGCCGCAAAGGTCTCCTTCACGACCGAGTCCGCCACGGGCAGTCACACGCTCTCCGTGGCATACGAACGGGCGGGCGCCGGCGAGCCGCTCCTTCTGCTGCACGGCATCGGCCATCACTGGCAGGCCTGGGAGCCGGTGTTCTCCGCACTGGCCGCCGAGCGGGATGTGATCGCCGTCGACCTGCCCGGTTTCGGCGAGTCGCCCGCGCTTCCCGACGGCCTGTCCTACGACCTGTCGACGGTGGTCCCCACACTCGGCGCGCTGTGCGAGGCCCTCGGCATCGAGCGTCCGCACGTCGCGGGAAACTCTCTCGGCGGCCTGCTCGCCCTGGAGTTGGGCCGCCACAAGCTCGTACGGTCGGTGACGGCCCTCTCCCCCGCAGGTTTCTGGTCGCAGAGCGAACGCCGGTACGCGTTCGGGGCTCTGCGCGGAATGCGCTTCGGGGCGCAGGCCCTGCCGCTGCCGCTCATCGAGCGCCTGGCGGGCACGGCCGCCGGGCGGGCGGCGCTCACCAGCACCATCTACGCGCGGCCCGGGCGGCGTTCACCGAAGGCCGTCGTCGCGGAGACCCTGGCGCTGCGCGACGCGACCGGGTTCAGCGAGACGCTCGCGACCGGGGGTTCAGTCCTGTTCACCGACGACGTGCCCGGCATACCCGTCACTGTCGCGTGGGGCAGCAAGGACCGGCTGCTGCTTCGCCGGCAGGGCATCCGGGCCAAGCGCGCCATACCCGGGGCCCGGCTGGTCAGGCTGCCCGGCTGCGGCCACGTCCCGATGAACGACGACCCCGCGCTGGTGGCCCGTGTCATCCTCGACACCAGCCGCTGAGACGACGGGTACGACGGGTGCGACGGGTACGGCAGCCGCTGCAACGGGCCCGGGGCGCCCGCCGAACGCGCCCGATCCGAGCCCCACACCGGCGCACACCAGCGCGCTGCCCGCGATCTGTGCCGCACCGTACGCCCCGGTCCCGACCAGCGGTGCGGTCATCGCGGCCGCGACGGGGATGAGCCCGGAGAAGAGCGTGGCCCGCTCGGCGCCGATCCGCTGCACGCCCATGTACCAGCACACGAAGCCGACGACGGTGACGACCACGGCCTGCCACACCAGCGCAACGCCCTCACCGGGACTGGGCAGCCGCAGCCAGTCGGCGCCGTCGTGCAGCACGCCGATCAGGGTGGATTCGACGGCGGCGACACCGCAGCCCGCGGCGGACAGCAGCTTGGGGCCGAGCGGTCGCAGCACGGGCACGGCGATGACGGCGAACCCGACCTCCCCTGCAAGTGCCGCGACGGACCAGCCGATCCCGGCCGCGTCGGTACGCCCCCACCCCTGCACCGTGAAGGCACCGGCGGCGACCAGCAGGGCGCCGTATACGACGAGCCGGGTGGGGCGTCGGCCGTCCAGGAGGGGGACGAGCACGGCGACGACCACCGGGGCGCAGCCGACGAAGACGCCGGGTACGGCCGGCTCTGCGGTGCGTTCCGCAGCAAGGACGGCCAGGTTGAAGCCGACCATTCCTACGGCGGAGAGCAGGGCGATCCTGCCCCACTGGCGGCGAGTCAGTTTCCGCAGCGGTGCGGTGCCGCCGCGGCCGAGGAGGGGCAGGAGGAGCAGGCAGGCAAGGCCGTAGCGGATTGCCTGGCCCCCCGCGTACGGATAGTCGCCGAGGACACTATTGGCGGTGAAGGAACCGCCGACCAGGACACAGGCGAAGGCGGCGAACAGCGACCCTCTTACGGATGTGGCGTTCATGGAGCCCACGCTAGGCAGTGAACCGGCCTCCTTTAAGGTCCACTTCCATGGCGCTGTCGGAGACCAATTCGGCGGCGTACGCCTCCGATTGGGCCGCCGCTCGCCTGCGCGACATCAGTGGTTCGTCGAACCGGTTCCCCCTTGCCCGGGGCGGTTGTTCACTTGGGGTTCGCGTGGTCGCCGTGGCCGGGCACTAGGCATGGCGTCGCACACCGGACCCGACCGAATCGCCCCTGGAGGCGCCTCGATGCCGTACCGACCGCAGAGCCTGTCCCCCGACCGACGCGCCCTCCTGCGCGGCTCGCTCGCCGCATCGGCCGCGCTGGCGTTGCCCGCTGTCGGCGCGGCGGCGGCCCCCGCCCTGGCACTCTCCGGGCGGCCGCGCGCCGGATGGGGCGTACAGGCCGGCGATGTCACCGCCTCTTCCGGGCTGGTGTGGGTACGGTCCGACCGCCCGGCCCGGATGATCGTGGAGACGTCGGCAACCGAATCGTTCCGCCACTCCCGCAGATGGCACGGGCCCCTGCTCGGGGCGGGTACCGACTTCACCGGTACGACACCGCTGCGCGGGCTCCCCGCGGGCGAACAGGTGCACTACCGCGTGGTCCTGGCCGATCCCGACGATCCGCGTCGCACCGGAGAGCCGGTCCACGGGACGTTCCGTACGGCCTCGGCGAAGCGCAGCGACGGCGTCCGTTTCCTGTGGTCCGGCGACATAGCCGGGCAGGGCTGGGGGATCAATCCGGACATCGGGGGCTATCGGGTGTACGACGAGATGCGCCGCCTCGACCCGGACTTCTTCCTGTGCAGCGGCGACACCGTATACGCGGACGGGGTGATCAGGCCGACCGTGACACTGCCGGACGGACGGGTCTGGCGGAACATCACCACGGAGGAGAAGGCGAAGGTCGCCGAGACGCTGGCCGAGTTCCGGGGGAACTTCAGGTACAACCTGCTGGACGAGAACCTGCGGCGATTCAACGCACAGGTGCCGTCGATCGTGCAGTGGGACGACCATGAGGTACGCAACAACTGGTACCCGGGCCAGATCCTCGACGACGTCCGCTACACCGAGAAGAACGTGGACGTACTGGCTGCGCGGTCCATGCGCGCATTCGGCGAGTACTTCCCGGTCTCCACGCTGCCCGCCCGCGGCAAGGACCGCGACGGCCGCATGTACCGGGTCGTCAGGCAGGGCCCGCTCCTCGACGTCTTCGTGCTGGACATGCGGACGTACCGCAATGCCAACTCCCCCGGCCGCCAGCCGGACGACACGACCGGCATCCTCGGCGCCGCACAACTGGCGTGGCTGAAGCGGGAGCTGTCGCGCTCGCGCGCGGTGTGGAAGGTCATCGCGGCGGACATGCCGCTGGGCATCGTCGTCCCGGACGGGGCGGCCAACTTCGAGGCGGTCGCACAGGGCGATCCCGGGGCGCCGCTGGGGCGGGAGCTCCAGATCGCGGAGCTGCTGCGGCACATCAAGCACGCCCGCATCACCGGCACCCTGTGGCTCACGGCCGACGTGCACTACACCTCGGCCCAACACTACGACCCGTCCCGCGCGGCCTTCAAGGACTTCGCACCCTTCTGGGAGTTCGTGTCCGGCCCACTGGCCGCGGGCGGCTTCCCGGCGACCGGACTCGACGCCACCTTCGGTCCCGACCAGGTCTTCCTCAAGGCACCGACGCGGGCGAACGTGTCGCCGATGGAGGCCCCGCAGCATTTCGGCGAGGTCGAGATCGACGGCGGGAGGGGTGAGCTGACGGTGCGGTTGCGGGCCGAGGGCGGCGCGGTGCTGTTCAGCAAGACGCTGCAGCCGGGCCTCGTCGGCCAGTAGAGACGGACCGTAGAGATGGACCGTAGAGATGGATTCGTAGAGATGGTTGAAAACGGTCACTAAACTCCCAGAAGCACACTTAACCCATCAGTCACAAAGCGTTCGTGATCACGCAACACCGGTCGGCCACAGTGGTGCCATGAGGAAACTGACTGACCCAGCTCCCGCAACTGACGTAACGTCCGCGAAGAGGACCCGCCGTACACACCACTGGCGGCGGGACCTCGTCGAACTCGCCGCCCTGTTCACCGCGGTGGCCGTCGCCGACGCTATCGCGAACATGGTCGCGCACGGGCCGGACGGGCCGTTCCTGCTCATCGCATCGGCCGTGGTCCTCACGGCCACGGCCGGATTCCACACGTGGTGGGCACGACGGCACAGCCATTCCCCGCCGACCGCCGCACCGGGCAACGGGAAGTCGGACAAGAGCGAGTCCGGTGCCCCGGAGCCCGGCCCGGACACAGCGCTGTGGCGAATGCGCACCACCGTCAAGGACGAGCCCGGCAGCCTGGCGCTGCTGTGCACTGCCCTGGCCAGGCACCGGGTGGACATCCTCACCCTCCAGACGCATCCGCTCGCCGAGGGCACCGTCGACGAGCTCCTGCTGCGCGCCCCCGCCACGCTCCAGGCCGCGCAGCTCAGCGGGGAGATCGCTGCCGCCGGCGGCAGCGACACCTGGCTGGAGCGCGCCGACGCCCACGACCTGGTGGACGCGCCCACCCGGGTGCTCGGTCTCGCCACCCGTACAGCTCTTGATGCTGCGGAACTGCCGCTGGCCCTGCGCCAGTTGCTCGGCCGTTGCACCATCCACTCGCTGCCCGCCACCACCCTCACCGGCCGCCCCACCGGCGAGACCGCACCCGTCGAAGGGGTGCTCGACAGCACGGTGATGAAGCTGCGCGACCCGTCGGGCGGCGCCATCACGATCGAGCGCCCCTATCTCCCGTTCACTCCCACCGAGTTCGCCCGGGCCCGCGCCCTCGTGGAGCTCGATGCCCGGCTCGGCCCCCGTATGCCGCGCAGCGAGGACATCCTGACTCTCCCGGAGGGCAACGAGATCACCGTGCGCAGGGCAGGCCCCGACGACCTCGAAGCCGCCCGCGCGATGCACGACCGCTGCAGCGACCGCACCCTGAACCTGCGGTATCACGGCCCGGTCGGCGACGCCGACCGCTACCTGAGCCACCTGCTCAGCCCGCGCTACGGCCGCACCCTCGCCGTCCAGACCGCGTCCGGCCGCCTCGTCGCTCTCGGACATCTGCTCTGGGACGGCGACGAGACCGAGGTCGCGCTGCTCGTCGAGGATGCGTGGCAGCGCCGCGGCATCGGCTCCGAGCTCCTCGGCCGTCTGGTGGTCATGGCCCTGGACGCACGGTGCGAGAGCGTCTACGCCGTCACCCAGTCTTCCAACACCGGCATGGTCGCGGCCATGCGCGGCCTCGGCCTGCCGCTCGACTACCAGATCGAGGAGGGGACGCTGGTGGTCACAGCCCGGCTGAGTGCAGCGACCGTACGATCCCGCCTTCCGTACGAGCAGACCCAAGAGTCCGAGCTGACCCAGCAACATCACCAGACCCAGCAACCTCAGCAGGCCCAGCGGCGCTGAGTGCCCCGCACAGGTCCCGCCACGGGTCCTCGGTGTCCTCCAGCCCGACCGACATCCGCAACAGCCGGTCGTTGACGCCCGCGGTCCGCCGGTCTCCCTCGGCCACAATGCGGTGGCTGATGGAGGCCGGGTGCTGGACGACCGAGTCGACGCTGCAGAGGCTGACGGCCGGTGTGATCAGCCGTACGCCCGCGATCACCGCGTGCGGGTCGCCGCACACCTCGAAGGCCACCATCGCGCCGCCCACCTTCGGGTAGTGGACCTGCGCCACGCGCGGATCGGCGGCCAGCCGCCGGGCCGGCTCTGCCGCGGTCGCCGATGCCGCCCGCACCCGTACCGGCAGGGTGGAAAGCCCGCGCAGCAGCAGATATCCGGCCAGCGGATGCAGTACGCCACCGGTCGCGAACCGCACCTGCCGCAACAGCCGTGCGAACTCCTCGTCGCAGGCCACTACCCCGCCCATGACGTCGCCGTGCCCACCCAGGTACTTCGTCGCTGCGCCGATGCGGCGTGATTCTCGGGCATCAGCTGCGTCTGGATCCGGCCAAACTCGGCCGTGGCCTTGAAGCGCTGCTTTCGGTCCAGGTGCGGCCGCACCGCCGCGAGCTGATCGGCCCGTTCGTCGAACGGATCACGGCGCTGCCCGAGTCGCGCGCGCTCTAACCTCTGCTGCCGCCGGTCCAGGGCGCATCCCAAGACCATCGGCATCAGGCCGCTCACCCCGGACGGTAGTGACGCGGGGCTCATCCTCGTACGAGGATGTCCGCATGTCTGATACTTCGAGCAGCGCGCTCCCGCGCCAGGTCGCCGACGCGTACGTCGACGCACTCATCGCCCTCGACCCGATCCTCGGCACGTACCTGGGAGTCAAGGAGAGTTCCAGCAGGCTGCCGGACTTCTCCCCCGCAGGGCAGGAGGCAATCGCCGAGCTGGCCCGCACCACGCTCGCCGGGCTCGACGAGGCGGAGCGGCCGACCGGCGCGGACAGTGACGCCGAGCGCCGCTGCGGGCGGCTGCTGCGCGAGCGGCTGACCGCCGAACTCGCAGTCCACGAAGCCGGCGAGAGTCTGTGCACCGTCAGCAACCTCCACTCCCCCGCGCACAGCATCCGCGGCGTCTTCACGGTGACGCCGACCGAGACCGAGGAGGACTGGGTCGCGGTGGCCGAGCGGCTGCGCGCGGTGCCGGAGGCGCTTGAGGGCTACCGGGCGTCGCTCGCGCTCGGCATGGAACGCGGGCTGCTCGGCGGGCCGCGCGCCACGGAGACGTTCACCGGCCAGCTGACCGAGTGGGCGGGCACCGAGCGCGGCTGGTTCGAGGACTTCGCGGCGGCCGGCCCCGACGCGCTGCGCGCCGAACTGGACGCGGCGGCGCGCGGCGCCACCCACGCGGTCGTCGCGCTGCGCGACTGGATGCGTGATGTGTACGCCCCGGCGGTCAAGGGGGCGCCCGACACGGTGGGCCGTGAGCGGTACGCCCGCTGGTCGCGCTACTTCAACGGCACCGACCTCGACCTCGACGAGGCGTACGCGTACGGCTGGTCCGAATACCACCGGCTGCTCGGCGAGATGAAGGCCGAGGCCGAGAAGATCCTGCCGGGCGCGGCCACCCCGTGGGAGGCGCTGGCCTGGCTCGACGAGCACGGCACGCACATCGAGGGCGTCGAGGAGACCAGGGCCTGGCTGCAGGGCCTGATGGACGAGGCCATCGAGGCACTGGACGGTACCCACTTCGAACTCGCCGACCGCGTACGGAAGGTGGAATCCCGCATCGCGCCCCCCGGCAGCGCGGCGGCCCCGTACTACACCACACCCTCCGAGGACTTCTCGCGCCCGGGCATCACCTGGCTGCCGACGATGGGCGAGACGCGCTTCCCGGTGTACGACCTGACGTCGACCTGGTACCACGAGGGCGTCCCGGGCCACCACCTCCAGCTCGCGCAGTGGGTTCATGTCGCGGACCAGCTGTCCCGTTACCAGGCGACCGTCGGCATGGTCAGCGCCAACGCCGAGGGCTGGGCGCTGTACGCGGAGCGGCTGATGGACGAGCTGGGCTTCCTCGGCGACCCGGAGCGCAGGCTCGGCTACCTGGACGCGCAGATGATGCGGTCGACGCGGGTGATTGTCGACATCGGCATGCACCTGGAGCTGGAGATCCCGGCGGACTCGCCGTTCCACCCCGGCGAGCGCTGGACGCCGGAGCTGGCGCACGAGTTCTTCGGCATGCACAGCGGGCGGCCCGCGGACTTCGTGGAGAGCGAACTGACCCGCTATCTGTCGATGCCGGGACAGGCGATCGGCTACAAGCTGGGCGAGCGGGCCTGGCTGCTGGGCCGCGAGAACGCGCGCAAGGCGCACGGCGACGCCTTCGATGCCAAGGCGTGGCACATGGCGGCGCTTTCGCAGGGGTCGCTGGGCCTCGACGACCTGGTGGAAGAGCTGTCGAAGCTCTGACCGCTGTTTGTACGGGTGCGGTATCGGCGGCCGGGGTTCAGATGAGCTCAACTGAGCTCAACTCCATGAGCCCGGCCGCCGTCGCACGGAACCTGCGCCACCGCTCGGCGGTCAGCAGCCGCAGTTGTCTGACCCGACGGGCGCCGTCAGCGGGTCGGCGTCGCGCTGCTGCCGCCCCTCCCACGTCTCGACCTCGAAACCCTCGCGGATCCAGTACTCGATGCCGCCGAGCATCTCCTTGACCTGGTAGCCGAGTTCGGCCAGGGCGAGGGCCGCGCGGGTGCCGCCGTTGCAGCCGGGGCCCCAGCAGTACGTGACGACCGGGACGGACTTGTCCAGAAGCCGCTCCGCCTGCGCGGGGATCAGCGCCGTCGGCAGGTGCAGGGCGCCGGGGATGTGCCCCTGGTCCCACGACTCGGTCGAGCGGGAGTCGATCACTACGAAGCCGGGGTCGTCGCCGGAGGTGAGGACGGAGGCGACGTCGGACACGTCGGCGTGGAAGGCGAGGCCGGCGCCGAAATAGGCGGCTGCGGCTGCGGGAGAAGCCGGCGGGACGCGAAGAACGGCGTTCGTGGCGGCAGTGACGGTGGCGGACGTGGGGGCCTGGGGAGTGCTGAGCGGTGTCGTTGTCATGGCTGAAAATCTACGAGCGTTGATCAACTTCCTGAAGTGAGATTCCCCGGCTCTTCTCTTGATCTGCCGCTGGTTTCCCTGTTGTCTCTCCGCATGACCGGATATTCACCGGACGCCACCGACTGGCGCATCCTGGAAGCCCTGCAAAGCGAAGGCCGGGCCAGTTTCACCGAGCTGGCACGCACCGTCTCCATGTCCGCGAGCGCCGTGACGGAGCGGGTACGGCGGCTCGAAGAGGCCGGTGTGATCTCGGGCTACATGGCTGTCGTCGAGCAGGACCGGCTCGGAATGCCCATCCTGGCGTTCGTACGGCTGCGCTATCCGCACGGCAACTACAAGCCCTTCCACGACCTGCTGGACGTGACGCCCGAAGTTCTGGAGGCGCATCACGTCACCGGTGACGACTGCTTCGTGCTGAAGGTCGCGGCCCGCTCGATGAAGCACCTCGAAGAGGTGTCGGGCCGGATCGGCTCGCTGGGCTCGGTCACCACGAGCGTCGTCTACTCCTCCCCGCTGCCGCGCAGGGCGCTCAGCCGCTGATCCCCGTCATGTGGTGCCGCACCGCGGAGCCGTGCCGGTCCTTCACCACCTCCAGTTGTGTGGTGACACGGCGGCGCAGGTCGGCGACATGGCTCACGATGCCCACGCTGCGGTCCCGCTCGCGCAGCGAGTCCAGTACGTCGAGGACCTCGTCCAGGGTCTGGTCGTCGAGGCTGCCGAAGCCCTCGTCGATGAAGAGCGTGTCGAGCTGTACGCCGCCGGCCTCGTCGGTGACGACGTCGGCAAGGCCCAGCGCGAGCGCCAGGGAGGCGAAGAACGTCTCGCCGCCCGAGAGCGTCGCCGTGTCGCGCTCGCTGCCCGTCCAGGCGTCCACGACGTGCAGACCGAGCCCTGAGCGGCCGCGGCCGCCGGACCTGGCGTCGGAGTGGACGAGGGTGTAGCGGCCCGACGACATGCGCTGGAGGCGTGCGGTGGCCGCGGCCGCGACTTGTTCGAGGCGGGCCGCCAGGACGTACGACTCCAGGCGCATTTTGCGTTCGTTGTCGGCGGAGGTGCCTGCCGTGAGCGATGCGAGGCGGGCAACCCGCTCGTACTGCTCGCGCAACGGACCGAGGCGGCGCATCTCCTCGGCGGCCTGCTGCGACAGCCCGTCGAGCGCGGCGCAGCGCTCGCGGGCGGCGTCGAGTGCGGAAGCGGC